>NZ_AEPB01000052.1 GCF_000189395.1 Planococcus donghaensis MPA1U2 | reverse complement strand
TTGCCCGAAGTCCCTTCGGTCACTGACTTTCCTGCGGAGAAACGGAGTGATGAGACCCCGCAGGAGCTTGCGACGAGGAGGCTCAGCACTTCGTCCGCGGAAAGCGTCCGCATGGAGCGAAGGATCCAGTATATAGGATAAGATGAATATTCATTCGTTAACTAACAAAATAATTCTTCTGTCTACAAGCTGAGCCAACTAAAAAGCTGGCTTTAATCCTTATAAAAGAAACAAAAAAATAACTCCTACAATCATAAAGATTGCACAAAAAACAAATAATATTTTAATGAGATTTTCCACAACGTCCAACTCCTATTGAATACTTGCGCCTATCACAAACGACAATCCGACAGAAATAGTTAGTGATATAAATCCAACTGAGCGATTATCTCGTTCAATTTCGTCATCTACTTTAAATTTCGGTGTCAAAAATTCAAACAAAACATAAGCAAAAATCAACAATGTAAAACCGTATATTCCCCATGCGACCATTTCAAACAATGAGTTATGCTGCTCAATTGAAAAACGAAAAATATTGGTTACTCCAAAGATCTTCCCCCCGGTCGCCATTGCTACTGCTAAGTTCCCTTTTTTAATTTGTTCCCAGTTATTGTACTTTGTGACCATTTCAAAAATTACCATGGCAACGATTAAACACAATACGACGACACTGAAATAGCCAGCTGATTCGACTAAAGGGTGTGTCCAAAATCTTGTTTCTGTCATTTCTTATGCTCCTCTTCGGAAACTTACTTTAATTCAGCGACAGTGACACCAGAGCCGCCTTCTCCTGCTTCACCAAAACGATAGCTCTTCACGCGTGGATGCTTTTTCAAATATTGCTGAACACCTTGACGCAAGGCACCTGTTCCTTTTCCGTGAATAATCGATACTTGATGGTAATTTGATAATAACGCATCGTCTAAGTATTTTTCAACACGTGCCAATGCATCTTCGTATCGTTCCCCACGCAAATCAAGTTCCATTTTCACATGGCTATCACGGTCTTTTAGGGTTGCCATCGTTCGCGTTTCTTTTTGTTTTTCAGGTTTAGTGAAAGACAAATCAGATTCAGGTAATTTCATCTTCAATATACCAATTTGAACAATCCACTCATTTTTAGATACTTTTTCAACTAACGTTCCTTTTTGTCCAAAAGAAATAACTTTGACTTCATCATTAGGTTGTAAAGGTTTTGCTTCATTAGCTTTGGCTGCTTTTTTCAAAATACGATTTTCAGGCATCGCCTCATCTAGTCGTTTTTTCGCATTGATCAGTTCATGCTCTTTAACTGATGAGCCTTGATTAAGTTGCATTTTACGCAGTTCCGATATAACGGACTCTGCTTCCGCTCTAGCCTCGTCCACGATTTTCCGCGCTTTTTCTTTTGCTTTTTCTTCTCGTTGCTCTTTTTTCTGCTCATATTCTTCAAGTTGTTGAGCTAGCTCTTTTTTCAATTGCTCTGACTCTGACAACACTTCTTGTGTGCGTTCTGCATCTTGTTCTGCTTCACGACGACTTTTCTCAAGAGATGCAATCATTGAATCGACAGCTTTACTATCGGTTCCCGTAAAGCTTTTCGCATGGCTAATAATATGCTCTGGCAATCCTAGTCGTTTTGAAATCTCAAATGCATTGCTTCGTCCTGGCACACCAATTAATAAGCGGTAAGTCGGACTTAATGTTTCCACGTCAAATTCTACACTTGCGTTCGCAACCCCTGGACGGTTAAACCCATATGCTTTTAGTTCAGGATAATGCGTTGTCGCGATCACACGAGCTCCTCTGCCGTGAACTTCATCTAATAACGAAATAGCGAGTGCAGCTCCTTCTTGAGGGTCTGTACCAGCTCCAAGTTCATCAAAAATAACTAGTGAATTTTCATCAAACTTCGTTAAAATATCAACAATATTGACCATATGAGATGAGAATGTACTCAAACTTTGCTCGATTGACTGTTCGTCACCAATATCTGCAAAAATTTGATCGAATACCGCAAGTTCGGAACCATCAAGTGCCGGCACTGGTAAACCAGATTGCGCCATTAACGTCGCAAGTCCCACTGTTTTCAACGTAACTGTTTTACCACCTGTGTTTGGTCCAGTAATGACAATCGCTGTAATGTCACGACCAAATTCAATATCGTTTGGTACGACTTCCTCTTTTGGAATCATCGGATGACGTGCTTTTTTCAAGTTTATATAGCCTTCAGTATTCATTGTAGGCTTTGTGCCTTTATGCGCGGACCCGTATTTTGCTTTCGCCAAGATCAAGTCAATTTCTCCGAGAACATCTACTAGTACAAATAGCTCGTGAGCAACTTCTTGCACTTGTGCTGACAGCATCATTAAAATACGATCAATTTCTTCTTTTTCTTTCATTTTTAAACGACGGACTTCGTTATTAGCTTGTACGACAGAGTCGGGCTCGATAAACAAAGTTTGCCCAGACGAAGATTGGTCATGAACAATGCCTCCGTAATGGCTACGGTATTCTTGTTTGACCGGAATTACAAATCGATCATTCCGTATGGTTACAATTGAATCCGACAACATTTTCGATGCATTTTTTCCACGCACTAAACTTTCTAAACGTTCACGTACACGGCTTTCTTGCGTTCGCAATTGTTGGCGAATTGAACGCAACTCTGTACTGGCACTGTCTAAAACACCACCATTGTCATCGATGCATACGTTAATCGCGTGTTCAAGTGCCGTTAAAATTGGCATTGATTCTTTTTTCTCTAAAAAATGAGGGATTTGTACAACGCCTTCTTCTTGAATGGTTTCAAAAAACTGACGCAAAATACGGCTTGCACGAACAGTTGATGAAACTTCCATTAATTCCATCGGGCTTAAGCTACCCCCAATTTGCGCTCTTCTCGCTTGAAGGCGAATATCAAAAATACCACCCATTGGGACATTGTTTTTTACACGCAAAACTTGTGCGCCTTCGTCCATTTGCTCTAACAGTCGATTGACTTCATTAATATCCGTAGACGGTAGTAAATTGTCTACGTGTGCTTTTCCGAGTGACGAAGTACAGTAACGAGCCACTTCATCTCGGATTTTATAAAACTCAAGTGTTCTTAATGCGCGTTCTGCGATCATTTAAGAACCTCCTAACTTTGAATATGTGATAAATCTTATCTTGGGTAACTGATTTGTTATTTCGACTTATTGATAAATGCTTTGAATTTCTCCAGTGACCATGTGTTGACTACAGTGTCTTTTTTCAACCATGCTTTTTGAGCATGCTTTACACCCGTTTCCATCACTTCTAATCCTTCAATTGCGTGAGCATCTGTATTAATAGCGACGGGAACGCCTTTTTCTTGCGCCATCACTAAATACGGAACTGCCAAATCTAAGCGATACGGGCTGGCATTTAATTCGACAATTTTGCCGTATTCTTTTGCCCAATCTAAAATCTGTTCAACGTCTGGATTATACCCCTCACGCTGCCCTACTATTCTCCCTGTCGGATGCGCAATCATGTGCACATTTGGGTTTTTCATCGCCGTCAAAATGCGGTCCATAATTTGCTCTTGTGGTTGTTGGAAACTCGAGTGAATACTAGCAATGACAAAGTCCAATTTTTGAAGCATATCGTCATCAAAATCTAAGCTTGCATCCGGTAAAATATCCATTTCTGTCCCCGAGAACACTTCAATTTCTGAGTATTTCTTGTTTAATTCACGAATTTGGCCATTTTGGTCAGTTAATCGTTCTGGTGTTAACCCGTTAGCCACTTTCAAGTATTGTGAATGATCGGTAATGACCATGTATTGGTACGATTTCGCTACACAAGCATCAATCATTTCGGTTAATGAATTAGCGCCGTCTGACCATGTGGTGTGCATATGCAGATCACTTACAATATCTTCAATCGTCACCAATTCAGGTAGTTCTTCTAAACGGTCGAGTTCTCGTCCATCTTCACGAACTGATGGCGGAATAAAAGGCAGACCAAAATGAGCGAAAAATTCGGTTTCAGTTGAAAACGTTTGGATGCTGCCGTCTTCTTGCTCGACACCGTATTCACTAATTTTTTTGTTTTGCGATTTAGCCAATTGGCGCATCTTCACATTATGATCTTTCGATCCGGTAAAATGATGCAGGGCAGTCACAAATTCTTCTGGTGCTACCAATCGAAAATCGACATCAATTGGTTCTAAAACTTCTACAGTGACAGACACTTTTGTGTCTCCAGACGCAATGGTCTCTTGAATTGGCAAAGCTGCTAGCAATTGTTCTTTAACTTTTGCAGGTTCAGCCGTTGCAATAATAAAGTCGATATCTTTACTTGTTTCTTTTGTCCGGCGGAAACTGCCAGCAACTGAAAACTCCGTGACTTCTGCAATCGAAGTTAAGACGTCTTTGATAAACGCCACGGTTTCTTCTGTTTTCCAAATAGGTTGACGGTCAGGTTTTGTTTCAAATTCATTTAGCTCTTTTAAAATTTTCTCTTCTGATTTCGGACCGAACCCTGGCAACTTTTGAATTTCTTCATTTAAACAAGCTGCTTTTAACGCTTCCATTGAGCCGATGCCTAGTTCTTTGTATAATTTGGCAATTTTTTTACCACCTAAGCCTTGAAGCTTCATCATAGGAACGAGCCCTTTTGGCACTTCTTCTTGAAGCTCCTCTAGAACCGTGGATTTATTATCGTTGATGAGTTCAAGAATCACGTCACCTGTTCCTTTGCCGATGCCTTTAAGTTTTGTCACATCTTCAATTTCATCCAAGCTACGCTGATCTAACTCTAACGCTTGCGCGGCTTTTCGAAAAGCCGACACTTTAAACGGGTTTTCCCCTTTAAGTTCCATGTATAACGCAATTTTTTCAAGTGTTCTGATGATGATTTTCTTATTCACCAAAAGCCCTCCCCGTTTCGATTAAAAAAACTTCCCTCGTAAGAGAGAAGTTCCTACTACATATAAATATACCACCATTCTTTTACTTTCTCCGAGAAATAAGGTGTGTGCTCAAGCATCGCTTGGGCAATTCCGGAATTCTCTAACTGGTTTTGCACTGCATCTATTGGAAGCAAGGCAAATACATAGACAAAAATAAATAATAGTATGTATGCTTCGATAAACCCTAATGCTGCACCAAGTATTTTGCTGAAAAAGCCAAGTACCGGTAAATACTTTAAAAAATCAAACATGGATGCAAGCAATTGCAACGCAAACTTAACCACAAAGAAAATAACCGCGAATGCTAATAGTTGATAAAATGTTTGGTCTAAGTCCAATTGATCGACTACTAGCGTAAACTGGGAATTTTCATTGATAGCTGGATATGGAATCCATAGAACAAAGTATTCAGATAAAGGTTTATAGTATTTATAAGCCGCGACTAAAGCAATTACAAAGCCAACCATATGAATCAACTGGACAACAAAACCTCTTTTTGCGCCCACGATGATGCCACCGATCAGTAAGACGAGTAAAAGTATATTAAGCATTCACGTCAACCTTTCAGTTTTTTCAATTCATTTTCTAATTGTTCTACTTGCTCTTTCAGTTTAAGATAGTCATGTACCGCATTTGATGCCGTCAAGACAGCAAGCTTCGCTTGATCTAGTGATGGATTCAAAGCATTAATCTCGCGCATTTTGCTATCCACCATCGATGCTACAAGACGCATATGACCAGAAGTTTCGGTTCCAACCATTTTATAGGTGTTGCCATAGATGTCAACGACCGTGTGAATTTTATGTTGCTCTGACAATGCAATATCCCCCTTTGGAATTCTATAATCCATCATACCATGAACACAAGCCGATTGTGAATCAAAGAAAGGTGACTCGTCCATGTCTAACACAGTTCTGAAACTATCAGAGGAACATCTTCTCCAAGTGATTGACCATTACCAAAAAAACAAAGTAGCATCCAAAAATCCATATGCACGATTCAGCGCAAAATTACCAGACACTGTGGTGACCGTATACACATCTGGAAAAGTCATGTTTCAAGGAAACGGCGCAGACCGTGAAGCCGCAAAATGGGGAACTGCCCCCGCTTCAGACAAAATTGTTTCCACAAAAGGCGATAAACTACCTGAAGGTTTTGCCAAACAGTCTGTTCTCGGATCTGACGAAACCGGTACGGGTGATTTTTTCGGTCCCATCACTGTCGCAGCTTGCTTTGTCCCTTCTGATAAAGTTGAACTCGCTTACGAACTCGGTGTGAAAGATTCTAAACAATTAACGGATGACTGGATGCGCAAAGTTGCGCCAGACTTAAAAAGAGCATTTGCTCATAGTGTGCTTACATTAAAAAACGACAAATACAATAAAGTTCAAGCACAAGGCTGGTCACAAGGAAAGATTAAAGCACTTCTTCACAACCAAGCACTCAAGCACGTACTTGCTAAAATTGCACCCGAGAAACCAGATGCGATTTTGATCGATCAATTTGCTGAACGTTCGATTTACTATAAGCACATTAAAGAAGAAACGGAAATTGTGCGGGAAAATGTCTTATTCTCTACAAAAGCAGAAGGTCTTCATGTATCTGTTGCTTGTGCATCGATCATTGCCCGTGTTGCGTTTCTTGATGAAATGGACCGAATGAGTACAGAAGCTGGCGTTACTTTGCCAAAAGGTGCGGGAAAAATTGTAGATGAAGCCGCTGCGAAGATTTTATTAAAGCATGGAGTAGATTATTTGAAAGGATTAACGAAATTTCATTTTGCGAATACGAAAAAAGCGATTGCGTTAGCTGGAAAGCGTCGGAAGTAAAAAGTCCAAAAAAGCTCTCTTGAACACTATATCAAATGAGCCGGCTACAATATTACGAGCTGGTATTTGATTTAGGCAAGAGAGCTTTTCTGTTTTCTATAAAATAAACTTACTACTGATAACCCCTCGCAGAAATAGTTATCAGTCTACAAAATAATCTACTTCTGTTTCACCATTAAAATCCCATATTGGCGTGAATGTACCTGGGTTAGAGCTAGATAAAATACACGTTTTCCCACTATCATAATACTGACTACCCGATGGAACAGAACTGAACTTTTTAGTGTTCATTTTCACTCCATTTACATATTCATTTCCTGAAACAAAAAACACGTTATTGCTAGAAGTTGCAGAGATACTTTTATAATATACATCCCCATACACAAAAGTATATATTTTATTAATAGATTTAATATCTCCTTTAACAACTAAATCTCCTCGTACTACTAAGCATGCATGATTTGTAAAATCCATATCTCCATTTATATAGAAGTTTCTCTCAATAATAATCCTATTCCCATTACCCTCTTTATTTGTTACATTTTTTTTCATCTGTAAACTTTGAGCAGTCTGTGTATAAGTTCCATTTTCAAAAATATAATTATTATCATTCACTACTTTTAGGGTATCATTATAATCATTTGGCTCTGGTATCTCTCCGGGATCTAATGTGCTTCCTCGCATGTTCTTCACATATAGTTTAGCTCTGATTTTATCTTCTCGATCCAAATAAGTCCCTTTACTCAGTACAGAAATCGAAAAATCTCCATTTGTTAAACTACATTGCACATTCGCTGTATTTACTACATAACCAGACTTGCCATCATCTGATGTCCCAGATACTGCTTTTGTTAAATCCGCGCATGAAAGGTTTACTTTTCGAGGATTCAACCTTATTATTTCTGCAAGTTCTGCTTTATAATGCAAAACACCCATTTCTGCTTGGTGTCTTGCGCCAACTTGTTTTTCTTTCATACTAAATTGTTTTGCTGCATTCATATTCATGGTAAATAAGCCCATCCCCATAATTGTAAAAAGAACAACGAGAAGCATAACAAATAGTAAAGCATAACCTTTCTCATTTCGAATTGGTTTCAATTAACCCACCTCCTATTTCAATTTACTAAACGAAGTTTGCACTTCAAAACATTGATTGTTTGAGCAAGTTTTCAAATAAAATGGCGAAACTTTAGTTCTATCGAAAACGACAACTACGGGTCCTGGTCCCGCCCCTGTCCCCATACTATATTGATAACCTGTCGAAATAATATTTTCATTAGAACCATCAATTTTCGAAATCAACAACTTACTTCCATCAATTCTAACTTTGAATTTTTGTTCAACCGCACTATCCTTTTCGTTCTTCAAATAACTCGCTCGTATTTGTTCAACGATTAAATTAGATTCTTGCTGAAGTTGCTGTCGACTCGCAGTGCGTTCAGATGAATTCGCCCCCGTTGAAAAAACAGACATTATAACAACCATAATGATACTTGTAATTACTAAGACACCTAGAAGTTCTACTAATGTAATTCCATTTTCATTTCTCATCTAGTTCACCTCATAAAACATTTCTGTTGTAAAAGCAGAATTAGGCTTACTGGCATTATTCTTAGCCAATACCACTATTCTCACTTTTTGTAATTTTGATTTAACAACACCTTGTGTTTTTTCAATTGTTATTGTGTATTCTGGATGCAATGTTCCAGAAGTAACTTTTGTAGCGTTTCCTGTGAATTTTTGCTGAGAACCTGTTAACTCAGTCAGTGATTTAACCTCTCTTACTTTAGCTACAACTTCTTCTCCAACCTGTACAGCCGTCAAAGTATCATGATTATTCGCAGTAAACTTTGCTGATTGAGTAAAAAAAGTCATGACGCTAACAAGAACAATTCCTAAAATCACTACTGCAGCTAGTATTTCTACTAAAGATATCCCACTTTCGTTTTTTATTAGCCTCTTCATAAGAGTACCCCCGTAATTCGTATTAGATAAATACTACCACATTTTTTTGCATATTGAAGCAAAAAAGTCCTATAAAAAGTAAATTTATTATACCATCATGCTTAAAATACTAAGAAAGGGAGAATCCAATTGGATTCTCCCTTTTTTTATATAAACTCAAACTTACTTTAGCTTCTTAGTTCTGCTCCAACATCTGTTAAGGCTGCTAATACTTTTTCATGCGCTTTTGTTACTTCTTCGTCCGTCAATGTTTTTTCAGGATCGAAGTACGTTAATGAGAAGGCTACTGACTTTTTGCCTTCTTCCATTTTGTCACCTTCGTAAAGGTCAAATACGCGAACGTCTTTTAATAGTTTACCACCAGCGCTGCGAATAACATTTTCGATCGTTGCAGCTTCTACAAATTTAGAAAGAACTAATGCAACGTCGCGTGACATAGACGGATAACGTGGAACTTGTGTATAAACTAACGCTTCTGTCTCAAGCGTTAATATAGCTGCTAAGTTTAATTCCATCACTACTGTCGTTTTCAAGTCACGCGCTTTTTGCTCAGACGGGTGCAATTGACCAATGACCCCAATACGTTGGCCATTTAATACAACAAACGCAGTTCTGCCTGGGTGCAAGTCGTCCATTTGACCGCGTTCGAATGTTAGCTCAACGCCAAGTTTCGCACTAAGAGCTTCTACAATGCCTTTCAGCACGAAAAAGTCGACTGGTTTTTTCTCGCCTTGCCAGCTATTGTCGAGCCACAGTCCAGTGATTGCCACTGCTAAATGTTCTTGTTCGTTTAATAGTTCGTCGTTGCCTTTTAAGAATACCGCTCCAGTTTCATATAACGCTACCGAATCCATTCTTCTAGCCGTATTATACGTAACTGATTCCAATAAATGCGGCAATAAGCTTTGACGCAAAATGCTACGCTCTTCACTCATTGGCATCAATAAACGTGTCGTTTCTGTTTTTTCCAACGCAAATTGTTTTGCCGACTTTTCAGACGTTAACGAATACGTCGTTGCTTGCAACAACCCTGCGCCTTCTAAAAAGTTACGAACAATGCGGCGTTTTGCTTGATAAGGTGTCAAGCCACCAGGAGTTGTTTCCGCTTCTGGCAATGTTGCAGGAATTTCGTCATAGCCGTGCAATCGCGCAATTTCTTCAATGACGTCTTCAGGAATTTGAATATCTTGACGACGAGTTGGTACAGAAATGACCAATTGACCGTTAACGGCTTCTGTCGTGAATTTCAAACGGTTTAAAATGTCTAACATTTCTTCAAAGGCAATTTTCATACCTAGACGGCTATTAATAAAGTCTGGAGATACTTTAACGATTTTTTCTTCTTTTGACACTTTATCGAATACAACAGAACCTGACAATACTTCGCCACCAGCTAGTTCAGACAATAATTGTGCTGCACGTTCAGCTGCTGGAATGACACGATTTGGATCTACGCCTTTTTCAAAACGTGAACTTGCATCGCTGCGAAGACCATGATCTTTTGAAGTTTGACGAACAGATCCTGACTCAAAATAAGCAGACTCGATTACAACAGTTGTTGTCGCATCACTTACTTCTGAGTTTGCCCCGCCCATTACGCCAGCAATAGCGACTGGTTTTTCACCATTTGTAATAACTAATTGATGAGCAGATAATTTACGCTCCGCGTCGTCTAAAGTTGTAATCATTTCGCCTTCTTTAGCGTGACGAACCGTAATATTGCCTGTTCCCAACAAATCATAGTCAAATGCGTGAAGAGGCTGACCATATTCCATTAGTACGTAGTTTGTAACGTCGACTACATTATTATGCGGACGAACCCCTGCAGCCATTAAACGTTGTTGCAGCCACATTGGCGATTCTTGTACTTTAATATTACGGACCACTTTAGCAACATACAACGGATTGGCTTCAGGTGCATCAACCGTTAACGTTAACATAGAAGCCGCTGTGTCTGCCGATTCTTGGTAGCTGATTTCCGGTAATTTAACTTCTTCAGATAAAATGGCACCAACTTCATAAGCTACACCTAACATGCTCATCGCATCTGCACGGTTTGGTGTTAACCCAAGTTCTAAAACCGTGTCATCTAAATTAAAGTTCGCAATAACATCCGATCCTGTTTCTGCGTCTTTTGGTAATACATAAATACCTTCAGCGTAAGCTTTTGGTACTAGCTTGCCTTCGATGCCAAGTTCTTGAAGCGAACAAATCATGCCATTCGATTCTTCTCCGCGAAGTTTCGCTTTTTTAATTTTTATGCCGCCTGGAAGTTTTGCTCCAGGACGTGCCACAATGACTTTTTGACCTTCTGCAATATTGGGAGCGCCACAAATAATTTGTGCTGTTTCTTCTCCAACATCTACTTGGCAAATTGATAATTTATCAGCTTCGGGGTGTTTAACACAAGATTCAACATAACCCACAACGACATTTGTCATGCCGTGTGAACGGTCGATCACTGCATCTACTTCGATACCTGAACGCGTTATTTTTTCGCCTAATTCAGCAGGTGGTAATTGTTGTGTATTTACATAGTCTTTCAACCAATTTATGGATACGAGCATGTTTTATTTCCTCCTTAAAGTTCTGTACGTTGGAATTGTGATAAAAAGCGAACATCGTTTGTGTAGAAATGACGAATATCTTCGACGCCATATTTTAACATCGCAATACGTTCTGGACCCATACCAAAAGCAAATCCAGTTAAGCGTTTCGAGTCATAACCGGCCATTTCAAGAACATTTGGATGCACCATTCCAGCGCCCAGAATTTCAATCCAGCCTGTTTTTTTGCAAACGTTGCAACCACTGCCTCCACATTTAAAGCATGAAATATCCATTTCAACAGAAGGCTCTGTGAACGGGAAGAAACTTGGACGAAGACGAATTTCACGATCATCGCCAAACATTTTCTTAGCAAATACTGAAAGTGTTCCTTTCAAGTCGCTCATGCGAATATCTTCTCCAATCACCAATCCTTCGATTTGTGTGAATTGGTGTGAGTGCGTCGCGTCGTCGCTATCGCGGCGGTATACTTTACCCGGGCAAATGATTTTAATCGGCTCTCCGCCTTTTGCTTCCATTGTCCGTGCTTGTACAGGAGAAGTATGCGTACGCAGTAAAACATCTTCTGTTATATAGAAGGAATCTTGCATATCACGAGCCGGGTGGCCTTTCGGCAAGTTTAGCGCTTCAAAGTTATAATAATCTTTTTCAACTTCTGGACCTTCTGCCACTTCGTAACCCATTGAAATAAATAAATCTTCAATTTCTTCGACAACACGCGTTAACGGATGTGCGTTCCCTGTTTTCACAGGACGTCCTGGCAATGTGATATCAATCGTTTCACTTTGCAATTTCGCATTGATTGCTTCTTCTTCTAAAAGAACCATGCGAGCTTCTAGTTGCGTTGTTACTTCTTCACGTACTACATTGACTAAAGCACCCATTTTCGGACGTTCTTCAGCTGGTAGTTTCCCCATGCCTTTTAATAAATCCGTAATCGGTCCTTTTTTTCCTAAATACGCAACACGAACATCATTAAGTTCTTTAACCGTTGATGCTTCGGCAATTTTTTCAAGCGCTTGTGTTTTCAATTCCTGCAATTGTGCTTCCATTTTTTCTCCTCCTTAGACAGTAAAAAGCCCCGTCCCAGAAAAGGGACGAGGCATTATTCGCGGTACCACCCTAGTTATTGCAAATCGCAATCACTCATTTACATAACGGCTCTTCACCGGCCCATCTTTACAGTATCACTACTGGTCCCGTTGGGCAGCTCGCGGGGTGAACTTCTGAGGCGTTTACATATCCACACTTCCAGTCAAGGTGCAGAATCTCTGTGATGTAAGGGCGCAACGTACTTTTCCCGTTCTTCGCTTTTACTTATTTACCTCTTCATTATACGAAAGTTCTCCAGTTTTATCAAACTTAGTTTTTTGGAACTAAGCTATACAATAAAATCCCTGTAGCGACTGCTACATTTAACGATTCTGCATTTCCGTATAGCGGAACCATCAAGTTTTGATCGGTTTGTTGCAAGAGAACCGGATCCACACCACTGCCTTCATTGCCAACAATTAACGCAAACTGCTCAAGCGTTTTTGCTTCGTGAACCGGCGTAGAGTTTTGAAGCGCTGTTCCAAAAATGGGAATGCCGCTCGCTTTTGTTTGTTCGGTCCATTCCATCAACTCCCCTTTAACGATGGAAATCTGGAAATGCGACCCTTGTGCCGAACGAACCGTTTTCGGGTTGTACGGATCAGCGCAACCTTTGCCTAGAATAACCGCATCAATGCCGCTCGCTGAAGCTGTACGAATCATGGTTCCGATATTCCCTGGATCTTGTACCGCATCAATCATCAATAGCTTTGTCCATGACTTTTGTTCGTCTTCAGTAAACTCGGGTTGCGCGCAATGTGCGAAAATACCTTGCGTGTGCTCGGTTTCCGAAATTTCTTTCGCCACAGTAGCAGTCACCGAATAATGTGCAACGCCTTCAATATCCCAGCCTTCTGGAATATCTACGCCTTCGCGCACGATTAGTGATTTCACAAGATCTTTTTTACGCAGTGCTTCTTCAGTTAAATGAAATCCTTCTACTAAGAATTCCGCGAATTTATCGCGCTCTTTCCGTGTAGTGCTAAGCTTTTTCCAATGCTTAACGAGTGAGTTTTGATTTGATTCAATTCTTTTCATTATACGTTCACGCCTTTATTTCAGAATAGCTCAAGTATAGCACAGCTTATATTTTATCCGTGAAGAAATCAAAACCAAGTGCTGTTAATAGGCCAAATGCTAGCGTCCACGCAGCAATGCTAATTGTTAGCCAAACAGTCGTGTTCTTTTTGGTTGCACCAAGTGTCATGCCGATAAATGCGGCAATATGGGTACCAATCAAAATGGGGCCAAGCAGCGCAAGACCTGGCAAGCCATATCGGTTCCAGATTTTTTTAGCACGCTCACTTTTTTTAGATGCTGCTTTGCCTTTTGCTTCTTGACGTTTCGTATACCAAACTTTGAAACGATCAAAGCCAACGATTAAAGCGAGCACTGTTGCCATGTTACCGACAAACGCCAAAACCATTACCCAAAATGGTGACAGTCCCCAAACGATGCCGAGCGGAATGACTACGGCGATTTCAAACCAAGGAATGGCTGCGCCTAAAAAGACTAAAAAGTATTCGGTAATCATTCATCTTCCTCCCTTAAATGCTTGCGAATTTCTCGGTAGTAAATGACGTATTGCAAAAATGCGACTACCAAAATAGCAAGCACAGTGTAAATACGGGATAGCGGTGAAAACATCGCAAATACCGCAAGTCCCGGTAAACTCCACGTCATAAATGTATAGACTTTTTGAGAGGCTTTTCGTGTAATATGGGTCATCCCTTCATCTTGTTCTAAATATTCGGGTGGGCGAATTGCAAAAGACGGGATTTTTTGTGTCGGATTCATTTTGTTATGTCGTCTTATTTTCATGTAAAAGACAAACAACATGATGAGGTATAAAACAATGGATCCTAAAATAATAAATCCTTGCACCAGTCCATATTCAACAAGGAAGCTTTGTTCAGTCTCAGTATTAACAATTTCAGTTGTTTCTGGTGAATTAACTCCAAACAAAAATAACCCCAATACCACAATAAACCCCATCATCCACAACGGATACTGCATGCGAAAATCATTTTTCATGTTTCTCGTCCTCCTCTAACCAAAATAAGTCGTTGACGTTTGTTTGTAACGCTTTTGCTAGTTTTAGCGAAAGTGTAATAGAAGGTGAAAATTCCCCTTTTTCAATAAAAGCAATAGTTTGACGCGTGACATCTACTTGTTTGCCGAGATCACTTTGTGTGAAGCCGTACCGAGCCCTGAGTTCTTTCACACGATTTTTGAGCATCTGCTTCATCCTTCCTTCTTGTATGTTCGGTTTATATAACATAATGTATACTATACTTAACATTAAGTCAATAATTATGTACATTTTTTTGTTTAGGATTTGTTTGTTTGTTTGTGGGATAAGTGAGTTTGTTTGCAGGATAGATGCCGTTGTTTGCGCTATCCATTCAGTTGTTTGCAACATATGGCAGTTTGTTTGCGCGATCCGACACTTTGTTTGCAAAACGCAAAAAAACTTGTCTTTACTCTTACTTGATAGGCTCTATTGCGCTATCTCTATCAATTCTAGTTTGAGAGTTTCATTGTTTGCGAGATGAGTGAGTTTGTTTGTGGGATAAACGCCGTTGTTTGCGCGATCCGATTCTTTGTTTGCAAAACACATAAAAAAGCTTCTCACCGGAGTGAGAAGCTAGTTTTTATTCTTTAATTGATAAGTTCGGTTGCGTAATGCTCCAGCCGCTTCAAAATCAAAAGTTGCTAACAAACGTGACGCAACAAATGAGGAGTCGATATTACAAAACTGCCTCAACTGTTTATTACTTATGTGAGTATGAACAAGCGAGAAATATTCTTGAACCGTAGTTTCAAGCGCGAGTGGGTCTACCGATTTACACAACTCACATACCCAACCGCATCGATTTTTCCGGATCATCTGATGGTTTTTGCAAGTAGCACAATAAATACCGGTTCGTAGCTCAGAAAAAGCTATCGTATATAACTGACATAAAGGGATGCGCTTATAAGGGGAGTGATGTTTTTGAAGAATTTTTTCGATTTTTGACAAATGGGGATGGGTAGCCAGGTCGGGGAAAGAGTTGAGTATATTGAATAGATAATCAATCAATTGATAGGTTTTGCAAACCGTATTATTTTGCGGCTTCGCAATAAATTCACATTGTTTGGAAGTGAAAACGACGATTCCTTTGATTGGCAAATTGATTTTATGGAGTTTAAAGAATTTTGTAAGAAAGCGAATATTTTTATTTAATTGAGTCGTGGGATCTTCCATCACTGTTCGTATACCTTCTAAATCGGTTCGGGAAAATTCACTTGTTTGGTTATCGAAATACAGTTGACCGCTAATGTTTTTCGACTCCATAATAATCGCGCCGCGTTCTGTCAGCAATAATCCATCTATTTGGATTTTCCATTCGCCAAGCGACAAGCAAACATTCTGCATAAAACGGTAATTTTCTTCTGGACTAAATTCAACTAACTTTCGTGCAAGTCTGTCCTCTCCTCGCTTTCCTGCAGCACTTCGGTACAACTCGATTTGTAGAAATTGGCGTTGCGGGTGATGTTCAGGCAACCGATGTAATAACCTTTCAAGCGACTCGGCTTGAGTGAGTAAAACGAGTTCTTTTTTGTGCATAGAGTACCTCCTATCAGAATAAATTGAGTATAGCATCTTTTTGAAAACCTGAAAATCTCCAAATAGTTGCTTTTCGCAAGCGAAAAGCGAAAAATCTATAGTTATTTGCGGGATTAAGTTAATTGTTTGCGGTATAGCCAATGTTCTTTGCGCTACTTCGCTGTTTGTTTGCGGCAATACAGTCTTTGTTTGCGCATAGTACTACTTTGTTTGCAAAACACACAAAAACCCTTCACCGAGGCGAAGGGTTTTCTGAATTTATTCAAATGTAATACGTGCGACTGTGTCTTTGTCGAGTTTTTTAATCACTTCAATGACCAACTTCACTGCGTTTTCATAATCGTCGCGGTGCAGTATGCCTGCATGCGAATGAATGTAACGCGTCGCTACACCGATAGCGAGAGCAGGAACGCCGTTCGCTGTTAAGTGAATCGATCCAGCGTCTGTTCCACCAGCTGCAATGGTTTCAAATTGATACGGTATACCCGCTTCTTCAGCAGTATCAACCACAAGTTCGCGTAAGCCGCGATGAGATACCATAGAAGCATCAAATAATAGCAATTGCGGGCCGTCACCCATTTTGCTAGTTGATTCTTTGCTAGTGATTCCTGGCGTGTCTCCAGCAATCCCTACGTCAACTGCAAAACCGATATCTGGTTGGATTTTAGCAGTTGCAGTTTTAGCCCCGCGCAAACCAATTTCCTCTTGGACTGTGCCAACTCCGTATACAACGTTCGGGTGGTCCACACCTTTCAGTCCTTTTAACACATCAATCGCGATAGCGCAGCCGATACGGTTATCCCAAGCTTTTGCCATCAATAGTTTGTCGTTGTTCATCACTGTGAATTCAAAATAAGGTGTTACCATGTCTCCAGGTGTAACCCCCCATTCTTTCACTTCTTCACGAGAAGATGCACCAATATCAATAAACATGTCTTTAATTTCAACAGGTTTTTTACGTGCTTCAGGAGTTAGAATATGAGGTGGTTTTGAACCAATAACACCCGTAATTTCTTTTCCACTACGCGTTGTAATCGTCACTCGTTGCGCTAGCATGACTTGTGACCACCAGCCGCCTACTGGTTGGAATTTCAAAAAGCCTTTTTCATCAATTTGCGTAATCATAAAACCAACTTCGTCTAAATGACCCGCTACCATAATTTTTGGTCCACCAGCTAATCCTTCTTTTTTAGCAATCAAACTTCCAAGACCATCCGTTTCAATTGAATCGGCAAATGGTTCTATGTATTTCTTCATCACTTCGCGCGATTGGCGTTCATTCCCCGGGATGCCATTGGCGTCGGTCAATTCTTTTAACATTAATTGTGTTTCATCCAATTTTGTCATTATTTCGACCTCCTAAATAATCCATTGCTTGTTTATTATAAAGGAATAACTACCAATTATCAAAACATTCGTTTATTAATAGCCGTCCTGCTGGCGATCGTAATTGGTTTTGTTTTTTTGTATATATGCTTCCAAGACGTCTTCATAGTTAAATTCAAGCGCACGAGCTAATCCGCCGTAACAACTCCATACTTCCATGTAATTGGACATCGAGTAATTTTCAAGAAATTTTTGAATAGCTTGTTGTGTGCGAAGGAATAACTCAGTCAGCTCTTTTTCGGCTATTGGATCTGGCCAGCTTTCTAACGTATTTAAGTTTTTCTCAATGCCGAGTGACAGCAAGAAATGGATAGAATCTACGTATTCTTCTAAAATAACAGAGCGTTCTGATGCGCCTTTCGTGCTCCAAAATTTAAAGCAGCGCGTTTCATTGGCAAGTTCTGCAAGCTCTACTAATAAAGCCAAACCTTTTTTTCGGAACACATCTTCATTAATATTTTGAGTTGATTGGATAAAGCGATCGAGTTCTTCTTGCATTTTAAACAATTCTTGCAATTTCATACTAACCTCTCCTTTATTCTATTAAATCGTGAAACCTATTTACTTTCAACTCGTATACTAATTAGTAGAAATATGTAAAACAGGAGGTAATTCAAATGGCTTTTCTTATACGCCTCATTGTATTGGCATTAATCATCTATTTATTTTATCGATTGATCCGTTATATCGTGGATCCGAAAAGGAAATTGGATGCCGCACTTGAAGCAGGAAATTATTATTTTTTAGATGATGTAAAAAACGTACAAAAAAACTTTTTCATCGCCCTTCGTGGTGTCTTGTTCGAAGGCGAAAAATATTTGGGCACTACAGAACAATCTTTTGAAGTGGTATCGATTTTCGTCTGGGTTTCGAACCCCGATCAATTGCAGGGCTTCACAAAAGAAGATTTCCATTTTCTCGAAAAGGAAATTTTGATGAACTATCCAGAAGCGCACATTAGCTGGAAAAATCCAATTGAGCGATTAATGAAACAAGATGAATAAAACATTTATTTCGTAAAGAAGTTTTGATAACTCCAAATTAAAAATGCACCATCGAGTATCGCTAAAACTAAAAACCCTATACGAAAATTGGTATGCTTAGTTTTATGGCGAAAAGCCATCATGCCAAGATACGCCCCAATTCCGCCTCCGAAAATAGCGACTGTCCACAAGTTTTTTTCAGGAATTCGCTGCCCTCGATGTTGCGCTTGGTGTTTATCAATTTTCATCATCACAAAAGCCATCGTTGTCAAAATCGCCATATACACAAAGATAATCAAAAACATTGGATTTTCCTCCATAAGAAAAGACTGACGAAAAATCGTCAGTCTTTTTTATTGTTGCGTTAAATGCCTATGCATCGCAGCTTTCTAGTTGTGTGAGGTCTATGGACTGCAATGAACAGGCACTTCCGCTTTTATTATCTAGCTGCAATGACCTGCTCCTCGGGTCATAAGCTGCCCTTCCTACGCGGCTAAAGCCACTAGGAAAGTTCATCTTATGCCTATCGGAGCAAAACGGTCATTTCCGCTTTTATTATCTAGCTGCAGTGCCTAGACCCTCGGGACTTAAGTCAGCCCACCTGTGCGGCAAAAAAACGCCGCTTCGGTGGTCCGTCTTAAGCCTGTCGGGTCTGAACAGGCACTTTCGCTTTTAATTACTTAGTTACTGCTTTTTTCGCTTGGTCAACCAATGCTGTGAATGCAGCTGCATCAGATACAGCGATTTCAGCTAGCATTTTGCGGTTGATGTCGATGCCTGCAACTTTTAATCCGTGCATTAAACGGCTGTATGAAATTTCGTTCATACGAGCTGCTGCGTTGATACGTGTGATCCAAAGTCTACGGAAATCACGTTTTTTGTTACGACGGTCACGGTAAGCATAGTTACCTGACTTCATTACCTGTTGGTTTGCTACTTTGAAAAGGATGTGCTTTGCACCATAATAACCTTTTGCTAATTTAATGACCTTTTTACGACGCTGGCGCGTCACTGTTCCACCTTTTACGCGTGGCATATCACATTACCTCCTGCTGAATATAAATAATTCGATTTTTTGTTGCATGTCTAGACTCAAGCACCCAGATTCTCGGGGTCATAAGTCAAAGTGGCTGTGCGGCAAAAACGCTGCTTCGCCCCTTCGCCTTATACCCGTCGAATCTATACGGGTGCATTAGCTTTTCTTATTTCATGTTATAGATTAATGATTTGATGCGTTTCAAGTCGCCTGAAGAAACAAGTTTCCCTTTGCGAAGTTTACGCTTTTGTTTTGTTGATTTGTTTGCAAATAAGTGGCTAGTGTGTGAGCTGTGGCGTCTTACTTTACCAGTACCCGTTTTTTTGAAACGTTTTGATGCACCGCTATGGCTTTTCATTTTCGGCATTTCGAATTCCTCCTAAACAATGATCTCTTATTCTTTTTCGTTAACTGGTGCAAGCATCAAGAACATGCTGCGACCATCCATTTTCGGGCGCTGCTCAACTGTTGCAACTTCTTTGCACGCTTCTGCGAAACGTTCAAGTACACGTTGTCCAATTTCTTTGTGCGTAATCGCACGGCCTTTAAAACGAATAGAAGCTTTCACTTTGTCGCCTTTTTCAAGGAACTTGATTGCATTGCGAAGTTTCGTGTTGAAATCGTGATCGTCAATTGAAGGGCTTAAGCGTACTTCTTTGACGACAATCACTTTCTGATTTTTACGGATTTCACGATCTTTCTTTTGCTGCTCAAACTTGAATTTACCATGGTCCATGATCCGAGCAACCGGCGGCTTAGCTTGAGGAGCCACAAGAACAAGATCCAAGTTGACACGAGCTGCAATTTCAAGTGCTTCGATACGTGTTTTGATGCCAAGTTGTTCACCGTTTTGATCAATAACTCGCAACTCACGTGCACGAATACCGTCATTTACATTAATGTCTTTGCTAATAGTAATCCACCTCCGGATAGTGTCGCGAATAGCTTAAATGTGTGAACCGGCCGAACCGGTTTACAGGGTTCCGATCAAAACAAAAGCGGGTGAACCACAGAGGTTCACCCGCAAATATGACAACACGCGTCTTTCTGCGTGTAAAAGTCAATCGTGTATACCTGCCAACAATCGGTCGATCAGGTGAGAAGCGGGTGCTCCTGCTTGCACATATAAGTATTCTATAACCTTATTCATAGTATCATGTGTTGCAAACACTGTCAAGCTGATTAACGAAGTTCGCTTTGAACCAGTTTCACAAAGTCTTCAAACGGCATGCTTTCTGATTTCTGCTCGCCGTATTTACGAACATTTACAGAACCATCTTCTAATTCTTTATCGCCAAGCACTAACATGTACGGTACTTTTTGCATTTGTGCTTCACGAATCTTATAGCCTAACTTCTCATCGCGCTCATCAATATCTACGCGAATTTTGTGAGACTGCAATTTTTCTTGAAGTTCTTTTGTATAGGCACTATGCGCATCAAGCGATACTGGAATCAGTTCGACTTGAACTGGTGCTAGCCATGTTGGGAATGCCCCTTTGTATTCTTCGATTAAGAATGCGACAAAACGTTCCATTGTTGAAACGACTCCGCGGTGAATAACGACTGGACGGTGCTGTTTGCCATCTTCGCCGATATACGACAAGTCAAAACGCTCTGGTAGTAGGAAATCTAGTTGAACAGTCGACAATGTTTCTTCTTTACCAAGTGCTGTTTTCACTTGAACATCAACTTTAGGTCCGTAAAATGCTGCTTCGCCTTCTACTTCAATATAGTCAACATCCAACTCATCCATCGCTTCTTTTAACATTGCTTGTGCACGGTTCCACATTGCATCGTCATCAAAGTATTTTTCTTTGTCTTCTGGATCGCGATAAGACAAACGGAATGAATAATCATTTATATTAAAATCTTTATATACTTCAACAATTAAATTAACAACACGTTTAAATTCTTCTTTTATTTGGTCTGGGCGAACAAATAAATGCGCGTCATTTAAAGTCATTCCGCGAACACGCTGAAGTCCTGATAATGCGCCTGACATTTCATAACGGTGCATAAGGCCAAGCTCTGCAATACGGACTGGCATTTGACGATACGAATGAATGCCTTGTTTGAAAATCATCATGTGATGCGGGCAGTTCATAGGACGTAGCACCAATTCCTCGTTGTCCATTTTCATTACTGGGAACATATCTTCTTGGTAATGATCCCAATGTCCACTTGTTTTATACAATTCCACGCTCCCCATTACTGGAGTATACACGTGGTCGTATCCAAGACGTTCTTCTTTATCCACGATATAACGCTCAATAATACGACGAATTGTCGCACCTTTTGGAAGCCACATTGGCAAGCCTTGTCCAACTTTTTGAGAGTTCATGAATAAATTCAATTCTTTCCCGATTTTACGGTGATCGCGTTCTTTTGCTTCTTCAAGCATTTCAAGATGTGCTTTTAAATCTTCTTTTTTGAAAAAGGCAGTTCCGTAAATGCGTTGAAGCATTTTGTTGTCACTGTTCCCTCTCCAATAGGCACCGGCCACGCTTAGCAATTTAAATTCTTTTAATTTACCAGTTGAGGGCACATGAACACCACGGCAAAGATCGAAAAAGTCGCCTTGTTCATAAATCGATACTTGATCGCCATCAGGAATTGCTTCAAGCAGTTCTAATTTGTAAGGATCTTCAATTGCTGCAAATCGCTCTTGTGCTTCTGCGCGAGTTACGTCATGACGAATAACTTCAACATTTTCGTTAATGATTTGTTTCATTTCTTTTTCAATCAACGGCAAGTCTTCTGAAGTAATCGCTGTTTCTGTGTCGATGTCGTAATAAAAACCATGTTCGATTACTGGACCAATACCAAGTTTTGCATCTGGGTACATGCGCTTGATCGCTTGAGCTAATAAATGCGCACTACTGTGGCGTAAAATTTCCAATGCTTCATCTGATTCTGGTGTCACAATGGCGATTTCACCATCTTCAGTTAACGGCGTACGCAAATCGACTAACTTGCCGTCTACTTTACCAGCTAATGCTTTTTTGCGTAATCCTGGGCTGATCGACTGTGCAATCTCTTCAGTTGTCACGCCTTGCTCAAATTCTTTTACTGCCCCATCAGGGAACTTTAGTTGAATCATGTCTGCCATGCCAATCTCTCCTTTTAATTAAATCTAGTGAAATGCCTAAACCACAGGGTCTGGTAGACATTTCTTTATTCTTGTCTAGCTGCAATGGCCTGCTCCTCGGGTCATAAACTGTCCTTCCTGTACAGCAAAAGCGCCGCTTCGAAAGTCCACCTTACACCTGTCAGAGCAAAACGGCCATTTCCGCTTTTCTTTTTTTCCACAGAAAAAAGCCCCATCCCAAAAGGGACGAAGCTTTAGCTCGTGGTTCCACCCTTCTTCACTTCAACATAGACAAGTCTATATTGAAAGAAGCTCTGCATCGGCTAACGGGCCGGTACCGTCAGCTGCTAGTTAGAAAACTGTTCACAGCTGCTGCTCAAAGGGGGTAAGTGGAAGAACGATACTTAAGAAGCTCACAGCCAAGGCTTCTCTCTCTGAAAGTCGTATATGTCCACTCATGTCCTTGTCAAGGCATGTAAAATCTTGGTTCGATTGTTACTACTATAAACCGAATTGTTCCAAAAGGCAATAGTTCCGCGGTTAATTTCGTCGGTTACGACCATCTAGTTTTACTGGCGTTGTTAACGCGCGAATTCGTTCCATAATACGCGCTGCTTTTAAATCTTCTTTTTCGCCGCGCTGTGAATATGTTAAGTGGTATTCGAGTTCCGAATAACTAAAATTAGAAGACATAAATGTCGGCAATTTTTCTGACATGCGGTAATGCAAGATGGTGCCGAGCACTTCATCACGTGTCCAGCTCGACATCGCTTCAGCGCCAATATCGTCTAGCATCAAAACATCTGCTTTTTTCACGTAATCTACTTTTTCTTGCAAAGTTTGATCGCCAATTGCTTGTTTCATTTCCCGCATAAATTCCGGTACAAACACGAGAACCGATTTCACATTGATCTCAGCTAGCTCATTGGCAACTGCACTCAGTAAATACGATTTCCCGATACCGAATTGTCCATAAAGATACAATCCTTTTTCAGGCAAATTGTCAGGTCCTGTTGCTTGATCGAGGAAATCCCCAACAGCACGGAACGCCGCCATACGGCTATCGTCCAAATCAAAGCCTGAAAGTGTTGCTTGCATCACTTCTTTTGGCATATACATGCTGTGGATTAATGAAGAAGCGTGACGTTTGTTATCATTCGCTTCTTTCAGGCGGCATTTTGTGTAGGAAATGCCAATCGTTCCACGTTCTAACACTAAATTTGGTTCAAAGCCTTTTAGATGATTGATGCAAGCATCTAAGCTCGGACATTTATTGCAGTCGTGAGATTGATCGATATACTCATACAATTTCCCAAGCCCTCGATCGATTGTTGGGGCATCGATTTCTTCTGAATGATCTTCTAGAAATTTTTGAACGCCAGGATGCGCTAGCACTTCTTTACGCATTTCACTATAACGCTCAGAAAAAGCAGGCGCATTGACCACACGTTTTAAGGTTTCGCGAATCGGTTCCATTTAACCACCTTTTCCTTTCTTCAGCGCCAGTTTTGCTAGGAGCTTTTGTTTTTCTACTTCTAAACTTTCGTTTTTCGGTTCAACTTTAGGAGCGGGTGTTTGATCTTTTTTATGGAACCATTCCGGAAGTTTTTCTTCACGTACCGGTTTGCGGTTTCCATTGCCCGTAAACGGTTTTGCTACAGTGGTAGGAGATCCTTCTGACTTCCACTTCATGTATTGAGTATGCTCAACACGCGCAATTTCCATCGCTTCTTTTGCCGTAGTCACGTTTTTTCGTAACCAATGCGAAGCAATCTTTTCTACATACGCTTTTGTTAGTTTCATATCGGTACGCAATAACACATACTGCAGTAGCACATTAACGACCGCTGGCTTCATGCCATGCGTGATGACCAATTGATTGGCTAACTCAACATCCGCTGGCAACGGTTCACTGCCGTTCGCAATATCTCGTAACACTTGAATCGGCGGAGCCGTTTCCAAGTACCCGAGTAATTCGTCTTGTTTTGTTTTTGGCGTATCTACTGCGTCAATTTGCTTTTCAGTTGCTTTATGCACTTGAACAAGCTGTGGTGCTGTTGTAGAGACCGTTAGTTTATAATACTCAGACGCTGACTTTTTCAAACCCTCGACTGTTAATTTATAATCATCTTCAATTGCCAATAAGATGACTTTTTGCATCTCTAGCGGTCCCCAGCTATATAAATAAGACAGTTTCGTTATAAAGTCTTTAATCGTAGCCGTTAATACTTTTTTAGGCACTAATTGCTCGGATAAGCCTTGTCTGAGTAAATCAAAATCAAATTCAGAATCAGCTTCGTAATTGCCTTTTTTGCGTTCTTGTAAATCTTTTTTAACGGACGGATAGCCAGCTTTAGCGTGTACTGGCTGAAAAATATCCGTAAAAGTACGTGATACTTCTTCGTAATCCGTCGGAATTTCTGTATATACTAAAAAGCGATTTCGGACTCTTCTATAGGAGGATTCTCCAATTTTACTGAATAAGAACATCGACAACAACGGATCCATAAAAAATGTTTTCGGATCGAGTGGTGGACATAATTCATAAATAAAAGAACGGTCTCCTTCATTACTTCTATAAGTTTTTAATAACCCGATAGCTTCAAGTTGAATTCTTGCATCAAAAATTTTCGCAATCGGATTTCCTAATGTGTTCATTAACGTATAATGAGTTGTTTCTTCTCGCGATGCTTCGCCTTCAGCCCACAACGTTAAATACAATGCGATTGCCTCAGCACCAATCATCGGTTGATACAATAGCGTCAAAAGCTGACGATCATAATTGGAAAATGGATAAGGCAACCGAATGCGATATGGATCAGCAGGCTGCAACTCCTTATAATACGCAGTCATAAGTCACCACCTCAATCGATTTTCTTGCCTTCTGGTCCTTTATTTAATAAATCTTTTAGTTCATCGATAAAAACAGTAATGTCTTTAAATTGACGATACACTGATGCAAAGCGAACATAGGCCACTTCATCAATGGTTGCTAATCGGTTCATAACCAATTCGCCAACTTCTTCAGACTTTACTTCTGGATTGCCTTCGCGCCGAAGGTCTTTTTCAATTGTGAATACCACTTCTTCCAGCACTTCTAGAGATACCGGCCGCTTTTCACACGCACGAATTAACCCACGTAAAACTTTTTCGCGGCTAAACTCTTCACGCGAGCCATCTTTTTTGACGACAATCAGTGGCATTTCTTCCACTTTTTCAAAAGTGGTAAAGCGATATCCGCAAGCTTCGCATTCTCTTCTTCTTCTGATTGACTTCATTTCGTCTATTGGCCTTGAATCGACAACGCGTGTGCCGTTATGTTGGCAAGCTGGACATTTCATTTTGACATCTCCCTAACTTCTCTATCTAGTCTATATAGTATAACAAAAATTCTTTAGAAAAATAGAAAAAGCAGAGGATTTTATCCTCTGCTTACGTGTTTTTGTTAAATGGATTATGCTGTTACTGAAACTTTGGATTTTTCAACACTTACTGGCCCCATACCGCGTGGTATTTCTACAAGCTCGCGTGATGTTGAACCTAGTGCTTCTGCGATATATTCCGCTGCAATAGTCGGATCTAAATCGCCACAAGTGTAAACATCTACACTCGCATAGCCGTGTTCTGGGAAACTGTGGATAGTTAAGTGAGATTCTGAGATAATCACAACTCCGCTAACACCTTGTGGTGCGAATTTATGAAAAGCTACCTCTCTTACTTCAGCTCCAGATTTGAGTGCTGCATCAACAAAAGTTTGTTCGATAAAATCCATATCGTTTAATTTGTCAAAATCACACTGCCAAAGTTCTGCAATTACGTGACGTCCCATTGTTTCCATGGTTCGTTTTCCCCCTTTGATATCATTTTGGTTTTTGCGCAAAATATTCAAAGTTGACTACCACGGGGGAAAGTTAGTCCAAAGAGATCCTAACCCTTTAAGCAGTCATGTGAATAAAAAATCTTACGCTCCTAATTCCTAGTTACTTTGATGGAAAGTCAGAAGTGGTAGTCGTTTTTCAACTACGATTCATAGTATAAAACGTATTTATAGTAAATGCAATAATAATATCTTATCATTCCTCAATTCCCCCAAATAAACCCATAATAAAAACCCTATT
This sequence comes from Planococcus donghaensis MPA1U2, assembly GCF_000189395.1. Taxonomy (GTDB): domain Bacteria; phylum Bacillota; class Bacilli; order Bacillales_A; family Planococcaceae; genus Planococcus; species Planococcus donghaensis_B. Next base: position 14,075 of record NZ_AEPB01000052.1, on the reverse strand, counting down.
TTTCCCTTTAAACAGCGGAAAATAGGGTTTTTATTTTATTTTGATACTAGCACTAACGCATTCGCAACTTTTTTTGTTAAATCAATAACACGTGCGGAATAACCCCACTCATTATCGTACCAAGCCAACACCTTCACTTTGCGTTCTCCAATTACCATCGTTGATAACCCATCAACAATGGCTGATTGAGGATTGCTGTTAAAATCAACCGAAACTAACGGCTCCATTGTGAATCCTAAAATTCCTTCTAAGCCATTTAACGATGCTTCTTCGAAAGCTTGGTTCACGTCTTCGATTGTAACCGCTGTCTCTAAGTCGACAACCAAATCAACTAACGATACATTCGGAGTCGGCACTCTTAATGCCATCCCATGGAGTTTCCCTTGCAATTCTGGCAACACTAATGACAGCGCTTTCGCGGCACCCGTAGAAGTAGGAATGATCGATTGAGCACAAGCACGAGCACGACGAAGATCTTTGTGTGGATTGTCCAAATTTTGTTGATCGTTTGTGTATGAATGGATTGTTGTCATTAAACCGTTTTCAATACCAAATCTATCATTCAACACTTTTACGACTGGCGCTAAACAGTTTGTTGTACAACTTGCATTGGAAATTACGTCGTGATGCTCAATATCTAACTTGTCATCGTTCACACCCATAACAATTGTAATATCTTCTTGTTTGCCTGGTGCGGTAAGGATTACTTTTTTAGCTCCTGCTTCCAAATGAAGAGCCGCTTTTTCACGAGAATTGAACTTTCCAGTCGCTTCGATAACGATGTCAATGCCCATTTCTCTCCATGGCAGATTCAAAGGGTCGCGTTCGCTGACTAACTGAACTCGTTTCCCGTTAACAATTAATGCATCTTCTTCAGAAGATACGTCACCAGTGAAGGTGCCGTGATTTGTGTCATACTTAATTAAATGCGCAAGGGTCTCAGCTGGATATGAGGCATTAACTGCTGTAATTGTGACGTCATCCATCATTATCGCCTGTCTGAAAACCATACGGCCAATACGGCCAAACCCGTTAATTGCAATAGAAACTGTCATGTAGGAATCCTCCATTTGTAATTAAGTTATACTTATGTTTTTAATTTCTAATATAGTATAACACAATTGCATATTTAGAGAACCTTAAAAAGCATATCTTTTATTCTTTTTCAGGAGTGGCTTGCCAATTTTCTAATATTCGACTTAATTGTTGTTTCGTTTCTTCAAAAGTTCCATTGTTATAAATAACCGCATCTGCCCCATCTTCCTTCACAGACATTGGCAATTGGGAATTGATACGCGCTCTTGCTTCTTTTTCCGTAAAGCTATTTCTTTCAACTAGTCGTTTAAATTGATTTTCTTCTGTAACGCTAACGACTAAAATTTTATCTACTAAATATTGTAGACGGCTTTCGAATAACAACGGGATATCCATAATAATCGTTTTAAACCCTTGCTCAATCAACTCAAAGCGTTGCTTGAGCATTTCTTGTCGAATAGCTGGATGAATAATATCATTTAAGGTTTTTCGACTAACCGGATCATTAAAAATAATTTCTCCTACTTTTGCTCGATTCATAGAGCCGTCTGGACTAATAACTTCAGGTCCAAACGCTTGCTTGATTTGTTCAAGTGTTTCAGAACCTGGTTCGACTACTAATCTTGCTACAAGGTCCGCATCAATAATTGGATACCCTTCGTCTTTTAACATTTTGGATACTGTACTTTTTCCACTGGCGATACTGCCTGTTAACCCTATGATCATAGTCTTTCCTCATTTCTGACAGGTCGGGCAATACACGGAAGCTCGACCGCCAATTTTCAAGGTTTTTGTCGCTGTGCCACAATCTGCACATTGTTTTTTTCCATACATGCCGAAACGATTTTGCATGCTTCCTGATTCGCCGTTAATATCACGATAATCTGAAATTGTACTACCTCCTGCTCTAATGCTTTCTTGCAAAATGGCAACAATCGATTCAAACAGTTCTACTTTTCGCTTTCGGCTAATGCGGCTAGCAGCACGTTTTGGATGAATTTTCATCTTAAACAAAGCTTCTGTTGCATATATATTGCCGCAACCAGAAATAATTTGACCATCCATAATGATTTCCTTGATCGCTTTATTTTTATATTTTGGACTTTCTGCCATAGTTAGAAAATGCTCAAGTGCACTTTCATGAAAAGGTTCAGGAGCCATTAACAATAAAGGAGGAAAATCTCCTTCTTCTTGCAAGACTCGCATTTCTCCAAAACGACGAATGTCTGAAAACGCTAACAAGTTTCCACTACTTAAAGTCAACACAATGTGGACATGGCGTCGAAATTTATCTTCAGGAATCGACTGAAGCTGGTCGACATAAAACCAAGCTCCAGACATCCCTAAATGATTAACTAACAAAAATTCATTGTCTTTTCGCAATGTGAAATAAATGTATTTGCTACGTCGTTCTACGCGGACGATTTGTGCGCCGGTTAAGCGCTTAATAAAACCGTCAGCTTCTATTCGTTTAATAATAGCTTCTTTGCCATTTTCTTTTGATAAGCGGATCACGTCCGACACCGCTACAGCCTCAATTTTCTTGCCAATCGAAACGGGGCGGATTTGCCGAACGACTCCTTCAACTTCTGGAAGTTCAGGCATATCGATGCCCTCCTATCATTTAGTATCGTACCAAGTGGAACCGTGAGCAATATCCACTTTTAATGGGACACTTAACTTCACAGCGTTTTCCATAACTTCAGGTACTAATTTCATCAAGTGATCTAATTCTTCAGGTGGTGCTTCAAAAATCAATTCATCGTGAACTTGTAAAAGCATGCGCGCTTGTAATCCTTCACGCTCTATTGCTGCATCCATATCAATCATGGCTTTTTTAATAATATCTGCCGCACTGCCTTGAATTGGTGTATTCATCGCCGTGCGTTCTGCAAAGCTTCTTAAATTAAAGTTTGAACTTGTGATGTCTGGTAAATAACGGCGACGATTCATCAAAGTTGTGACAAAGCCATCACGCTTGGCATCAGCCACAATGTTCGTCATATAACTTTTTACGCCTGGGAAGCTAGCAAAATAACGCTCAATAAATGCCGCTGCTTCTTTACGTGGAATATTTAAATTTTGAGACAAGCCGTAATCGCTAATTCCGTAAACAATTCCAAAGTTAACCGCTTTAGCGGCTCGGCGCATATCGCTCGTTACTTCTTCTTCAGTTACATGGAAAACATCGCTCGCAGTAGTCGTATGAATATCACGATCGTCTTTAAAAGCTTGTACGAGTCGTTCATCTTCGGACATATCAGCCAGTACGCGCAATTCAATTTGAGAATAATCGGCCGCTACCATCACCCAACCCGGTTCTGATGGCACGAACGCTTTACGGATTTTGCGTCCTTCCTCTAGACGAACAGGAATGTTTTGCAAGTTTGGATTAATTGAACTTAACCGTCCAGTGGTTGTGAGCGCTTGTTGAAAGCGCGTATGAATTTTGCCATCTTCATGAATTTCTTTTAATAAACCTTCAATATAAGTAGACAATAATTTACCTAATTGGCGATACATCAAAATATGAGAAATAATTTCGTGCTGCCCTTCTAATTTTTCTAAAACATCCGCTGCTGTCGAATAACCCGTCTTAGTTTTCTTTAAAGCTGGCAATCCTAATTTCTCAAATAAAATAACGCCCAATTGTTTCGGTGAATTAATATTAAATTCTTGCCCCGCTAGTCCATGAATATCGCTCTCGATTTTCTCTAGTTTATGAGCCAACTCTTTGCCCATTTCGACTAATTGGTCTCGGTTTACCATTACACCAAGAGATTCCATTTGCCCTAAGACTGTCGCAAGTGGCAATTCTAATTTATCGTATAAATCGAATTGCTCGTTGTCTTCAAGTTTTGCCATAATGAGTGGACGAACTTTCCAAATGGTGCGGGCTTTTCTCGCAATATGTTCATGTAAAATAGCGTCTTCTGGTACTTTCTTTTTAGCACCTTTGCCGTAAATTTGTTCATTTGTCGACACATCATTATGACCATATTCTTGAACAATGCTTGCCATATCTGTATAAGTTAACGAAGGGTTAACGATATAAGCCCCTAGCATTAAGTCGAAATCAACACCTCTTAGTTCAACGCCAAAGCGTAAGAACGCGGCCGTTGCTGCTTTAGAGTCTGACATGAATTTTTTCTTTGTCGAATCTTTACACCATGCACGGAACTCTTCTGACCGCTCTACAACATCCATCGGAATAACGTACGTATCCCTTTCAGTCGCGAGTGACACCCCTAGTAAATCACAGCTATGATAATGCTCATCGTAAAGTTCAAGGTGAACGGCCATTTCATCTTTTAATATAGAGGGATCAAGCGTTGTCAGCACTTCAAATTTCAATTCTTCTTTTACCGTTTCCTCTGCCGTGTACTCCATTTTTTCTAACAAAGATTTAAACGCAAGCTCTTTCCAGACTTTCACTAACTCGTCTTGATCTGGTCCAGAATAACTCAATTCATCAATTTGAATTTCAATCGGGGCTTGTCGCTCAATGGTTGCTAATTGCTTGCTAATATAAGCAAGGTCTTCATTGGCGATTAGTTTTTCCTTCATCTTGCCTTTTTGTTGCTCAATGGCTTCATAAACGCCTTCTACTGAACCGTGCGCCGCTAATAACTTCAGTGCTGTTTTTTCTCCAACCCCTGGAACACCTGGAATATTATCTGACGCATCGCCCATTAGGCCTTTCATATCAATAATTTGAAGAGGGGTTAAGCCATACTTTTCTTTAATGTGTTCTACTGTATATTTTTCGATATCCGTAATGCCTTTTCGCGTAATATAAACAGTCGTCGTCGGAGACGCTAATTGCGTTAAATCTTTATCTCCGGAAATGACGACTACTTCGTCACCTTCCCGCTCAGCTTCTAAACTTAAAGTACCGATAATGTCATCTGCCTCGTAGTTTTCTAATTCATAGCGTTTGATCCCGTAAGCATCAATTAATTTGCGAAGGTATGGAAATTGCTCCGATAACTCAGGCGGCGTTTTTTGTCTTCCACCTTTGTATTCGCTAAACGTTTTATGGCGAAATGTTGTTTTTCCCGCATCAAAAGCCACAATCATATGTGTAGGCTGTTCTTCATCAAGTATTTTTTGAAGCATCATAGTAAATCCGTATACGGCATTCGTATGAATGCCATGTTCATTGGTTAATAGCGGTAAAGCAAAAAACGCGCGATACGCCAAACTATTCCCATCTAATAAAAGTATTTTCTTTGCCACAAAAATTACCCCTTCCATAAAAAAGCCGTCATTCCCTTTATTTTACCACGCGGGCAAATAGAAGAGAAATGACGGCCTCGACCTTAATTGTAATTACCAGACAAGATATCTGCATACGGTGAATCTGACGGCAAAATAATAACTGTGTCATCACCAATTGTTTTCTTATACGATTCTAACGATCGATACAATTCGTAAAACTCTGGGTCTTTTGAGAAAGATTCGTTGTAAATTTTAGCTGCTTCGGATTCGCCTTCTGCTTGGATCAATGCAGCTTCTTTGCGAGCAGTCGCAATAACTTCTTGCGCTTCACGGTCTGCTTGTGCTTCCATTTCCCGTTTTTTCGCGTCTCCTTGAGACAAATATTCTTGAGCCGTAGACTCACGTTCTGAAATCATTCGTGTATAAACAGATTGTTCGTTTTCCTCTGGTAAATCTGTTCGTTTAATGCGAACATCCATAACTTGAATGCCGTATTTATCTTTGTCGAGTAGTTCGTTTACTTTCGCTGTTACCGCATCATTTATGCTACCGCGAGATGAGTTTTCATCATTGATGATTTCATCGTAATCTAATTGCCCAAGTTCTGTCCGGACAACCGAGTAGATAAACTCTTCCATTCGAGATTCTGCATTGACGATTGTTCCGGCATTTGAAATCAATTCTAGTGGATTGACCACATGCCAAACAGCGTAATTATCAATAATGATGCGTTTTTTATCTTTAGTATTGATTTCGGCTTCAGATACATCATACGTCATTTGATATTTTGGCAATGTTGTCACGCTTTGAATAAATGGGATTTTCATTTGAAGACCTGGCTCTTCTTGAATTTTCACCACTTCACCAAATTGACGAACCACCCGGTACTCGCTTTCTTTCACAACATACACATTTGTCAGCAAGATTAGCAAAAGAACAAATGCAACAACTAAACCAACAATCAATTTCCAATATTTCTTAAAATCAATTGGATCTCTCGGTTCTCTAGTCTTTTTTGGTCGTTCGTAAGGATTAAACTTTTTCACTTCACCTAAAGGTTTGTTGGGTTCCATTAGTTGCCACTCCCTTCTGTGCTTTCTTCAGCTGGTGGAATCGTTGTCTGTAAGCCTTCTAGCGGTAAATACTTCATCGTGCCGCCTTCATCGTTCATAATATATAATTTCGCGTTTGGTAAGACAGATTCTAAGGTTTCCATAATAATTCGCTGTTTTGTAACTTCTGGATTGCTTTCATATTCTTTGTACAGCTTATCAAATAACGCAACATCTCCCGTTGCCTGCTGAACTCGTGTTACTTTCTGTCCTTCAGCTCGGGAATTGATAGCTGCTTTTTCACCTAACGCTTCGTTGCGTTTTTGGTTTTCGTATTTTTTGGCTTCGTTAATTTTTGTGTTCATCGTCTCACGAGCATCCGTTACGTTCGTAAATGCCGCGCGTACTTCCTCGTTCGGCAGCTCGACGTCTTGCAATTTTACAGCTAAAACCGTAATGCCGATATCGTATTTTTCAATTAATGAAGCTAGTAAATCCCGGGTTTCAGCTTCAATTTCAGCTTTACCAGAAGTTAATGCGTCATCGATTAATGAGTTCCCGATAATCGAACGAATCGAAGCTGAAGTGGCATCGTGCAAAATGTCTTGCGGTGCTTCTGCATTGAATAAGTATTTTTTGGGATCTGTGATTTTCCATTGAACAACGAGATCCGTTAAGACGATGTTTTCGTCTCCGGTAATCATTTTTGTTTCTTTGTCGAATGCGACAATTTCACCTTCTGCGTTTTGGTTATAGCCGAATTGCAGACTATAAGTTTCTTTTGATAAAATTTCTGCTTTTTGAATTGGCCACGGCATCTTTAAATGTAAGCCTGCTTCAGTAATCGTTTCATTTGCTACACCAAACGTGATGATGACCGCCTGTTCTGATTCGTCTACTGTATACCAAGAAGTAAAAACTGCTACGAGCAGTAGTATCCCTGCAATAGATAAACCGATCACTGTCAGCAATTTTTTCGTTGTCATGATGGGTCCCCCTTTTTGTTGTTATCTTGTAATACGGAATAATAGTGAAATAGTTTCATAAAATAAGAAAAAGAGTCCCGGGGAAGGGACTCTTTTCAAATTATGCGGTTGAAAGGGGGTTCTAGTTAACTTTAACACCCAAGTATGAAGCTAGTGTTAAGCTTCTGTAAACTTACCATTGATTGTTTTTATACTTCTTATAATAGTTAAACTGACGTGCCAATAAATACAGTTTACGCTTTAAATGTTTGTCTTTTTTATAAAATAGCGGATTGCCATACTGGCCATTTTTGATTAAACGTTTGATGTCTTTGAGTACCGCTTTATTATGAACAAAGTTACGCAAAACAGCTTTTGGAACAACTGTAAATAAGAAGTCTTCATTCAAATAAGTGACCGGCTTTTCTGTTTGATAAATTAAGTCATCCACAAAATACTCCGCCATGTTGTGACCAAGAGCTGTTACGTAATAACTTGAACGACCTTGGCGAATGTTTACTTCAAATACTTTGAATTTCTTGTCTCGAGCATCGTATTTCAAATCGAAGTTTGCAAATCCTTGATAGCCAACCGCTTCAAGGAAATTTTGCAACTTAACCATCATGTCTTTGTCAAAACGTGTAATCAATGCTGTGTAGTTTCCGATTGCCGTTACCGTATGTTCTTGCAATACCACTTGTGCAAAGGTTACTAATTGTGTTTTTCCTTTAGAATTGGCATAAATCACTGAATCCCACATAAATGTGTCGTCTCCAGGGATATAATCTTGGATGATCAATTCATCGCGGTAGCCGCCTGATTTAATCTGTTGGATGACTTCATGCAACTCTTTCGGGCTGTCCACTTTATACACTTTTTGTTGGCCTTCAAATTTGTTTCGGCTGTATTCAATGCCATTACTCGGCTTGATGATCACCGGGAACATCATTTCTTCTTCAAACGGTTCTTTTGAATTGCAATCATAAAAGAATGTTGTCGGCGTATCAATGCCATGAACTTTACAAAGCTCGTAAAAATTAGCTTTGACTTGCAGCTGATTCATCAAATCTTCGTTAATATAATTAAACACATAATGCTCACGCAAAATTTTTGCATTTTCAATAATTAATCGAACATAAAGATCGTTCGTACCAATGAGTAAAAGAGTTTTTCCAGGTGCTCTGTATTTATCTGCAATATCCATTAAAATATTCGCAAATTGAGCATCATCTGCCAAACCAGAACGCAATTCAACCGTTTCAGTAATGGTGCTTAATGACGTAAAGGATAAAGGTTCTTTCCCGACCAAAATCGGCTTAATGCCATATGCTTCGTGAAATGAAATGGCCATGTTGTATGCGTTCATATCTGTGCCGACGATAATCGGTAAAAATGGGTGTTTAGTTTCCATGCTTTCCTCCTAGATTAAATAGCCAAAGGCAAATAGATTGTAAATGTGGTGCCAACTCCGACTGTACTGTCGACTTCCACATGTCCATGATGCGCCTCGATTAAGTGTTTAACAATAGATAGTCCAAGTCCGGTGCCCCCAGAATTGCGGCTTCGCGCACGATCTACACGATAAAAACGTTCAAATAATCTGCCGATTTCTGAACTTTCGATGCCGATTCCTTGATCTTCTACTTGTATAATGGCGCGATTGTCTTTTCTAAAGAGCCGGATGGTGATTTCTGTATAGTTGCTTGAATATGTAACAGCATTGATCAACAAATTCATCATTACTTGAATTAAACGGTTGGCATCCCCTAAAACAGTTACTGGCTGAATCTCCAGTTTTAACTGAATGGATTTTTCGTCAATTTTAGGTTGTATCATTTCTCTAGCACGTTTAATGACGGCTTCCATATTTGTAGGTTGCGCATTTACCCTAAAGCCACTTTGTTCCACTTTCGACAAATCAAGCAAGTCATTAATAAGCATCTCTAATCGATTGCTTTCGGTATGCATAATTTCCAAAAATGACAATAAAGTTTCCGTATCTTTATAAGCACCATCTAACAAAGTTTCAGAAAATCCTTTAATAGAAGTTACGGGCGTACGAAGTTCGTGAGACACATTGGCAACAAAATCTTTGCGAATTTGTTCCAGCTTTTTGAGTTCAGTAATATCTTGAAAAACAATGACAATGCCTAACCAACGCTCATGTTCTCCAATTACCGGTGCCCCGTACACATTAAAGTTTTTCATTTTTAATCCTGATAAAAATTCGATTTGAACTCGCGAATGCGTTTCTGTCATAAACACACTTTCAATGAAATTTTCAACTTCTATCGGAACTTGAATTTCTTTATAAAATTTCCCAAGTACAATTTCCGGAGACAACCCAAATTCTTCTGAGAAAGGTTTATTTACTAGAGACACCGCACCTTGCTTATCAATCATGATTAACGCACTGCCCATGTTTTCAATAAGCGTCTTTAACCGCTCTTGTTCCATAACACGAATTGCGGTAATTTCTTGCAAATTACGTGCCAATACATTGATTGTACGACTCAACTCGATGCTGTTGTAAGCATTAGATTCAGATGCGCGCGCCACATAATTGCCTTTAGCAAGTTCCATCGCAGTTTCTGTAGCATTTTCAATCGGCTTGATCGCCACTCCAATAATTCGACTGCCAACAATCGCCGATAATACTAACGCTACAAAAAAGGAAATAAACAAAAATATCCAAATTTCGGATTTGTCTTCAGCATTTTCGTAAATCGGCAATAGTTGTAAGACGATGATAAACAACCCCGCTAACATCATACCAATCCAGACCAGTAATGTGGTTAGTAAGCGATGACGTAAAAAACTCATACCTCTTTTGGTTCCTCAAACTTATAGCCAAGCCCCCGGATTGTTTTAATAAATGCAGGTTTTCGGCTATTTTCTTCTATCTTCTCACGTAAATGACTAATGTGAACATCAACAATGCGCGTATCACCCGCAAAATCGTATTTCCACACTGCACTCAGTAACTGATCACGTGTCAGTACGCGATTTTTGTTTTCCATTAAATAAACGAGCAACTCAAATTCTTTTGGTGTGAATTCTAGCTGCTCTTTATTAAGAAAGACTTCAAATCGATCCGGATAAACATCCAGTTTACCAAGTGAGATGGGTTGAGAAGCATCTTGTTGTGGCGTTGGCACGTTGCTTGCTCTTCTCAATACCGCTTTTATACGTGCCACAACTTCTCGCGGACTAAAAGGCTTTGTCATATAATCATCTGCGCCAAGTTCTAACCCCAACACTTTATCAAATTCATCGCCTTTTGCTGTCAACATAATGATTGGTGTATTGACTTTTTGCTGACGTAACGATTTGCAAACTTCAACACCATCCATTGATGGCAACATTAAATCCAGCACAATTAGTGAAGGCTTTTCACTCAGTGCCAGTTCATAACCTTGTTTGCCATCATTAGCAATCATGGTTTCAAAACCTGCTTGGACCAAATTATAAGATAGTAATGTCGCGATTGAATGTTCATCTTCGATTATTAATATTTTCTTTAGCATTTTACATCCTCCACACTCAGTTTGAAACCCCCATCTCAAACCGCGTTAAACACCATTTGTTGCATGAGTCGTCAATTATTCAATTGTTCGCGGTGGGTTAGCAGTAATTTGTCCTTGAACTACAATTACACCTTGCTCGTCGATTCCTTCAACTTGGACGATGACACTATTGTGCACGATATCTACTTCGATAACTTCCAATGTAAAGTCGACTGTTGCATAATGATAGACCGGTTTTAGAAAATTCAACTGTTGGCTAGTAATGTACGATCCAGGTCCAGGTATATATTTAGATATCGCAGACGTTAAAATACCCGTCAACATAATATTCGGCACAACAGGCTTTTCAAAAGCTGTTTGTGACGCGAAATCATGTTGAATATATAGCGGATTGCTATCATTCGTTAAACCAAGATAAAGAAGAAGATCTTTGTCTTCAATCTTTTCAGTCAGCTTTAAATTTTCACCAATTTTTATGTCTTCCACACGTCGACCTAATTTCCGCTTTTTCCCAAGCAACAAACAACATCCCTCCATTTTCTTGATATACCTATAGTATCAATTTAGCCAATGAAAGTGCAAGCGCCTAAGGTAGTAGGAAAATAAGAGCTACCCTTTCATGTGTAGATAACTTTATAAAAAAAGTGGGCAGGAAATCCCCCTGCCCACTTTTAATCATTTAAGCTAATACTTTCATAACAGCCTTCACCGACTCGGCTGATTGAGCTAACAACGCCCTTTCTTCCTCATTTAAATCAATTTCAATAATTTTCTCAATGCCGCCTGCCCCTAAGATGGTTGGCACACCTAGATAAATGCCTTCCATACCATATTCGCCTTCTAAATACGCGATAGACGGCATAATACGACGCTGGTCTTTTATAATGGTTTCTGCCATTTCTACAAGTGACGCAGCTGGCGCATAATAAGCAGATCCATTTCCTAACAAGTTAACAATTTCGGCACCACCTTTACGGGTTCTAGCAACAATTTCGTCTAAACGGTCTTTCGCGATTAACGATTCCAACGGCACACCTCCGGCATAAGAATACCGAACAAGTGGGACCATATCATCTCCATGACCACCTAAAACAAACCCAGTAACATCTTTAACCGAGACATCTAGTTCCTCAGCCACAAATGTTCTAAAACGTGCCGTATCTAAAACCCCAGACTGCCCAATCACACGCTCTTTTGGCAATCCAGATGCTTTAAATACTGTATATGTCATCGCATCAACTGGATTTGTTAAAACGATAATGGTTGTTTCAGGAGAGTATTTCATAATATCAGCTGTTACAGATTTCATTACTTTTTGGTTGGTTTGAACCAAATCGTCCCGGCTCATACCTGGCTTACGCGCGATTCCAGCGGTAATAATAACCAAATCAGAGTCTTTTGTGTCTTCGTAATTCGCTGTACCTTTTATGCGCGCATCAAACCCAAGCACAGGACCAGCTTCTGCCATATCTAAAGCTTTGCCTTTAGCCGGGTCTTCCATATTCGGAATATCAACTAACACGACATCACCTAATTCTTTTTGAGCCAGCAAGAAAGCTGCTGTCGCACCAGTGAAACCAGAGCCGATTACGGAAATCTTTGTACGTTTGAATGTCATAAAATATCTCTCCTTTTAACGTATTTATACTTAATTAGAACTTAGTATTTTGTAATACACCTTTGTCTAGCTGCAAACTAGTAAGAGATTGATTTTAAAAGAATAAGTGAAGAGGCTGTGAACTCACTTACTCTTCACCGCCACACAACTTCTTTAAAAATAGCTGGCGAGTGCAAAATTTTCGTTCTCATTATTTATACCCTTAACAAAATAATATTTAACTTATTTTTAGGTACAAAAAAAGAGGGGAATTTCCCCTCTCTTAGTTTTTACTCTTATAAGTTTTTGATTAATTCGTCAGCAAACTCAGAGCATTTCACTTCTGTAGCGCCGTCCATTAGACGTGCAAAGTCATAAGTTACAACTTTAGAAGCGATTGTTTTCTCCATAGAGTTTGTGATCATTTTAGCAGCTTCAGCCCATCCTAAGTGCTCAAGCATTAATACGCCTGATAGGATAACAGATGATGGGTTTACTTTATCAAGACCAGCGTATTTAGGAGCTGTTCCGTGAGTCGCTTCGAAAATCGCATGTCCAGTATCGTAGTTGATGTTCGCTCCAGGAGCGATACCAATTCCACCTACTTGAGCAGCTAAAGCATCAGAAACGTAATCTCCGTTTAAGTTCATTGTTGCAACAACATCGAACTCGCTTGGACGTGTAAGGATTTGTTGTAAGAAGATATCAGCGATTGAATCTTTAACAAGAATTTTACCTGAAGCAAGAGCTTCTTCTTGTGCTTTGTTCGCAGCGTCTGTACCTTTTTCGTCTTTAATTGCATCGTATTCGTTCCAAGTAAATACTTTATCGCCGAATTCTTGCTCAGCCACTTCATAGCCCCAGTTTTTGAAAGCTCCTTCAGTGAACTTCATGATGTTACCTTTATGAACAAGTGTCAATGATTCGCGGCCTTCAGTGATTGCATAGTTGATTGCAGCACGAACTAAACGTTTTGTTCCTTCTTCTGAAATTGGTTTAATACCAATACCTGAAGACTCAGGGAAACGGATGTTTTTAACGCCCATTTCGTCTTGTAGGAATGCGATCAATTTTTTCACTTCGTCCGAACCGTTTGCGTATTCAATACCAGCGTAGATATCTTCAGTGTTTTCACGGAAAATAACCATGTCAGTATCTTCAGGACGCTTAACTGGTGAAGGTACACCTTCAAAGTAGCGAACTGGACGCAAGCAAGTGTATAGATCTAATTCTTGACGTAATGCTACGTTCAATGAACGGATACCGCCGCCGATTGGCGTTGTCAAAGGACCTTTGATTGCGATCAAGTATTCACGGATAACTTCAAGAGTTTCTTCTGGAAGCCATTCGCCAGTTTCGTCAAACGCTTTTTGTCCTGCTAAAACTTCTTTCCAAACAATTGATTTTTCGCCGTTATATGCTTTTGTTACTGCTTCTTCTAAAACGCGTGATGCTGCGTTCCAAATATCGGGTCCAGTTCCATCACCAATAATGTATGGAATAACTGCATTGTTAGGTACGTTCAAAACACCGTTTTCTACTGAAATTTTTTCGCCGTTAGTCATGTTAAATTTCCTCCTGTAGTCAAAGTCATAGGGCTGCACGGAATGCAAGCCCTATAAGTTGTATTTTTTTATCGTACGAATAGATGAAAACTTCTTATCTTTCTTCAACAGGT
>NZ_AEPB01000053.1 GCF_000189395.1 Planococcus donghaensis MPA1U2 | reverse complement strand
CTTGTAGTCACGAACACCGAGATGAAAAACAACTTTGCTCTGATTGCCAAAGGCAACCTTCACAAAAGCCGTTCTCGCACCGAGGTGCTCGTGACGTCTTTCGTTGACGTTTTGCTGTTCAGTTTTCAAGGTTCAAGTTGGTTTAAAAATATGGAGCGGGTGAAGGGAATCGAACCCTCATCATCAGCTTGGAAGGCTGAGGTTTTACCACTAAACTACACCCGCTTTATTATATAAGGTAATATGGCGCGCCCGAGAGGACTCGAACCTCTAACCGCTTGATTCGTAGTCAAGTACTCTATCCAATTGAGCTACGGGCGCATTAGAGATTATATGGTGCGGCCGAGAAGAGTCGAACTTCCACGGGATTTCTCCCACTAGGCCCTCAACCTAGCGCGTCTGCCATTCCGCCACGACCGCTTGAATTAATTTTAGAGACAAATTCTATTATACTGCATCTTCATCTTCATGTCAATGAGAAATTAGAATTTCTAATTCATTGTCGTTTCGGTTTAATAATAATGGCTGGGGTACCTGGATTCGAACCAGGGCATGACGGGATCAAAACCCGTTGCCTTACCGCTTGGCTATACCCCAATAAATGGCGGTCCCGACCGGGATCGAACCGGCGATCTCCTGCGTGACAGGCAGGCATGTTAACCGCTACACCACGGGACCATTTGGTTGCGGGGGCAGGATTTGAACCTGCGACCTTTGGGTTATGAGCCCAACGAGCTACCGAACTGCTCCACCCCGCGACAATAATATAGGAATGCTTTTCTTACAAAACATTCATTTGTTTTTTACAGCCTTTTAACTTATGTATTAGTGTAACACACTTATTATCTAACTATAACTTTTCAGATTAATTGTTTTTTAAAAGATGGTGACCCCTACGGGATTCGAACCCGTGTTACCGCCGTGAAAGGGCGGTGTCTTAACCGCTTGACCAAGGGGCCGTGAATGGCTCCGAAGGTAGGACTCGAACCTACGACCATCGCATTAACAGTGCGGTGCTCTACCACTGAGCTACTTCGGAATAATGATTAAGTACTTGTCGACTTTTTCTATTATAAAGAGGTCTGAGAGAATCGTCAATACCTTTTTTATTTTAATTTTACTTTCGTTTTTCTTTGCTCGAAACTTTAAGCACCAGCTTCATAAAAGAAAGGAGACAACCCAATTTAGGTTGTCTCCTTTACGCCTGAATTATTATTGTGCCACTAGTTTCCCTGAGCAACGGCCACATCTATATCGCTCAGTGTTCATTCGAATCTTGCGCTTATAATTTGTTTCACACGCAATGCATTGATAAACATATGTTTTGTTAGAACGTTGTGTTGTCTTGTTCTCCAATAACGAACAAAAGCGTGGTGATCCTGTTTCCTTTAATAATCTTTTAAAGTCCTGGTCCTGATGCTTATACCCTCTTCCTTCTATATGAAGGTGATAATGGCAAAGCTCATGCTTGATAATTCCTTCGAGCTCGGCATACCCAAACTTCTCGTAAGACTTTGGGTTGATTTCAATATGATGAGAACGCAGCAAATACCTACCTCCTGTCGTTCTCAGCCTCGAATTGAAGACACCTTTATGCCGAAATGGCTTTGCAAAACTCGCTAGCGAGATTTCCTTTATTAGCTCGGTTAGTTCTTCATTCGTCATAGTAACTCCCCTGTACTCAAAGTTAAAGGGTTTGTTCTTTTGGTTGTAGCATCGTTAATGCAATGCGCCCTTTGTCTTTTTCTACTTTTTCAACCCATGCAGTGACAATGTCTCCAACTGCGACTACTTCTAGCGGGTGCTTCACAAAACCTTTTTTCAGTTTCGAGATATGGACTAAGCCATCTTGTTTTACACCGATGTCAATAAACGCGCCAAAGTCGACTACGTTGCGAACGGTTCCTTGCACTTCCATACCCGGAAGTAAATCTTCCATTTTTAAAATATCATTTTTCAATAAGGGCTGTGGAAATTCATCACGCGGATCACGGAACGGTTTTTTCAACGCATCCAAAATATCTTTCAACGTAATTTCCCCAACACCCCACTCTGTACTTAACTCGGCTAGCTCGAGTTCTTCAAGTTTTTCAGAGAGCCCTGCTTTTCCAACAGATTTTTTGTCTTCGCCTACTAGTTGCAACAGTTTTTCTGCAATGTCATAACTCTCGGGGTGAATCCCTGTTGCGTCTAATGGATTTTTCCCTTCAGGAATTCGTAAAAATCCGATTGCCTGCTCGTAAGTTTTGGCTCCTAGGCGTGGAATTTTTTTCAGCTGCGCACGCGACGTAAAACGGCCATTTTCATCGCGCACTTTAATCACGTTTTCCGCTACAGTTTTACTTAGACCTGCCACATAATGTAACAAAGAAGCAGATGCTGAGTTGACGTTGACCCCCACTTGGTTAACAGCAGTCTCGACAACAAATGTTAATTGATCTGCTAATTTCTTTTGAGACACATCGTGTTGATATTGCCCAACTCCCACCGCTTTCGGATCAATTTTCACCAACTCCGAGAGCGGATCTTGCAAGCGACGTGCAATGGATGCTGCACTTCGCTCTTCAACTTTTAAGTCCGGAAACTCTGCACGTGCAATGTCAGATGCCGAATAAACACTCGCCCCTGCTTCATTCACAATCACATAAGAAATATTTGCCGATGTTTCTGACAAAAAGTCCGCAACAAATTGTTCCGTTTCACGTGATGCAGTCCCGTTCCCAATCGCCATAATTTCAATCGGGTACTTCGCCGTTAAACGTTCCATAATTTTTTTCGAGCCCGCTTGATCAGATTTTGGCGGATGCGGATAGATAACCGCTACTTCTAACAACTTCCCTGTCTCATCGATAACTGCCAGCTTGCAGCCTGTACGATAAGCCGGATCCACACCAAGGACCATTTTATTTTTCATTGGCGGTTGCAATAAAAGGTTCCGCAAGTTCTCTGAAAAGATATGAATGGCTTGTGTTTCTCCTTTTTCACTCAGCTCGGCACGTATTTCCCGCTCAACGGATGGTTGGATTAATCGCTTATAGCTATCTTCAATCGCTTCAGCTATCACATCTGTCATTGCATGCGTTTGCTTTATCCAATTGTTTTTCAATAACGTCACGATGCGATCAACTGGCGGATTAACAGAAACTTTTAAAACGTCTTCTTTCTCTCCACGATTGATCGCCAAAATTCTATGCGGGACAATTTTCTGAATGGCTTCTTCGTAATCGTAGTACATTTGAAAGACTTGCTTTTCATCTTCGTGATTTTTTTTAGCTGCTGTAGCGATAGTGCCACTTTTCCGAGTCATGTAACGAATTTTCTCTCGAGCATCTGGATCGTCTGCAAATAATTCCGCCAAAATATCTTGAGCGCCTTGAACGGCTTCTTCAGCAGAAGCAATGCCTGCCTCTTCACTTACAAACGCTTGTGCTTTTACCATCAATTTTTCATCACTAGGCTCCAACAACCAATCAGCTAACGGCTGTAAACCTTTTTCTTTTGCGATGATCGCTTTTGTGCGACGCTTTTGTTTGTAAGGTCGATATAAATCTTCAAGTCGTTGTAAAACAGTTGCACCTTGAATCGCCTTTTCTAATTCCTCAGTTAGTTTTTCTTGTTCTGATATAGAACGAATCACTTCTATTTTCCGTTGCTCTAAATTTTGAATGTATGTATACCGATCATCAATTGCTTTAATTTGAACTTCATCTAGCGAGCCAGTTGCTTCTTTTCGATAACGCGCAATAAAAGGTACGGTATTGCCGTCCTCGATTAAAGCGATAACTTGTGCAACTTGATCTTTTCGCACGTCCGTTTCTTTTGCGATCAATGTATGAATTTGTTCTATTTCCATCTAGACACTCCCCTTCAATTCTTCCTCATTTTAACACATAAAAAAGAAGCCTTCTCACTTGAGAAGACTTCCTGTTATGAATGTAGCATCGTCAACCGTTTGAATCGACTCCAATATATCACTGTACAATTGTTCAGGTATTGTTGCTTTACGCATCATAGATTTCGGATTTCTTAAATCCACCCCATCAGAATGAATTAAAAACAAATCGTTTTCCACATATGTGTAAAGCTGAGTCCGCAACTTTTGCGGTCGTCCTGACAAATAGCCCATTACCGGCAATGGGTAAATAATTTCATCTTTTACTTTCCGGTATAGATAAAATCGGATATTGCCGACACAACTGTATTCCAATGTTTTGTTATTAAAATCAACTTTAAAAATCGCCACAGCAGCGCCTCGTTTATGAATCATCAATTTATTAAAACGTTGCATCAATTGATCCACAGTTTCATGATGATATTCCCTTAAAATCTGGGGAATCACTTGAGACGATTCACGCGCTATGGGCCCACTTCCTAATCCATCAGCTACAGAGCAAATAAAGTAATCATCTGTCAAAACAGTATGGTAACTGTCGCCAGATTCATAATTCCCTTTTTTTGCTGCATTGAAAATAAAAGCATTTATAAAACTATGCTGAATTTTCTCCACTAGGATACTCCGCCAGCAGCTAATATTGCTTCTTGAAGTTTCTTAATCGCTTTTCTTTGCAAACGGGAAACATGCATTTGAGAAATTCCGAGTTTGTCCCCGGCTTCTTTTTGGCTCAACTGCTCTATGTAGGTGAATTGGATGATCTGCTTTTCCCGTTCAGAAAGCACATTCATCGCTTCAGCTACAAGCATCCGCTGATCCGCTTTCTCGTAACCATCGTCTTCTTGGCCAACTACGTCAAATAAAGTAATTGTACTGCCATCTGAATCTGCCTCTAAAGAATGGTCCATTGAAAGTGCTTGATAGCTCTTGCCCATCTCCATTGCTTCCAATATATCGTCTTCTTCAACATCAAGATATTCAGCGATTTCCCACACTTGTGGCGAACGCTGAAGCTCTGTCGTCAATACTTCAACCGTCGCTTTTATGCGCGGACCCAGTTCTTTTATACGACGAGGAACATGAATCGCCCATGTTTTATCACGCAAAAATCGTTTAATCTCTCCGATAATTGTAGGAACTGCAAAAGCTTCAAAACTCCGCCCATAGGAAGGGTCATAGCGTCTAATAGCTCCTAAAAGCCCAAGCATCCCTACTTGCGCTATATCTTCGTGATAAGATTTTCCATTTGAATATTTTCGAGCAATGGATTCAACAAGGCGTTTATAATTTAATACCAAGTTTGTTTGGGCTTCTTCATCTTCTGTTTTTTGATAAGCTTCAATCCAATCAAGCACCTGCTCTTTAGTAGGCTGATTAGGATGAGACTGTTTCGACATCCTTCTCCACCTGCTCTCCTTCAACATGCTTTGTCATGAAGATCGTTACTCCTTCTTGATGATGAACTTTAACTTCGTCCATTAATGTTTCAATCAAATACAAGCCGAGACCTCCTTCACGGAGAAAAGCACCTTCTTCTTCATCGTGATACGGACCCACTTTTGCTTTTGTTTCTTCAAAATTAAAGCTGCGGCCGTGATCAGCAACCATAATTTCGATTTTGTCTTCGTAAAGTGCGCAACCAATAACAACCTCACCTTGCTCATCTTCAGTATAAGCATGTTGAACTGCATTTGTTACTGCTTCACTTGAAGCAATTTTTAAATCTTCTATGTCATCAAACGAAAAACCGATACGACTAGCTAAACCTGAAATCGTCAATCTTGCAACACCTACGTATTGAGATTTAGCGGGCACTCGCATTTCTACATAATCAAAAGGGCGCATATCAGTTACCCTCCTTCCCGACTGATTCGATGTCCATAATATCGCCTAAACCTGTAATATCGAAAAGTCGTTTCAATCGAGCGGAGAGCCCTTTTAATTTTACATGCCCACCATTTGAATTGACTGATTTATAAAAAGCTACAAAAACGCCTAGCCCTGTGCTGTCCATATAATTAACGTCAGAAAGATCCAACTCTGCTTCTAAACCTTGGTAACTTTGGTAATTTTCTAATTTCCCACGCAAAACTGGTGCAGTGTGTGCATCAATTTCTCCAGCTATATATCCTTCAAGAACATTATTCGATTCAGTTAAATCTACTTGAATATTCATTGTAATTTGACACCCCGTTTTTTAAAATTCAATCTTGCTCTCAAAAAAGCTATCCTAAGCCTTAATACCACGAATGGTGACTCATTAAACCTAGTATTAGACTTTTTTATAAATCACTAAAGTAAAATCATCTTGAAACTGGGCATTTTGCATTCGTTCCAGCTCGTCATAAACATATTGCACAATCGTTTGGGCAGGTTGTTCTTTTTTTCGCTCGATTAATTCGTAGATTACTTCGCGCTCGATAAAGCCTTCTTCGTTTCGGCCTTCCGTTACGCCATCTGTCATCATGATAACTAAATCGCCTTTTTCCAAATCAACTGTGTGTTCTTCGTAAACCGCTGCTGGAGAAACACCAAGCAACAAACCCTTCGAATACAACTCAGTAAATTCGCTGTCTTTTGCCCGGTATAAAATAGCCGGTTCATGGCCTGCAGAACCGTACGTTAACCGTGCTTGTTTCGCGTCATAACTGCCGTAGAACATGGAAACGAACATGGAGTCATCGACACTTTTTTCAACAATGCGGTTAATGACACTTAGCACATCTTTCGGAAGCGCTTGCGAGCTACTTAAACTATCCATACCAAATTTAATCATAGACATACAAAGAGCTGCAGGAAGACCTTTACCAATTACATCGGCAACCGCCACCCCTGCATAACCATCATGTTCACTAACAAAATAAATATAGTCTCCATTCATCTTTCGGGCAGGAATAGAAAGAAGACCAATATCTAAGCCTTCGAGTAAAGGTAACTTTGTTTTTAGAAGCGTTTCTTGCACATTCGCCGCCAAATCCATTTCAACTTTCAACTCTTCCTGTTGTCTCAAGAGACTTTGTCTCTCTTGAAGCGCTAATCCATAACTAATCATCATTTCAATCAAAAAATCAAAAGAATGCCACACGACGTCCGGTAATTCACCATAAAGTTCTTGAATTGCCCCCTTGTGCATACTAATCACTTCTTCGGGCGCAATATTCTCTAAGATAAGCTGTCGGCTGAAATTTTGACCAACATATAAATTTTGTTCGCTTTGTTTTTTCATGTATTCATTTAAAATTTCTTTATATTGATTCTCAATTTCATGAATCATTAGGTGTTCCCCCTAACGAAGCCACTTCGTAGCTCTTATATCTGTACCTTCGCCCACAATTGTTTCAATCTTAAAATCATCCATTAACCTCTTAACACCAGGAAGCCCTGCGCCTAATCCACCTGAAGTCGTAAATCCATCTTCCATCACTTGGCGAATATCTGAAATTCCTGGACCGCTGTCTGCTGCAATAATCAAAATTCCTTTAAGACCATTTTCAGTCAATTGTTGAATTTCAATTCTGCCTTTGCCAGCGTATAAATATATATTACGAGCAAGCTCGCTTATAGCCGTTGTAATACGGGCCTGATCAACTGTGCCAAAACCAAGTTCTTTCGCGACATTACGTCCGAGTTGTCTTGCAGCAACAATATCCCATTCCGTTAAAATTTCTACCGAGGACTCATCGCTCATAGTTAAGCCTCCAATTCCAATTGAAGTTTATCCAGACCATTTTCTAAATCTAGCGCTGTCATAACATCTTCAAGTCGAATTCCTAACTCGATTAAAGTGATAGCAACTGCTGGCTGAATACCGGTAATAACTACTCTGGCCCCCATCAAGCTTGACATGCTGATGACGTCTCCCAGAACTTTTGCAATAAATGAATCGATAAAATCGATTGATGTCAAATCAATCACGACACCTCGTGCACTTGTTTCATGAAGTTTTGTCAGTAGGTCTTCTTGGAATTGAAGAGCTGTTTGGTCGTCAAGTTCCCACTGAATCGAAACAATTAATGTATCTCTTAACTTTAAAATCGGAATTCTAAAATTCATCAGTCTTCAACCTCCACAATTTTTCGATTCGTCCAAGCTAGCGCCTGTTCTACACCTCGCTGCAAAGTACTTGTTGTTGTAAAATCATTTAAATTTATGCCTAGCGTTACTATTGTTTGAGCAATCTCTGGTCGAATTCCAACAAGCATACATTTTGCCCCGACTAACCGCACAGCATCCGCCGCTTGAATAATGTGATGAGCTACCATTGTATCCACTACAGGAACACCTGTTATATCAAGTAAAACAACTTCTGCTCTGTGCTTTACAACACCTTCAAGCAAATTCTCCATAATCAATTTTGCTCGTTCAGTATCAATTGTCCCGACTAACGGCATAACCGATACTTTTTCAAATACAGGAATCAACGAGGCAGACAGTTCTTGTAAAGCAATTTTTTGCAAACTTACAGTACGTTCCCATGTTTTAGAGTAAGCTTGAATTGTGCTTTCTCGAATAGGCGTAATCCACTTTGAAAATTCTTCTATATAATCAGCAAGATTTCCGTCATTAATAAGTTCTTCTTTTCTCATATCTTCATAAACGATTTCAGCAAAGTGATCGATTGCCTTCGTCACAAATGTAATTGACCAGCCAAGGCGAACAACTTTTTCAGCAAAATCATTTATCCGACTTTCATAGGCTTGATGACTTTCTAGCAAATTAGAAATCATCAACTCCGCAAATTCATAGCTCGTTTGATTCATCAGCTCTTCAGGCATGATCCGAAAAGAAAGTTCCTCTTTTTCATCTTTCATTTTCCCTTGCCATCTTGACACAATTTCGGTTAAATTGCCCTGTATATATTGAGCCATCTGTTTATTCATATTAACTAAAAACCCTCCCTGTCGCACTATGTATCTCTTTTTTCGTTTACTACTCTTTATTGTAGCGGAAATTCGTTTTTTTCACATCTTTTTTGTCAACATCGCTATCTATAAAAAAACACCTCGAGAAAATTCTCGAGATGCCTTTACAAAAAGTATGTATGCTTAAAATTTCACTAGGCCCACGCTGATTTCCAGTGCTTCATCCACTTTTTCCATCAATGTGTCGTCAAGTTGAGTAATTTTGTCGGTCAATCTCGACTTATCGATTGTTCGTAATTGTTCAAGCAAAATAACAGAATCCCGCTCAAAACCATATTTTTTGGCATTAATCTCTACATGCGTCGGCAATTTCGCTTTTTGAATTTGCGCCGTTATTGCAGCAATAATTACCGTGGGACTAAACCGATTCCCTATATCGTTTTGAATCACCAGAACCGGGCGGGTCCCACCTTGCTCAGACCCGACGACTGGCGATAATTCCGCAAAAAAAACATCTCCGCGTTTTACAATCAAGTTGTCACCCTCCGCTTACGAGTCGCACGGTCGTATGCTCCGCTTCGTACTCAGCGTGAGAACATTCACAAGCAATCGATAGATTGATTTGTGACATCTCCACGTAGCCCTTGATCATCGCTTCCCGAATATGATATGAGTCGTATAGATTTTTTGTCACCCGGTTTGTGGAAACGTAAATATAATCTCCACTTTCCTGAACATGCTCATTTGAATGAGTTGTCAACTCCGAAATAAATTGCTTTGGCATTTTCACAACCACTTCTTTTGTCTTTGACTTACCGTACACAGCCGACACCTCCGAAAATCCCGTTCTTCTGTCTTAGTCTACCTTATCTTAACATCTTATCAGACTGCTGAAAAGAAAAATCGGAGAACTCCGCTTTTTCTAAGTACACACGAGGCACTCGTTTTGTTAAGATACACGGAATTTCATAAGGAATCGTGTCGAGCTTAGCGGCCCATTCGTCGATTAAAATTTGTTGGTTTCCTTGGCGTCCAATCAACTGAACTTTTTCTCCAATTGAGGATTTCTCAGAAAGTCGAATCATGCATTGATCCATACAAATACGACCAATGATCGGCACACGTTGTCCTTTCACTAAAACATCTTGCCCTTGCAAACCACGTAACATGCCATCTGCATAACCAATGGGGATTGTCGCAATCCACTCGTCTTTTTCAGCGCGATAGGTAGCGCCGTAGCTCAAGGTTTCTCCTGCTTTTAGTTTTTTTACGTGAATCATCTCGGTTTCAAGGCTAAGTGCAGGTTGTAAATCAAAATTCATTTCCTCACCTACATAAGGAGAAGGAGCAATCCCATACAACGAAATTCCAATACGCACTGCATCGCATGCCAAGTCCGGATGCATAATAGCAGCTGCACTATTCGATATATGGACCTTTACAGAAGGGTCGTCTAACTTATCGAGAATCGTATTCATTGCGTTTACTTGCTGACTGAAAAGCGGAGAATCTTTTTCATCTGCAGTCGCAAAATGAGTAAAGATGCCTTTAAAGTCAAAATCATGATCTGCAATAAAACCAAAAGCCTCTTCGACTTCATCTACTTGAACACCGATACGTCTCATCCCGGTATCCACTTTCAAATGAATTTTTAGTGGATCTGAATTTTGTTCTATATGCCTCGCTGCCATTGATAACCAGTCGAGTGAGATGGCAGTCACAATAATATTGTGTTGTTGTGCAATTGGAATAAACTGCGAGGAAGTGGCTCCTAATACTAATAACTCTGTATCTATGCCCTGGTTACGGAGAAAAAGCGCTTCATCCGGAGTCGCTACTGCGAGCATCCGGACACCATGTGCAACAACTGTTTTCACAACTTCTAAAACACCATGTCCATAAGCGTCTGCTTTTACCACCGCAATTACTTCAGCATCGCCGCTCTTTTCTTGAAAATAAGTTAAATTACTTTTGATTGCTGTTAAATCGATGACCGCTTTAGTCGGTCGGTAATTTTCTACCATTTCAACACCACCTGGTTATATTGTTTGTAAAAGAACTTGCGCCGCTGCAAATTCTTTCGAATGCGTAATAGACACTAACCCCGTTTCTATCCCTTGGAAGTAAATAGCAGGTTTTCCTTTAGCATCTTTTCTAATTTCAATGTCTTGAAAAGAACATTCCCTGCCAATTCCAGTGCCTTTTGCTTTTGAATATGCTTCTTTTGCCGCAAAACGACCGGCAAGAAATTCTGTTTTTCTTGTCTCTGTTAACTGATTGTATTCCGTTTGTTCATAGTCAGTTAGCACACGTGCTCTAAATCTTGGTGATTTGGTATCTAATCGGTGGATTCGTGACATTTCAACAATATCCAGCCCAATTCCTGTAATCATAAATGTTTCTCCTTTCATTCGCAAACAAGTAACAGGTATAATAAAACGTATGAAATAGAGGTGACAAAATGTTTATTCGAACAGAAAGCTTTAAGCAATACTTGCGTATGTATCCGGTCGTTTCCACTTTGATCGCTCTTAATCTGTTGGTCTATGTACTAATGTGGTTACCTTCTCTTGGTCAATGGATTTATTTTTATGGTGTAGGGTCTAACTTTTACATTGCAGAAGGTCAATGGTGGCGCTTTTTCACCCCAATGTTCCTGCATAATGGAGTGATGCACTTGCTGTTTAATATGTTTTCCCTATTCCTTTTTGGACCTGAGTTAGAACGATTAACCGGCAAAGTTCGTTTTACTACAATTTACTTACTAGCAGGCTTTTTCGCTTCAGCAGCTACTTATTTCTTACAACCACTCGACTATTTCCATGTCGGGGCAAGTGGTGCCATTTTCGGTGTTTTCGGCGCATTTGGTGCATTGGTGTATTACGGGGGACGTGCTTTACCTCAACTTAAACAAATTATACTCCCAATAATCGTTATTAGTATAGTCATGACTTTCTTAACACCAAACGTTAACGTAACTGCACACATCGCCGGGATGATTACCGGGTTCTTAATCGGACTTAGTTATTTCCACCCAAAACGCATCGTTAGCTGGCGAGCTAAAAAATAAAGACAGCCGGATTTCATATCCGGCCGTCTTTTTTTATACTTAAAACTTTAACTCGATTGCTCTTTTGTTCCAAGCGGTTTATACCAAGTTAAAATACGGCTAGCGTCTTCTTTTTCCATATGAGGTGTCGTAGCAGTAGCCCCCATCATACCCGATTTAATGGTCGAGTGAATTGAGGCAATTCCTTTGCGTCGCTCAAAATAACTCTGCGTCACTTGAACAACTTGAATCCGCTTCTTCAGTATAAAATACCGATGCTTACTTAGCCCTCTAAATTGAGCGGTTAGTTGTCTTTCACCGAGCGCATATCCAACAGTTCGATGTTGCCAAACACCAATTACAACTACAATTGGCACGATTATTAGCGCTAACAAACCATATGGATAAAAGAAGTACCCTACTGCCGCAAACCCCGGAGAAAGCCAAACCAAATTCAAGCGGTAAAAAAAATGAATGCTGCGCTTTGGTGCTCTAACCAATTGGGGTGACCACTCTAACTCCGGAAACAATTCTTCTAAAATTGGCAACATCCGACCTTTTTTCACTAATGGAAAAAGACGGATTTTTTCGTCCTTATCTCCTACTGAGCCCCCGGCACTTTCGACTACAACCGTCGCGTAACCGAATAGCTCTCGCAAAGGATTTTGACTTATTTTAATTCCTTGAACACGTTTTAACGGAATGGAGACTTTCTTTTTCTCCAATAACCCTCTAGTAATGTAGATCCGATCTTCATCGTATTGAATTGTAAACTGGTAATTCGCCACAATTGTCATTATGACTGAAATGACCCACGCCACTACCAAAACAACAAAGATAGTTAATGCCACAATCAGTGCACCAAAACGCAAAAATAAGACGATTTCTTCATAAATAGCGTCATACGGGATAAACTCTGAAAACTGAGATAGAAAGATCGCGACAGCCGAAATGACGACGCCAATCCCACTAGAAGTTGTTGCAAGGATTAATAATTCTTTTATAGACATCCGGTAAAGTGTTTTTGTTGTTTTTTTAACAGGAGCTTCAACAAACTCTACAGGACCCATAACCGGAGTTGCTTCTTGCGAAATTTGATATTTAGCTTTTTCCATTTCTTTTTCAATGCGATCTGCATCTTCTCTTGAAATGGCTGTCAATTCAGCTTCTGCTTGGCCAATTTTTCCAGAACCTGCTGTTTCAACTTTCACTTTCACTAACCCAAGCGGTCGATGAAAAATGCCTTCTGCATAATTTAAACTTTGAATTCGCTCGAATGGTATGTACCTTTTTTTCTTTACAAACAAACCGTATTCAATACGCAGTTCTCCATCTTCAAACCAGTAAACAAACCGTTTCCATTTGATAATTCCCGCAATCAACAAGAATAACAACACCGCTCCACCGACAATTAGCGGAAGCATTCCTTGCCAGCCTTGATCAAACATCGAACTGATGCCATCACCTCTAAAGATGTTGACGCCAAAAATAATAATAAATGGGAGAAGCAATTCCTTCATCCCTTTAATAAAGTTCAAAAACGCCGAAATTGGATGCAGTTTATAACGTCCCTCATACATCATCTTCCGCCACCCTTGCCAATACAGAAATTCTCGCTCTTAACTCATCTGCTTCTGCTGTGACCAATGCTGGTATTGTATGAGTCGTTGCGGCTGTTGAAATAGAAATTTCCGCTAAGTCATACTTTCTTAAAATGGGTCCTTGCTCAGTATCGACGTGCTGCACACGGACCATCGGTACTAATGTTCGTGTAACAATAAATAAACCGTGCTGTAGTTCGATTTCATGTTCTCTTACTTCATAACGCCAACGTTGCCAACGCATTTTCGGGAACCAAAAAATCAGCACGATGCCGAATAGTAAAATAACCGCTCCATAAATCGCATAAAGCCATTGTGGCCAATCAAAAAAATAAGTTAAAACACCTGCACCTATTGCTAATAGCGCAATAACCGCTGTTTCCATACTGCCGTAAACACGCCAGACTGTTAAGCCTTTACGTGAAATTTGATTTTTCGGTTGGTTATCCATTTGCTTCTCTCCAATCGTCTACTTACACATTATACGATTTACTCTCTAGGATGTTTCACTTCATTGTAACTGATATTCACACAGCAAAAAAGGACGTACGCTAAACAGTTTCCTGTTTTGCGTACGTCCTTTCAATTAATCGGTATTAAGATTCGCTACGACGAGTCGTACGTCCTGGACGTCCGCCACCGCTTCCGCCTTCACGACGTCGGCTTGCGCCTGAGCTTGCTCCACGGCTAGATGATGATGGACGAGATGAACCTGATGAACGGTTACCTTTGTAACCGCCGCCTCCGCCACTGCGTCCGCCGCCGCCTTTACCTTTATATCCGCCGCCTCCGCGTGATGGCAAAGGACGTTCTTCGGAAATAGAAACTGGAATATCTTCCGGCTCTTTAGTCATTGTTTTAAGAGCTGCTGCAATCAAGTCGACCGCATCATGCTTTTCAAGCATTTGCGTCGCGAAGTCGCGGTAATCGCCAAGATTGTTTTTCTCTGTCATTTCAAGCAATTGTTCCATAGCAACGCGTTTTTGGCCAAGTACAGCTTCGTTCGCAGTTGGAGGTACCAATGCTTCCATTTTTTTCTTAGTTGTGCGTTCAACGATGCTCAAGTAGCCCATTTCACGTGGTGTTACAAACGTTACTGCGACTCCTTTTTTACCTGCACGACCAGTACGGCCGATACGGTGAACATAGCTTTCAGGATCTTGTGGAATATCAAAGTTGTATACGTGTGATACGCCTGAGATATCAAGTCCACGAGCTGCTACGTCTGTTGCAACTAAAATATCGATTTTGCCTGCTTTAAATTGTTTTAAAACTGACATACGTTTTGCTTGGCTTAAATCACCGTGAATACCTTCAGCAAGGTAACCGCGGATATTTAAAGCTTTTGCTAATTCGTCAACACGGCGTTTTGTACGTCCGAAAACGATCGCAAGTTCCGGTTGTTGAACATTCAAAAGACGTGAAAGGAAATCAAATTTCTCGCGCTCTACAGATTTCACGTAGAACTGCTCAATGTTTTCAACAGTCATTTCTTTTGATTTGATTTTAACGATTTCTGGAGTTTTCATGAATTTCTCTGCAATACGGCGGATTGCATCCGGCATAGTTGCTGAGAATAACAATGTTTGACGAGTATCAGGAACACTTGCCATAATTGTTTGAATGTCTTCGATAAAGCCCATGTTCAACATTTCGTCTGCTTCATCAAGGATTAATGTGTTTACATTGTCCAATTTAAGCGTACGACGGTTGATATGGTCTAATAGACGTCCTGGAGTACCAACGATAATTTGCGGACGGTTTTTAAGTGCACGGATTTGTCGGCTAATTTCTTGGCCGCCGTATACTGAAAGAATACGTACGTTTTTATCTTGACCCAGTCTGTAAAGTTCTTCTGAAACTTGGATTGCCAATTCGCGTGTTGGTGCGATGATTAATCCTTGAACGTTACCATCTTTAGTGTCGATTTTTTCAATCAAAGGAATACCGAAAGCTGTAGTTTTACCAGTACCAGTTTGCGCTTGTCCAATGATGTCTTTACCTTCCATACCAAGACGGATTGTTCCCTCTTGAATCGGTGTTGCTTCTTCAAACCCCATGCGTTTTACGGACTTTAAAGTTGTTTCGCTAATATTTAACTCTGAAAATTTTACCAAATTTTTTCAATCTCCTTTTGTCTTCATCTGATTTACAAATGGTGTACATTTTAGATGAATTAGTGACAAGGTCGAGCCTTTATGAGGAAGTTTCACGTCGAAAATCATACTCTGTAGTTTTAAGTCAGAGGGGATGTGTGAACAGGAAAAGCTCGGGCTTTGCCGAGCGGTCTGATCGGCGGGTGTTTGATGCCCTATCTATAGAACAAACCGTTTTGCTCAAAAAAATACTCTTCACAGGGAAGAGTGTTTCAAAAATGTATCCATTGCTCTCAAAAGAATAACATGTTTTTTTTCCATTTGCAATCAATACGCAAAGGTTCTAATAATCAGTTTACTCTATGCCTTTATTCATAAACGCAAAAACTTCACTAAACCATTCTTCACTGTCTTCGCTATAACAGATTAAATGCTTGCCCTCTTTTGAACGAATCAAGTACTTTTCTTCCGAGCTAATCTGATCGTAAATAAAGTCTGCTGCCGATACTGGCACAATTCCATCTTTTTCTCCTTGCACAATGAAAACAGGGACTTTAATCTTTTCGTAATAAGGCTCGACCATTTTTACGACTCGCAGAAATTCAACTGTCGAGCTGACTGGGGTATTGGTCAACTTGTATTCGTAAAGATGAAACAATGCATTTTCTGTTATTTTACCAGACACCGCATCTTTCACGGCTTCTTGCACTTCTTTAAACATTTGCACAGGACTGATGTATTTAGCAGCGGCGCTCAATAAAACTAAACGCTCTACTTTATAGCGCATCGCTAAATACATGGCAATCAAGCCCCCCATTGAAAAGCCTACAATGATAATGCGATCTGCCGATTTTTTTAACCTTTTTAAAGCTAATTCGGCTTCCATCATCCAACTTTCAGCCGTAATGCTTTTTAAAGCAAGTTTTTCGCCATGCCCTGGAAGTGTCGGTATTTCCACAATCCAATCGGTTTGCTCGACTAAAAAATCAGCAAACGGCTCTACTTCAAACGGACCTCCTGTAAAACCATGAATACATAACACGCCGGTCTTCAAATCGGTTCCTTCTTTCTGCTAACGAATGCCTCTAAACTTAGTTATTCATTTACAAAGGGTTCGATTACATTTTCTAAGGCCATGCCACGAGAGCCCTTCACTAAAATGACCGAGTCTTTGTTTGTATATTTTTTCAACAAGTCAATAATCGGTCCGTAATCCGCTTCACTCCACAACAACCTACCACCGTAAGTTGGTTGCAATTTATCGTAAAGCCACTTCATACGTGGCCCGTATAAACAAACGCCTACCAAATTGTCAGAAATGCATTTGCTCAACGCTTCGTGATAGCTTTGTTCGTCGTCTCCGAGTTCAAGCATATCACCTAATACAACCCATTTCTTATCTTTCATCGTTGTTTCACGAATAAAATTCAGCGCCGCATTCATCGATGAAGGAGCCGCATTGTAAGCATCATTAATGAAAATTGCACCATTGTCTGCCTGAATCATTTGCATACGCATATCTGTTAATGCTGCATCTTTCAGAGATTTACGAATTTGTTCTTCAGACAACCCTGCTTCAAGAGCTACCAATATAGCAGCCAATGTGTTTTTCACTTGGTGTTCACCTAGTACCGGAATGGTAAATGCGGCATCTATAATGCCACTCACCATAAAACTACTACCACTTTCAGTAGCTTTTATGTCCGTTACAGTCAATTCGTTATTATCATCAAATCCAAACGATACACCTTGCGGAAAAGCTTCCATGAATGGTTGCAACAACGGTTCGTCTCCGTCATAAAAAAGTTTGCCGTGTTGTTGGAGACCTGCAGTAATCTCAAACTTAGCTTCAGCTATTGCTTCGCGCGAGCCTAAGTCCTGCAAATGTGCTTCTCCGATATTCGTAATAATCGCATAATCCGGACGTGCTAGCTCAGACAAAAATTCAATCTGCCCTCTACCACTCATGCCCATTTCTAAAACAGCGACTTTTGTATCTTCTTCTAAAGACAAAATAGTCAAAGGAAGACCTAATTGGTTATTAAAATTACCCGGTGTTTTTTGCACTTTGAAATAAGGTTTTAACACACTCGCCACTAAGTCTTTAGTTGATGTCTTGCCGTTAGAACCCGTGATCCCAATCACCATGGCTGAAAGTTCATCGCGATAAGCGCGAGCCATTTCCTGCAAAGCCACTTCGCAATCCTCAACAAAAAGTAACGGCAAATCTTCTGGTGCTCCCGGTTCATCACGTTGCCATAAAGAAGCAGACGCACCTAACTCGATCGCCGAACGGACATACTTGTGTCCATTTACATTTTCACCACGAAAAGGGATAAACAAATCACCTGGCTTGAGCGTTCTCGTATTAATAGAGACTCCCGTGATGTCAATGCCTTTTAAATTAGTTTTGATATCCAGCCATTTGGCTACTTGTTCAATCTGTTTTTTCATTTGGCTTCTCCACTCAATCTATTTTAACTTGCAGTAACTGCTTTTCTTCGTGTCGTTCGATCGCCAACGTAATAAGTCGTTCAATTAGTTCTGGATACGGCACGCCTGTGTGCTCCCACAATAACGGGAACATACTAAAAGGGGTAAATCCAGGCAATGTATTTACTTCATTGATCAATATTTCGTTGTTTGCTGTCACAAAAAAGTCTGCTCGAACAAGTCCTGAACAATCCAAAATTTTAAACGCTTTTTTTGCATCCACTACTAATTTTGCATAAACCGCCTCATCTAACTCAGCCGGAATAATCATTGCTGTGTTGCCGTCTTTATATTTCGCTTGGTAATCATAAAAAGCTTTTAATGGTTTGATCTCACCGGCGACTGAACAGGCGGGCTCATCATTCCCAAGAACACCCACTTCGATTTCACGCGCAACCACACCTTGTTCAATGACAATTTTGCGATCAAATTTCAAGGCTTCTTTTACAGCAACAATTAGTTCTTCTCGATTATCTGCTTTGCTAATGCCGACACTTGACCCTAAGTTGGCAGGTTTAACAAAAACCGGCCAGACAAGTTCAGCTTCAATTTTATCCAACCAAAAGCCTTGGTTATTATCCCAGTCTCTTCTTATAAAATACACATATGGCGTTTGTTCTAAACCTGCTTGCTTGAACAATTGCTTCATCACTACTTTATCCATACCTGCTGAAGATGCCAATACGCCATTTCCTACGTATGGAATGTTCAACACTTCAAGAAGACCTTGTACCGTCCCATCTTCTCCATTCGGTCCGTGAAGTAACGGAACAATGACATCCAATGCTTCACTTGTTTGTGTAGGGAGAAAGCTAGAAATGTCGTTCGGCTTTCCAGTGCCTTCTGTTAGCTGAAGCTGTTCAATTGTTGTTGCTGGTTCTTCAAGACTTTGACCTTTTCTCCATTCACCATCTTGCGTAATGTAAATCGGATAAACTTCATATGCATTAAAATCAATTGCTTTTGTTACTGCTAGGGCTGTAGACAGCGAAACTTCATGCTCTGCTGATTTGCCTCCATATAATAAACCAATCTTTTTTTTCATTTAAGAAACCTCATTTCATTATCCATATTGCTTAGTTTATCACGAACCTGCATTGACTAATAATTTTTTCATGTCAGCCACCAAATATTTTCAATCCAGCCACTCCAGCAATAATGCAGGATAGGAAAAATAATTTGGCCAACTGTCTACTTTCATTAAAGAAAATCATGCCGACCAAAACACTGCCTGCTGCACCAACGCCCGTCCATACCGCATATCCTGTTCCTAGTGCAATGGTCGTTAACGCTAGCGATAATAAATAAAAGCTGAGTGCTCCGGAAACAATGGTCAAAATTGTATAGCGTTTTATTTTAAATCCTTCTGATAATTTCATCGTCGTGACAAATACTACTTCAAATAACCCTGCAACGATTAAAATCAACCATGCCATCATGAGTTCACTTCTTTACGAGAAGGTTTTTTTCCATCTAAGACTTTTAAGCCAATAATGCCAACTAGCAATAAACTCAAAAAGAACAGTTTTTCCAAACTGGCCGTTTCATTAAACAATAAGATTCCAAGAATTGCCGTCCCTGCTGCACCAATCCCTGTAAATACTGCATAAGCTGTACCAATCGGAATGGTCTTCATTGCGAAAGCAAATAGCATAAAGCTAATAACGATAAAAATTAATGTAACAAGAGAAGGAACAAAATTCGTAAAGCCATCTGCAAGTTTCAGACCGATTGCCCATACAATTTCTGTCATTCCGGCAATCACTAGAAGAATCCATGCCATGTAATCTCCTTCTTCCTTACTAAGTTTGCCTAATGTCTCAACTAAATTAAAAGCTAGTCCGAAAAAAATGATACCCGCTTACAGGTATCATTTCCATACTTTTTGTTTTCTATCGTAAACTATTTTTCGTGAAATCCCTTGTTTCGTGTACTCTTCAATATCTGACCAAAATTCATCTAAAAAAGAAATTTCTTCTACAAGACGAATATGCAACTCTATGGTGTTTTTCGTTTTTTCAGGGTCTGCTAATGATATAAGGACACCTTCGCGGTAATTCTTTTTTAACGACTGAAGAATTTCAGCAGGCAATTCTGGGATTAAGTCTTTCGATTTCCGTCTCCAGAAATTTTGTCCATTGCCCTCTCGGCGAATTAAATACGTAAAATAATTCCCAACAAGTTCATTTAGCCGATCTAATTTACGAAAATATATTTTTGTCGTTTCTTCTTCTTCGCTAGATAAATAAACAAACTCGTTTTGTAGCGTTGAAAAGAACGGCGTCTTTACTGGTTCTTTCTTATGACCAATGTAAAGCAATTCCGCTTGCTCCTGAGGCGTCAAGGAGTTTAATTGCTTTTCGCTTTTAAAATCAACCCAACAAAATTCACTTTTTTTATTGGCCCGCGCTTTTCTCAAATGACTAAAATCTTCTTGTGTCGCAAATTCCATGTGAGTGTGCATATTAAAAGAGGCATCTTCATATGGATGCTTTAATAACAATAGGTTTTTAGGTAATTTCATCGCATCCAAAAAATGGGCAAAGGTCAGGCCACTAAATAAAGCAAATTGATCAGACTCGTTTAAATATATATATAAATGCTGTATGTATGCATCTGCGTGCAACGGTTTTCTTTCCATTTCCCCCACTCCATTCCATTTCTTATTATACGACCAAAAAGGAGAAATATGAAACATCCATACTTCAAAAGCGTCATTACTTTTGTCATGCGCATATTACAGATATATACGTTATAATATATTCCGACTCATAATAATAAAAAGTACAGGTGGAATCACATGCAAACTAATAAAAGCTTTACCGACCGAATTGATTGGTCGCTAGCTTTCATCTTATTTCTGTTTTTTATCGTCAGTTTGGTCGCTATTTCTTCTGCTCAAACTTCCGGTCAGTATTTAACGAATTTTGTTCCGAGACAAGCTTTATTTTACATCATTTCTGTCATGATGATTGGCGTTCTTATGTATTTTGATCCTGAACAATACAAAAAGATGGCCTATTATCTATATGGATTCGGTATTCTCTTACTGATTTTGTTAATGATTGCACCTGATGGTGTCGGTCAGATAGCCCAACCTGTTAACGGAGCTAAAGCTTGGTTTCATACGCCATTTGTCAATATTCAACCAGCAGAGTTTATGAAAACCTTCTATATATTAGCATTGGCCAAAATGATTTCTTCGCACCATGAGCATTATTTAATAAAAACACTGAAATCCGATTTTTATTTACTTGGTAAAATTGGACTGTGTCTCGCCATTCCACTAGGTTTTATTTTATTACAACCCGACCTAGGAACTGCGCTCGTTTTTATCGCCATCACTTTAGCTGTTGTTGTTGTTTCAGGAATCACTTGGAAGATTATAGCCCCTAGTTTCGGTGGGGTCGCTATAATTGGAGTATCCTTATTGTGGATGACCATTAATGCACAAGACTTTCTGTCTAGCGCTTTTGGATTAAAACCTTATATGTTTGAGCGCATCTATACATGGCTCGATCCGTATGCCTATGCTGATTCTGGTGGATATAACTTGATTGCGGCAATGAATGCGATTGGCTCGGGGGAAGTTTTGGGTAAAGGATACCAAGGACGTCAAGTTTACGTCCCTGAAAATCACACTGACTTTATCTTCACTGTTATTTCGGAAGATTTCGGTTTTCTTGGCGCTAGTGCTGTAATCATCTTGTTTTTCATGCTGATTTATCACTTGACCAAAATCACACTGCAGTTTAAAGATACATTTAGCACGTATGTATGCGCAGGGATTATCGCAATGGTTACATTCCACGTATTTCAAAATATCGGCATGACCATTCAACTCTTACCGATTACCGGAATTCCGTTGCCTTTCATTAGTTATGGCGGGAGCTCATTGATCGGAAATATGCTTGCACTTGGGATTGTGTTCAGTATGAAATTTCATCACAAAACCTATATGTTTGATAAAAACAAAAAATAAAAGCTCTGGCGCAATGCGCCAGAGCTTTTATTGTTGTGACTGCGCTTGAACAGGTTGTGGTAACGCCAACGCTTTTATTAATTCGACACGAGATTTTGTGATTTTTGCTTGGATTCCTAGTTTCGATAAATTTGAAACAATGTTGCGAACATCTACGTTTTTCGCCATCCAGATCACCTCTTTATCTTATTCATTACATATATAAACGTATTTCACCTTGCTATGTTCCACTTATAAAGTGCTGATTATTGACTTTTCTATGTCTACGTATATAATACCATTATTTCAGGATTTTAAACTTATCATTTTGATGACAATTGTGAAGAAAAGGTAAATCAATTGATTTGCATACCCTATAGAGGTATATTATAGTCATAAACACGAGGGGAGAATCTTCAGATGAGCGAATTAATCGAAGAAGCCTTAACACTAGATTCTAGTTGCCGCAAAAGCCACCATCCTCTCTCTGTAAAAAGAGATTTAACCAATCGACTTAGTCGTGTCGAAGGTCAAATCCGCGGTATAAAAGGTATGGTGGAAAAAGACGTTTATTGTGATGATATTATCACACAACTAGCAGCCACTCAGTCCGCCTTAAACAGCGTGACAAAAGTTTTGCTAGAAGGTCATTTAAAAGGTTGTGTCAAAGACCGTCTTGAAAACGGTGAAGAAGAAGTGTTAGACGAACTACTCGTTACAATTCAAAAAATGATGCGTAAATAACAAGGAGGAATTTCAAATGAAAGAACAAATTAACTTACAAGTAAGCGGCATGTCTTGCCAACATTGTGTGAAATCTGTAGAAGAAAGCGTTATGGCGTTACCAGGAATCGAAAAAGTAGAAGTTTCTTTAGAAAACAACTCTGTTGACGTTGCATATGACAGCTCTTCAGTAGATGTTGGTCAAATTGCTGAGGCAATTGAAGATCAAGGATACGATGTTGCGACTTTAAGTGAATAACTGCGGAAACGCGGTTATTTTTTTTACAATATCATACCCCCTATAGGTATATATTCTTTTAAAAAAGGTGGGAATCACGATGAGCACAAAACAAACTGAAGTAGCAATAACGGGGATGACTTGTGCAGCGTGCGCAAACCGTGTAGAAAAAGGGCTTCAAAAATTGCCGGGCGTCTCAGAAGCAACCGTTAATTTTGCTACAGAAAAAGCCAACGTCGTCTTTGATAGTGAGCAAGCATCGATGACAGAAGTGCAAAATAAAATCGAACAATTAGGTTATGGCGTGCAACAAGAAGAAGTTGACTTTTCTATTCAAGGCATGACTTGCGCCAATTGTTCAGCACGTATTGAAAAAGTATTAAACAAAATGGAAGGCGTGCAACTAGCCAATGTGAATTTGGCAATGGAAACGGGACATGTTTCTTACAATCCCGGAACTGTTACCCCCGAAGACTTTGTGAAACGTATTCAATCGCTTGGGTACGACGCAATTCTTGAGCAAGAAAGCGAAGAAGCAACGGATCATAAACAACAAGAAATCAAAAAGAAAACACGTCTTTTCTGGATTTCTGCAGCTCTTTCTTTCCCATTGCTTTGGACGATGTTTAGTCATTTTTCGTTCACGTCTTGGATGTATGTGCCTGAGATTTTGATGAATCCTATTGTTCAATGGGCATTAGCAACACCGGTTCAATTTATTATTGGTGCGTCTTTTTATAAAGGTGCTTATTTTGCTCTAAAAAATAAATCCGCCAATATGGACGTGTTAGTATCACTCGGAACATCAGCCGCCTATTTCTATAGTGTTTACTTAGTTTTATCCAACTGGAACATGGGACATACAATGGGCTTGTACTTTGAAACAAGTGCCGTGTTAATTACCTTGATTATTTTAGGCAAAGTATTTGAAGCACGAGCAAAAGGACGCTCTTCTGACGCCATTAAAAAGTTAATGAAATTACAACCTCAACATGCACTTGTTGAACGCGGAGATGAATTTGTTAGCTTGCCGATTTCAGAAGTCAAAACTGGTGATATTCTGCTAATTAAACCCGGTGCTTCTATCCCAGTTGATGCCGCTGTTCTTTCGGGTAACTCAGCAGTGGATGAATCGATGCTAACGGGTGAAAGTTTACCGGTTGATAAAAAGACAGGCGACGCTGTCTTTGCAGCGACCGTCAATGCTAACGGCTCCCTTCATGTACGCGCGGATAAAATCGGGAAAGATACTGTGTTATCGAACATTATCCGCGTTGTTGAACAAGCACAAGGCTCTAAAGCACCGATTCAGCGACTTGCTGACCAAATTTCCAGTATTTTTGTTCCAGTCGTTGTCGGTATTGCAGTAGTGACGTTTATCGTCTGGTACTTTTTAGTATCACCTGGAAATTTCCCAGCCGCTCTCGAAAGTACAATTGCCGTTCTCGTAATCGCTTGTCCTTGTGCATTAGGACTAGCAACACCAACGTCTATTATGGCTGGATCTGGTCGTGCCGCTGAACAAGGCGTGTTATTTAAAACAGCCGAATCGCTTGAAAACACAAAACACATTGATACGATTGTTTTGGATAAAACAGGCACCATTACAAATGGTCGCCCTGTCGTTACAGACTTTATTCCAGCTGACGGAATCGATTCAACGGAATTAAAAAACTTAGCGGCGAGCGCAGAAAATCAATCTGAGCATCCAGTCGCGCAAGCTATTTCTGATTTTGGCGAATCAAATTTGCCGGTCAGCTCTTTTGAAGCTGTTCCTGGTCATGGTATTCGTGCCTCAGTAGACAACCGTCAAGTCGTGATGGGCAATCGTCGTTTGATGGATGACCTTGCAATCGACGAAGCGCAAGCTACCGCTTTAGAACAAGATGGCAAAACGGTTATGTTTATTGCTGTTGATGGCCGTTACAGCGGCCTTGTTGCTGTTGCTGATACTGTGAAAGAAACGGCGAAACAAGCCATTCAAGAAATGAAAGATATGGGATTACATGTGGTCATGCTAACAGGAGACCAAGAACAAACTGCAATGGCCATCGCTAAACAAGTTGGCATCGACGAAGTGTTTGCCGGCGTCTTACCTGCAGAAAAAGCCGATGTTGTTGTTAAGCTCCAAGGCCAAGGCAGACACGTCGCTATGGCCGGAGACGGCTTAAACGATGCGCCTGCTTTAGCGAGCGCCGATGTCGGCATGGCAATGGGCACCGGAACCGCTATTGCAATGGAAGCTGCTGATATTACACTAATGCAAGGTGACTTAATGAGAGTTGTCGACGCAGTTCAAATGAGTCGACTAACCGTCCGTAATATTAAACAAAACTTATTCTGGGCACTTGCATATAACTCAATCGGCATTCCGATTGCGGCAGTTGGGTTGTTAGCTCCTTGGCTTGCAGGAGCTGCCATGGCCTTCAGTTCCGTATCAGTTGTCATGAACGCTTTACGTTTACAACGTGTTAAATTAAATAAATAATTTTTTTAAGAGGACCAGAAATGGTCCTCTTTTTTCTGGTCATTGTTCTCCATAAGAAACAAAGGTAAAATGAGGACATATTCTTTTCAGAAAGTAGGAATTCTTCATTATGAAAAAAACGATCTTACTGCTGATGTCCGTTCAGTTTTTTGTGTACTTAGGATTTGGCATTATTATACCGATTTTACCTGAAGTGATTGTGCAACAAGGATACTCGGAGATACACGTTGGCGGATTGATCACTATTTATGCTTTGTCTTCATTTTTTACTGCACCGCTATGGGGTAGATTATCCGATAACACCGGTCGCAAGAAACTAATACTCGTTGGCTTAACTGGCTTTAGTTTAAGTTTTTTCTTGTTTTCGTTGTTTCTAGATAATTTAATGCTGTTGTATTTTTCCCGTATTGTAGGCGGTCTATTTTCCGGTGCGCTTTATACGGCTGTAACGGGTTATGTAGCAGATATTACTTCAAACGAAGATCGTAATAAATACATGGGCTTTCTTGGTATGTCAATTGGGTTAGGGTTTATTTTTGGTCCAGCCATTGGTGGTTTGCTAGGATCAATTTCCTTGTCGTTGCCATTTACGACTTCTGCAGTACTCGTTTTGTTGTTGATGGGTTATGCGAGTCTTGTGTTAAAAGAACCTGTTCGTAAAGGCGAAGCGGTAAAACGTGCTCTTTTGCCAAAAGGCTCGAGCACACTTTGGCAGTTCCGCATTCGTTATTTGTTTTTAATGTCGTTTATGGTGACTGTTTTACTAGCAGGATTGGAGTCGACTTTTCAATTGTTCCAAATCAAACAAATTAGCATTACTCCACTACAACTTGGCTACTTGTTTATCGCGAGTGGGTTTGTCGATGCCACCATTCAAGGTGGGTTTGTCGATGCCACCATTCAAGGTGGGGTTGTTCGTCGCATTAAAGACGGCGCCGAAACAAAGTGGATTATTGGCGCACAAATCGTTACGGCACTTGGTTTGTTTATCCTCCCCTTTACAAGCAGTTTGATTTTTGCTGGAGTTGCACTTAGTATCTTTACTGCAGGAAACGCTTTGTCTCGTACAGCACTAGTATCTCTAACATCTAAAGAATCAGGCGGCAAATACGGGACAGCCGCTGGGTTAACTTATTCTATGGATAATCTTGGACGCATTATTGGTCCTTTAGCTTTCACATGGCTCCTCACCATTCAATCCGGTAGCATTTATTATTTATCTGCAGCACTGGCAATTGCGAGCATATTATTAATCGTATTGTTTAGAGCTTCTAACAAAACTTTAGCAACGACAAAAAAAGCCAGCGCTTCTGCGTAATGGACAATAGCAGGAGTTCTAGCATAAGCATCGCTTTTAGCGGTGTTTTTTTTGTGTTTAAGAACTCATCGTTACTAAAATGACTAGCCAGTACACATGGAGAAGTAACGTAATTGAGTAAAGAACGTTTACAAGAACAAGCGTAAAACGCCAGATGCGGGATTGAATCTTGATGAAAGGCGTGAAGAGAAAGCTGAAGAGACAAAGGGATAAGAAAAGCTTTGTTGCTAACAGGGCTAAAGGAGAAAGCGATGCTAAGAGCGGATTCCCTTCGTTTATCGCTCCAGTTGAAAGCCCTATGTATGTTAACAAACCATCTAGAAAATTTAAGATAACTAAACTCCAAACATATTTCTTTAATGGTGCCACAGCATTTTCCGAGCTCATAATTTACACTCCCATTCGCTAAGTATAAGTCCTTAGTAATGGGTTACCCTTAAAATATAGAGGTTAGACACGAAAACAGGGTATTTATACATAAATTATTTTAATTTTCAATAAATAAAGAAAACATTTATAAAAAAAACTACTGATCACCCTCAACATAGAGTGATTCAGTAGTGAAATAAGCATTATATTTTTTGTAGCGCAGGCATCGCCTCTTTCATAACAGATGAGCGCATTAAATAGTTTGTTAACACAAGTAAGCAAATACTGCTTGCCCCGACTACATATTCTGCAGGCATTAAATCATAAAGCAAACCAAACAAAAGATATCCAAGTGGCATCATGGCCATTGCCATCGATTCCAAAATCCCAAAGACGCGACCTCGGTATTCTTCTGCTACGTCTTTTTGCATCATGACACCAATTGGCGTATTGACAAAGACATTGCTGATACCAAATATCAACATAAGCAAAAGGAAATAACCAACTGTTGCGTTATATGACATGCCAATAATAAGCGGAAGACCCATGCCGGCTAGTAAAACAGACATCGCTAAGATCCCTCTTTTAGCGACTAGGAGTGGAAATCCCACTTCTTTACTTATTGAAAAATAAATCGACGCTAGTAACATCCCAATTGCAATCATAGCTTCAATCATCCCAAAATGTGTCGCATCAATTTGCAATTGCTGGACCGCAATAAACGGTAAGCCAATCATCATTGAAGAAAAAAAGAAATTGATACCGACAGCCGTCGTGACAATTACCATGATGACTCGATTGGATTTCAAATATAGAAACCCTTCTCTCATTTCTTTCAACATGGAACTGTTTGTGTTATCACTTTGTTGTTCGTTTCGATTTGTATAAAGTCGGAAGTTCATCGTAGATTCCAACAAAACGGCTAAAGCGTATGCCCCCACTTGAATCATGAGAAAAACATTCATCGAAACAAACCCAAAAAGAATTCCTCCTACTACAGGACCACCAATTGCTGCAATTGAAACGGCTGATTGGTTAAAACCCATTGCCCGTTGAATACGATCTGGATCAATTAGATTGGCAATCGACGAAGAAAACGTGACGCCGGTAAACATTGTACTAACAGACAATAGCGCGGTGGTCGTATAAATAGCTGGTAACGACAAACCATTCAGTAACCCGAAACCGAGTAAACCTGCTACTGCTAGCATACTGGCCAGTTGGGACAAAATGATGGTGGCTTTTTTTGAATACTTGTCTGCAACATATCCGGCAAATGGAGATAATATCGACCTTGGCAAAATACTGCAAATTAAGTTAATTGCAAAACTAGCAGCGGAACCAGTTAAAGCCAACACATACAAGCTAATACCAAACGCGTAAACAGAGCTACCAAAAGTGGAGATTAATTTGCTAACCGTAAACGTATACAGGTGAAATGTGGCTTGTTTAATACGTATTTCCTCACTCATCCTTTTTGCCCTCCTAAACCAAAGTTTAATTTAATTAAACAAAATATATCACAACCAAATTGACATGACAAGAAAAAGTTTAATATAATTAAACTATCGAAAAGGCAGGTGATCCAATGGCTACTTTAGGCGAACGCATCAAGAATTTACGCAAACAAAAAGGGTTGACCTTGCAAGCTTTAGCAGGTGATCAACTGACAAAAGGCATGCTTAGTTTAATCGAAAATAACAAAGCGAATCCTTCGATGGAAAGCTTAGCCTATATCGCAGAGCAGCTACAGGTAGATCAGAACGAACTTCTTGAAAGCCTACCCACTCATGAATTGAGAAGCTTACTGGAAAAAATCGAAAAGCTTTATACAAAAGAATTATTAAGCGATGAATTAATTGCAAAGTATAAAAACATCGTTAAGATTCTAACACCCTATCTCGAACAACTTCCCTTTCGTTACGAATCTGCAAGGCTCTTTGAAATTTATGGATATTGCAGTTACCACTCTAAACAAAGTGGTTGGGAAGAAGCGTTAAAAAAAGCAGAAGAAATATACGAGAGCTTGCATATGATCAACCAAAGTGCGGACCTTCATATATTTAAAGCAATGATGGCATTTACGGAACACCGCTATAAAGAAGCGTTAGTCTTAATTCAAACATCTAGAAAAACTTTTGAAGAACGTGCCGGAGTATTAGATCCATTAAAAAAATTGGATTTCGATTATTACGAGTCAATTCTTTATTCCGCTATCGGGGATGGCGAAAACGCTAAGCGCTTAATGGAAGAAGCTATTCAATACTCTAAAGAGCATCAAGTGTTTTATCGTATTGACGCACTTTATCGTCTGGCAGGTTTTCAAGCAATGTTAGAAGAGGATACAGCAAGAAAAGATTATTACATTTCCAAACTTCATTTGTTTGCGGATTTTACAGAAGACGATGAAGTGAGCGCGTTCGCTGATGCGATTGAAGTTCATTATTTAAATTCTTTTGCTCACGACTACCATACAGCTCTTGCGTTGATTGATGAAAACTTAGAAAAGTATCCAGAAGACAAAATCTTTATGTTTACTTTAGAAAAAGGAAAAGCATTATATGGTCTCGGACAATTTGACGAAGCGTTGGTGTGGCTGAAAAAGCACGAGCTTTGGGAATTTCTACACCACCCTTATGATTTGTCGTTGCATTATGAAAAAGATGCCTATATGGCTCTCATTTACTTAGAGCTCGGCGACAAAGAACTAGCAATAAAACACGCTACGATTGCAAAAGATTTGATCAAACCTATGCCCGACTTCCCTTACAAGACGTTTATATTAGCGGTGCACAAAAAAGTAATGGCATAACAAAAGCCCGTCACATTGAATGACGGGCTTAGACTGTAGACAAACTCGATAAATTCGAGTGGTCTACAGTTTTTTTATGGGAATCCATCGCTCCGGTCGCTTTGGGGATGGCTCTCGCGAGAAGCCAGGAAGACCATCTGCCTTCTCACTCCGCCTCCCCCGTGGACGCACCTTCGCTAGTATGAAGTACTCTTTTTTCAAAAAAGGAAATAAATTTGTTTTACACTCTTAACTCATCACTCATCACATTGAGTGACGGGCTTTTTCTTTTACATGGTAGCGATGGTAAACTTCATAAAATTCTAAGAAGTGCTCCCAGTCTTTTTCAAACTCTGGTTGAATGCAGGTAACTTGAAACAATTCCCGTGTTTTTAAATAACCACTTGCTGAATGCAACTCAAAACCTGAAAGATGAGCATCTTCAACAAGAAAACGAATATCTTCTACTGCTTGGAAAGTTCGAGCTGTCGGGTAACCAGTCGCTAAAGTTGGCCAATCTTGTGTATCCTCCTGCAACTTATGAAAGCGCTGATTTAATAATTCATAGCGAGCTGGATATGCCTTTAATGCGCGATGTAAGCTTTCTAGTAAACTCGCAGAAAATGTAAACGGAATGTCGGTTGCATAAAGTCCAAGGTCTAAATAGCTAGGCACGGTTTCGTCTGGCTCTATTTTATGATTTGCAAAGACGATGGCAACACCACTCAAAGTTCCAATGGCCTTGCCACTTGTTGCTGTAGCGAGCCAAACCTCTTCAAGCGAAAATGGTACAGCCCCAAAGCTACTAATGCAATCCAAGC
Organism: Planococcus donghaensis MPA1U2; assembly: GCF_000189395.1. Lineage (GTDB taxonomy): Bacteria > Bacillota > Bacilli > Bacillales_A > Planococcaceae > Planococcus > Planococcus donghaensis_B. Next base: position 60,256 of record NZ_AEPB01000053.1, on the reverse strand, counting down.
AAAGCTTAATGTCTCCCTCTTTACAACTATTAATAAGTTCGTGAAAATTGTTTAATTGACCCGTAGCAGTTTCGCCATGGACCATAAGGACCCACTGAAAGTCTTCTGTTTCAATGCGCTTTTTTATTTTTTCAAAATCGAAAGCCTGCCCCCACGATTCTTCTACTACCTCATAATCCAAGTTAACACGCTCTGCTTGTCGAACTAAACGTCTGCCAAATTCACCATTTACCAAAATTAATCCTTTTGAATTTAGTCGCTTTATTTGCGCGAGCATAGCCTCGTTCGCTAAAGTCCCACTTCCTGCTAATAGATGGGGAGTCATATCTGTCATATTCTCAAGTAATCGATCCACTTCTTGCCGCACTTCCCGAAAAGCCGCTGAACGATGTGAAATAGGTGCTTCTTTGAAAGGATTGGCGAGTTGTTCAGTCAAAGCAACCGGTCCCGGAACAAACAGCCTGCGTTTTGCTTGTAACCTTGCAGCAACAGAATCCATGTATTGGCGACGTGTCGTAACCATCGGGATAAAGATGGCTTCTCCTGTTCCGACCGGTTCTGCAAACGCACGAAATCCGAGCTGTCCATACAGTTTCATTTGACGGGTCGTGCCAGAAATAACTGCCGAGTCAAAACCTTGCTCTAAGCAAAAATCCGATAATGCACGCGCTAACAGAAAAAACACCCGTCCGTTGCGATGCGCTTTACGTATTGCCAGCAAACGAATTTCACAAATTTTCCCCGCATTCGGCAAAAGCTCTTCAATCCTACCGATTTTTAGATCCAACGAAAACGGACGGTCAGAGCGCAGTGCAATCATGCCTACCACTTCCATTCCTGACAATACAATTAAATATGTATTTTGCTCATGGAAGGGATCGACACGTGTACCGCTATCATTTGTTTGATGTTGAGGAATTTCTTCTACAAAGGTGTCATAGTTTAAGCGTGCAATTTCAGCATATTCTGTCTCTGTCCGAGCGATTTTGCACCAATACATATACCCAGGCCTCCTTTTTAACTCCTGAACGCATCTTCTACTTGATAAAGACTCAAATCGATATCGACAGGTTCCCCAAGAGCAAGTTTTGCCAATTGGCCTCCTAAATATGGACCCGCAGTTAGACCAGAAGCACCCAGTCCGTTAGCTGCAAAAAATGTCGGATAGCCTGGCACTTGTCCGATAAACGGAAGCGCACTTGTTGTAGCAGGGCGAAAGCCAGTTGCTGCCCCTGCCACTTCTGCTTCACCAAGTCCAGGTGCTGCTTCTAAAGTTTTATCAAGAATATGGTGAATCCCCGCTGCCGTTAGCTTGTCATCAAAACCCACTCCATTTTCATGCGTGGCACCAGCAACAATTTTACCCTCTGCAAACGGGACAATATATTGACCGTATGGAACCATAGCAACTGGCCAACTCCCCGTTTCCTGAGAATCAGCATACAAATGAAGAATCTGTGCTTTTTGTGGCACAATGTCTAAATCCAATCCCAATGGTTTGAACAACTCTGCTGCCCATGCACCTCCTGTTGAAACAACTCGGTCCGCAATAATTTGTTTGCCAGCTACTTCCACTCCAACAACTTGCCCTTCTTCAACCAATAATTTTGCATCCCCTGTTACGCGCTCTGCGCCAAGCTTTACAGCTCCTGAAATTAGCGCATCTCGAACAGCTCTCCCATCTACTCGAGCCGCCCCACTGACCCAAAGTGCGCCATATTCTTCAGTCGCATAAGGAAAAATTTCTCTCGTCTCTTCTGAAGATAATCTTTTAATGTCTCCCATTTCAGGTGCATCTACTCTTCTCTCATATGCTTTCTGTTCCATTTTATCTAATTTACTAGCTTCATGAATGCTGACAATCCCTACTTGTTTGTAGCCTGTATCCTCTTCACCTAAAACTTCAAGCTCGCCGATCAATTCCGGATAATATTTAGCTCCACTTTTCGCTAAGTTGTACCATGCTTTGTTTCTACGCTGAGAGATCCATGGACAGACGATACCAGCTGCAGCTCCTGTCGCTTGTCCCTTATCGCCACGATCTATTAAGACAACAGCTGCTCCAGCTTTCGCCGCATGATATGCAGCTGAAGCTCCTAAAATTCCTGAACCAATAATAATTAATGATTTCATATAAACACCTAGTTTCCAAAAGTCTTGTGTCTTCATTCTAATCCAGTGCGTCTAGAGACTCAAATTCGTTTTCTTGAAAAGTGGAAGATTGTGGATTATATTTCAGATTTTTGGGGTAAAGCTATATTACTGCTTTTTCTAATAACGAAAAAGTTTCACCAGTCAAAAAGAACCAATTTTAAAATATCCGCTTAAAAATTCTGAAATACGGGTAAATATTCATGATGACCTCTTTTAAAAAAACAAAAGGAGCTGAGCTTTGATGAACAAAAAAGCATTATTTATATCGGATCATGGAGATCCTTTAGCTAAGCTCGGTGGCAAACAATCGGGCGGCCAAAACAATTATGTTAAACAATTAGCACTTGCATTAGAAAATAAAGGTTGGCAAGTTGATGTTGTCACTCATTGGTGCGATTCTTCAGCACCTCAAATAGAAACGTTCGGGGTTAAGTGTCGCGTCATCAGATTAGAAGCTGGACATAAAGGGTTTGTTTCAAAAGATGAAATGTATGCCATGCTTCCAGCATTTTATAGAGAGTTGAAAACTACGTTAAATTTAGCGTCTTATGATATTGTCCACACACACTATTGGTTATCAGGCTTAATCGGAAAAAGATTAAAGAAAGAATTTGGATTGCCATATGTACACACCACTCATTCGCTTGCATGGGCAAAAGAGCGGGCCACAGGTGTTCACGACCAGCGCCGGATAAACGCAGAAAAAGCAATTTTGAAAAATACAGATCATGTAATAGCTACTACTAAAAATGAGAAACAATTAATCGAATCTCATATAAACGCACCTTCTCCTATTCAAGTTATTCCAATTGGAGTGGATGAAGCGTTCAAAGTACGTAGCAATCGAACACATTTACGTAAAAGATTTGGTTACGGCAGCCCTCTTTACGTTTTTGCCGGAAGATTAGAAGTAACAAAAGGGATTTTCACTTTATTAAAAGCTTTCCAGTTGTTGGTTGAAAAAAACAAATCTGCCGAACCCCCTTACTTAGTCATTGCGGGTGGAGATACGGAAGACTTTGACTCGAAAACAGGATTGCCTAAAGACGACAAGCTGCGTGAAGCCATTAAAGGCATTGAAAATCGAGTAGAGTTTTTAGGTCCTCAAAGCCAAGAAGAATTGGCTTTATTATTCAATTCGGCTACCGCTACAATTGTGCCAAGTTTCTATGAATCTTTCGGCATGGTAGCTGCAGAAGCCCAAGCTTGCGGAAGTCCCGTTATCGCTTCAAACGTGGGCGGATTAAAAAATGTCGTCCAAGATGGAATTTCAGGATTATTAGTTGAAACAAAAAACGAAATAGATTTAGCCATTGCGATGGATATTTTGTCAGCAAATGCATTATTAACAGAGCGATTAAGTCGCCAAGCTGAAAAGATTGCTCGCAAAGACTTTGATTGGGATTCTATCTCTTCTCGCATCAATACTTTATATGAGGTGATTATTCATGCACGCAGCAACGCATTTATTAGCAACAGATCTGGACGGGACGCTCGTCGGTGATCAAAATAGTTTGCAAATGCTACTCGATTTTTACACCAATCAACCGTACGATGTGTCGTTAGTTTACATTACAGGCAGACATTATCAATCTGCCTTAACCCTTATTGATGAAGAAAACTTACCGGTTCCTGACGTGCTGATTACAGACGTAGGAACCGCTATTTATATAGGAGAATCATTAGCACCAGATGTCGTATGGTCACAACATCTAGAGCAGTCGTGGATGCCTAAAAAAATAGATGCCATTGCCCGTCAGATTTCCGGTTTGGTTTCCCAAGAGCTCCCCATTACAAACCGCTGCTCTTATTATGCAACTGACCCTACTGTTGTAGAAGATTTCCGTGCGGCACTTGATCAAGCGGAAGTTTCGTACAAGTTAATCTATAGTGGAGGACGTGATGTCGATATTCTTCCAGCAGGTAGTGGAAAAGGACAAGCACTTCAATATATTTTAAACAAGTACCAGCTAGATGACGCGAAACTACTAGTAGCTGGCGATTCGGGAAATGATGCAGAAATGCTAACGATGGGATTCCCCTCTGTTATCGTTGGAAATGCACAGCCCGAGCTACTTGAACAACCACATCACCCTTCTATTTACCGAGCTACAGAAAGTTATGCCGGCGGAATCCATGAAGCTTGGCGTTATTTTTACACAGATTAACCCTCTCCCTTTAAGCAACTCAATTTGTTTAAAGGGCTTTTTTATGCACAATGTTCTAGCTTGTGGGGTATTTGTTTGTTTTTTCATCTAGATGGTTTATATTTAGTAGGAAGCCATTTTGTAATTAGACGCGTTGTCATATACATAAAATTATGGAACGTCAATACACACAACAGGAGGAAATTGAGATGAGCAAAGTTTCGAATTTACAAAAAGAGTCCTTAATCATGCTAAAGGAAACGAGCCGGACCTTTTTCATCCCAATAAGCTTTTTAGAACCTACGTTAAAGAAAACCGTCGGCTCGGCTTATCTTTGTATGCGAGCGATTGATGAAATTGAAGATCACCCAGAACTGGATGATCAAGCTAAAATCAAATTACTGAGCACGATTCAAACAATGCTGGAAACAAATTTTGATGAGGATGCTTATTTAGAACTCGTTACGCCTTATCAAGCATTTTTGCCACCTGTTACAATGCGCTTAGCAGATTGGATCCATGTTTGTCCTGAAGAAATTAGAGGGAAAGTAATAGAATCCACAGCGATTATGGCGGGCGGCATGTCCAAGTGGGTTGAAAAAAACTGGGTAATCCAAACAAAAGAAGACTTAGATGAGTATACGTATTATGTGGCTGGCCTTGTCGGCACAATGCTTTCAGATATTTGGCATTGGCATGATGGGACGGTAACAGACCCAGACCACGCCATCGCTTTCGGTCGCGGGTTACAAGCGGTCAATATGTTACGGAATTACGATGAAGATTTTGAGCGGGGCGTGACTTTTGTTCCTGAAGGTTGGACACGCGAAGATATGTTCAACTACGCTAAAAACAACTTGGCAAAAGCGGACCTTTATGTAAAGCCTATTAAAAACAAACGAATTTTGATGTTTTGTAAAGTGCCTTTGGCATTAGCTCACAGCACTCTCAAAGCATTGAAATCAGGGAAAGAAAAGATGAGTCGTGTAGAGGTTGAAGGCATTGTAGAGCAATTAAAACAAGAAGAACGATTAAGCTAATTGTCTCCAGCCTTATCTGGCTGGAGTTTTTTAAATCGCTCAACCACTAAACGCGTTTCAAATAAACCAGGCAAATTTTCCTTGCTGGGTAACAAAGATCAAAAAGTGTATCTACCCATGAATTTCACGTTAGGAGAATCCCCATGACTGTAACTATTCTCAGCTTTTTTACTGCATTTATTTTTATCTTGAACGTGCTTCTTGCTGCAGCTCTTGTATTTCTTGAAAGACGCGATGCTTCAAGTACATGGGCTTGGTTATTGGTATTATTCTTTATCCCGATTTTCGGTTTCTTCATTTATTTGTTTTTAGGCAGAAGACTGCGCAAAAAAACGCTTTTCAAATGGGAAGGCACAAAAAGAGTTGGAATCGAAAGTTTAATCGCTCATCAAATGAACGAATTGCATGATGAGAACTTCGAATTTATAGATCCTGACACAAAAGACTATGCCGATTTGATTTATCTTCACTTACGGAATAACGGGGCTTTACTCACCGAAGATAACAGCATCCAAATATTTAATGATGGCCGAAAGAAATTCGATGCCCTCCTTGAGGACATCGAAAAAGCAACCAACCACATTCACGTCCAATATTATATTTTCCGTTTGGATGAACTAGGCACTCGAATTGTGGATGCGTTAACCGCGAAAGCAAAAGAAGGCGTCAGAGTGCGTTTGCTTTACGATGATATGGGGTCTCGTAGTTTGAGAAAGCGTCATTTCAAAGAGTTAATTGCTGCAGGAGGAGAAGTTGAAACCTTCTTCCCATCTATTTTACCTATCATCAATCCTCGATTAAACTACCGGAATCACCGTAAAATTGTTGTAATCGATGGACAGGTTGGTTATCTTGGCGGCTTTAACGTAGGTAATGAATACATTGGATTGAGTCGCAAGTTTGGCTATTGGCGGGATACGCATTTGCGTATAGAAGGCAGTGCGCTTAACCCTTTACAAACCCGTTTTATACGCGACTGGAATCAGGCATCTACTCGCCATGATATTGCACATAATGAATTTTTCTTTCCGATTAAACCTGCTAAAGGAAACACTTCTATGCAAATTGTTTCTAGTGGCCCCGATGAAGATTGGGAACAGATTAAAGATGGCTATGTTAAACTTATAAATTCTGCAAAAGAATATATTTATGTGCAAACTCCTTATTTTATACCGGACGCTACTTTTTATGATGCTATTCGCATTGCTGCTTTATCTGGGGTTGACGTTCGAATTATGATTCCAAATAAACCAGATCACCCTTTTGTTTACTGGGCTACTTATTCTTATGTGGGTCAAATGCTAAGAGCTGGAGCACGTATATTTACTTATGAAAATGGCTTTTTGCACACAAAAATGATTGTCACAGACAATAAAGCGTCTACTGTTGGTACCGCTAATATTGATGTGAGAAGCTTCAAATTAAACTTTGAAGTAAATGCGTTTATTTACGATCAAAAAGTATCAACAGACCTTGCCGAACTTTTCCATCAAGATATGAAACTTTCAACCGAATTAACGCATGAAATGTACTTACACCGTACAAGTTGGATCAAGACAAAAGAATCTATCGCGCGCTTGTTGGCTCCGATATTATAATTTCCTCCATAGAAAAAGCGTCTTCGTAATTTTTACGAAGACGCTTTTGTGTTTAATTAACCCCTAAATATTCCTCTAGTGTAATACCTTTTTCATAAATTTGCGTAGCTACATCTTTTCCGACATATCGGAAATGCCAAGATTCATGCATATACCCCGTAATTTTTTCTTTACCTTCAGGATAACGAAGAATAAATCCATAGTTATGAGCATTAACCGCTAACCACTTGCCACCTTCAGTGTCGCCAAATGAAGCTGAAGCCCAGTGCTGTTCTTGCCCAGATTCGCCAATATCAAATGATAATCCGGTTTGATGCTCAGAATATCCAGGTCTCGCACTGTAACGATCCGCCGCTTGTTGGCCATCTTTCGCTACGTAACTTTCGTATAACTGCTTTTGTCGTGCGAAATTACGATACGTACTAAATGCATTTAAGTTAATCCCTACTTTTGCCGCCTCAGCTTTCATTGCTTCAAAAGCTGCGTGCGCTTCCGGTACTTCTCCAGGAGCATAAGTTTCTGGTAGGGGGTGTTGTTTATTCGCTAACAAGATACCGTTAATAATCGTCGGTTCTTTCGGTAATGCTTTTTCGGAATAAACAGTTGCATCGGTTACTGTTTCTTCTACAGGCTCTTCTATTACCGGCTTTTCTTCTGTCGGTTCTTCTACCACCTCTGGAGATTCCGGAACTTTCGTAACTTGCTCTTTTGGAGCTTCTGTAGCAGGTTCTTCAACTGTCACAGTCTCTACCAATGCATTCATGCTTTGTTGAGCGTCCCAATCATTGATATATAACCAGAGGGCTGCTAGCGCGGCCATAATTGCTGACATCCCAATCACCGTCCATTTTATATAAAACTTTTTATTTTTTTGTTTGAATTGATCTAAAAACTTCATCGTAAGCCTTCCTTCTATTGATATCTTTCTTATTCTACCATTTCTATGATTGAAATTCTTTGTTAACCTATGCCATTCTCTTTTAAAATTCGCATGAAATTTCAACCTGTTTTTTAGCATTAATTTATCGTCTCGCTTATATTCTAGTATTCCCTTCACCAATTACATTAGACCCTTAAAATAAATTTAGCTTTCAAAACTAAATACCCCCATAAATCCAATTCCACTTCGAATAACTGTGTATAAACACCTAAGGAGCTGTCGACAGTGAATCAAATATCTGAAAATGATATTCAAGCATTGATGAGTCAATTGGATACATTACTTGAAGAACGCATGAAAGAAAAATATGAATACACACAAAAAGCACAATCTCTATAAAAGAGATTGTGCTTTTACTTTTAAAACAGAATAGTGGCTAACACGACAAAGAACAATACCCCAAAAGTGACGGACATTCCGAACATCCACTTTGCTTCTCGGTGCATACCTTGCGCTTTCATCTGGCGATAGCGAAAGCTATTTGTCATGGCGAAAAGCACAGTCATAAACAGTACGGCCACTTCTAAATAACCAAATATTAAACAAGTAAGTGACGTTACGCTCAAAAGAGCAATTATCACACCTTGCACTAATTTCATATTCATCTAAACATCCCCCATAAAAAGAAAGCCGGCAACAATTGCCGGCTCACCATTATTCTTTTTTCTCTTCTACTGACTCAAGTGCTTTTTCTGGATGATTCGAATAAAATTTACGACCGATAAAGGTTTGGATGATCAACAAAATCCCTCCGACTGTCCAGTAAACCGGTAAAGCCGCCATCGATGTAAATGAAATGAACATGATCATAATCGGTGAAATGTAAATAAACAACTTCATCTGCTTTTGTTGTTGTTCTGGCATCGTCCATAACGATACTTTTGCTTGGAAGAAATAAACCGCTCCAGCAATCAACGTCATGATGATATCCGGTGAACCTAGGCTAAACCACAAGAATTCGTGTGCTTGAACATCCGGTGAATGCAAAATGGCAAAATACAGACCCATAATAATCGGCATTTGGATAACAACCGGCAAACATCCCATGTTCAATGGGTTTACTTCGTGCTTTTTGTAAAGACCCATCATTTCTTGTTGCAACTTCATTTGTTCTTCTTTGTCTTTCGTTTCTTTCAAACGCTTTTGGATATCTTCCATTTCAGGACGCATCGCATCCATTTTGACTTTCATCCCTTGCTGACGTTTATATGTACGTAGCATAAACGGCATTAATACTAAACGAATAATAATGGTAATAACTACAATCGCTAAGCCATAACTCCCACCAAATAAGTCACCTAAATAATTCAGTGATACGTCAAATGGTTTAACAAAAACAGTATAAAACATACCTTCTTTGTTTTCTACAGCTGAACATCCACTCAACAAAACAACGGCTAATGCCATCATCATTAATAATGTAATTTTCTTTTTCAATTTAGTCACCTTCACCTTTTTTAGCTACTATGAAGTATAACGATAAGCAGAACAAAATTCAATCCATGAAGAGAACACGGATAATTTTTTTCATTTTTGTGACAAAATTACGGCATCTCTCAATAGTATACCAATAAAAAAATCAAAAAAAAAGGAGAATTTCTTCTCCTTACTTAGCGTTTGGTAATGTATAACGGAAATACGGAATGTGCTGACTGTCACGAAATTGTTTTGGCGTGACTTCCGTATACTTTTTAAAGATTCGCGTAAAGTAACTTTGATTGCAGAAATGAAATTGCTTAGAGATCTCTGAAATGCCTTTGTCCGAGTGACGAAGATAATATTGTGATTCTTCTACTCGGCGGACATTCAAGTATTCAACAAGCGTAATCCCAGCATGTTCTCTAAAGATGCGCGATAAATGACTTGTAGAAATATTGAAATGCTTAGCAATCTCCTCGACCGATAAATCGCGCTCTACTTCATCGTTGATGTAGATTACCACTTTGTTAACGGTTTGATGACCAAAAGAAGGCTGCTTGCGTTCCGAAATAATCGATACAAAAAACTCAATCAATTCGTCTGCAACAAACATAAATTCTGAATCATTCATGTGTTTATCTACTAATTCCACACAAGCAGCGTTAAAAGCAAATGCTTTTTTAGGTGGTACGCGCATCTCATAAAGTTTTCTTGCCATAACAGAAGACAAGATAATGTAATAGTTGCGAATAGATCGAATGATATTCTTTTCTGAACGAAGTGACAACATATCAATCAATTCTCTCAACGTCTCTTTAGCACGCTCTTTTTCCAGGTGGTGAATTTCGTACATTAATTGTGTCTCAACTTCAAAAAATTTATCCAAACCATCAATTTGATTTAAATTTTCTGTTTCATTCATAAAAATTTTGGAAATAGTTTCTTGGATAGTTGGTGCAGTGATAATATTCATGTTTTCCCCGTCTTTCTTTGTACAAGTTTTTCCGACATTATTTCAACTATATACTGAAATAAGACGAAATAATAGAGTAAAACTGCTATTTTTGTATTTTTTTTGTGTCATTTGCTCTATGAATATTTTCTCAACCATATGCCTTCAGTAATGTTTTAATACAAAATTTATACTATATCAGACGATTTCAATGGGTAAAAGTTTCATTATTACTTTATACAACTTAATTTTAACAGGAAAACAATGTAAACCCCAGCAAACAGATTGCCAGCCCCGCGGTATATTTGGTTTGTCATACAGAATGGCGAAAAGAAAATGCCGTTATTCCTCTTTATCCGGTGGAATGAGCGCACGAATATGACGAGGTAAAATATCAATTACAAACGGAGTTGTACACCCTTCATCCCCATCAATATTACTAGATAAAGGTTCGTTTGTTTTGATAGAAATTCTTGTTGTGTGAACTACCTCAACAGCTGGGTCTTCTTCTAATTTCCCTCTGATGACCGACGTAGCTATTCGTAGAAATCCGGGTAAAGCTGCATTTTTCACGATATAAAGATGCAACAATCCATCGTCTGTTAAAGCTTCTGGAGCCAACTTTTCAAATCCGCCTACCGAATTAGTTAATGCGACTAATATCAATTTCGCTTCACCAGACCATATTCCATGATCATGTTCAACTTCAAAAAACGTCTCAGTGTCATTAGAGATCGCTTTTACTCCTTCGATGAAGTAAGCTAACGCTCCTAATTTGGTTTTCTTCTCAGGATCTACGTCATATGTGGATTCAGCTACATCTCCGATTGCTAATATATTCATAAAGTAGTGATCACCAACTTTAGCAATATCCACTCGTTTTTCATAACCTGTTTTGAGTGCTTCAATTGCTTCAGGTGGATCTAAAGAAATTCCTAAAGCGCGCGCAAAATCATTAACGGTGCCCAGCGGGATTAATGAAAACAAAGGTTCATGTGGCTGTTCCGCTATCCCCGAGACAGCTTCGTTAATGGTGCCGTCTCCTCCCATTGCTACAATGAAATCATATTCCTTTTCGCAAGCTTCTGTTGCAAAATTTGTAGCATCTTTTTCTTTTTCTGTTTCTCTTGTATCTACTTCGTATCCCATTGAGGCAAGCGTTTCTTCTACTTGTCCACGGTACTCAGAAGCACGTTCTTTTCCCGACGATGGATTTAATATAAACATGGCTTTTTTCATCATAAGACCTCCGATGGTATAATATAAGCAACTATAGCTGTCTTTCCCCCTACATCAGGGTGAACAAACCCAAAAAACTGCAATTTGTTTAGGAAAGTAGGAACTGTCTTGCGTATTTTTATTTACCTTATTATCTTTTTTTCTTTCTTTGACTTGTTTGCACAGCTTCCCATTATAAGTCCTTACGCGGTATCGCTAGGCGCAAGTCCTTTTATCGCCGGGTTAGCGGTCGGCATGTATTCGTTATCTAATACGTTCGGCAATATCCTTTCAGGAATTTTCTCAGATCGCAAAGGTCCCTTTGCCATTTTAGTGATTGGCTTATTATCAACAAGTGTCACGCTATTTAGCTATTCGTTAATTGGTGATTCTTATAGTTTGTTAGCAGTACGATTTCTTCACGGTCTCGCAGCCGGTTTAACAGTTCCCGCCGCTTTTACTTACTTAGCCAACAGAACAAAATCGGAAAAGCGCGGGAAAGAATCTGCAGTATCCGGTGCATTTATTGGTTTAGCAGCCATTCTGGGTCCTGCGTATGGAGCAATTTACACAAGCCGTAACAGTGTTCCAGAAACGATGCTGTTAACCGGGATTTTAATCTTTTCTATTGGTCTCGCCGCATTTTTGCTCTTGCGCCAAACGCTTGTAAAAAAAGAAAGCTCTACTAAAAATCCTTCTTCTTTAACGGATATCTTGAGAAACGTTGGCTTGCTTCGTTCTTTTTCAGGTGCTTTTTTCTTGATGTTCTCCCAAGGGGTTTTAGCTTATATGCTCCCACTTAAAGTTGAAGCACTCAGTTTGGAATCTCAACTCAGTGGCTTATTGTTAAGTGCATTCGGAATTTCTGCTATATTGGTATTCTTGCTTCCAGTCAATCGTATTTTCGATCTTGTTAAACCGATTTATACATTGATCGCAGGATTCGCAGTCATGGGCACTTCCTTATTCTACTTAAGCGCAGTATCAACTGAACCCTTACTGTATATCGGCATGTGTACCTACGGACTAGGCTTTGCCTTATTATTTCCTTCTATCAACTCTATTTTGATTGATTCAACTAACACCGCTTCCCGTGGACGTTCTTACGGTTATTTTTATGCATTTTTCTCTGCGGGGGTTGTTGTCGGTTCTGGTATTACTGGCGTTCTAGCACTAAACCCCAATCAAGGATTTATCGTTAGTGGGTCCTTATTACTTATTGCAGCCAGTACAAATGGACTGACTTCTAAAAAATGAATAGCAGCAAAAAAGGATGGTCAAAGACCATCCTTTTTCTTATAAATTATCCGTATTTACTTTGTTTTCTGGAGTTGCAGAATCCGTATTTTCAGCTTTTTCTTCACTAACGTCATTTGATGATAGCTTTACATCTTCTGAATCTGTTTCTTTTTTCTTTTGTTGTTGCTCATTGTAATATTGAATAGTCGTTGTTGCTCCACCTTCTGCAACCATATCTTCTTGTGGATCTTGCAAAGCGTCTGATGGTTTATCCGGATTTGGATTTGTGTTTTCTGACTTATCTAGGTTTTGTGATTCCATATAAGAGTTCACCTTCACTTTCGCATCATTAAAAGCCTTAGTGGCTTTTTCACGGTTTTCAGGATTTTTAAAATATGCATATGCTCCGGCAGCTAAACCTGCCATTAGGAGACCTCTTCCTCTTGCCATTTTGCAGCACTCCTTTTTCTGTTTTCGTATTTGTCTAATACCAATGTTTACCCTAATATTTATGCTGTTAATCCTTTTTTATATGTCAAAGACATTACATTTCTACAAGAGTTCGTTTCATATCTACATGAGGAATGCCATCTTCGTCATAGCTTTCTGATATCGGCTGAAAACCAAAAGATTCGTAAAACTCCTGTAGATAAACTTGCCCTTGCAGTTTAATCGCCTCAGCATGCCATTCATTTGAAATATAATCAATACTGCGCTCTAGCAACTCTTTTGCCAAACCACGCCCTCTGGCATCTTTATGTACAATAACACGACCTATAGAAGGCACTTCATATTTGGCACCAGCTGGCACTAAACGCGCATAAGCTAGCACATCTTCCTTTTCACTACATACAAGATGAATCGATTGCTGATCCAAACCATCCAACTCTGGATAGGGGCAGTTTTGCTCCACCACAAACACATCAACACGCAATTTAAGCACATCGTATAATTGTCTTGTGCTTAAATCCTCAAAATGATAAACCTTCCACTCCATATTACATCCCCCTTTTGTTGTTACTTATTCTACATTAGTGGCTATTCCCCCTTTTTTTTGGTATGATTGCATAAAGAATTTTAGAGGTGATTGTATGATTCGCACCGGTACATCCGCAGATATCACATCTGTTCAGGAAATTGCCAAAGTTAGTTGGAATGACACATACGCTGGAATCATTCCCTCTACAGTCCAAGAAAGTTTTCTAGATAAATCATATTCTACTCCTATGATGGAGATGCGTTTAAAGAGAACGATTATATTGCTTGCAGAACACGAAGGAGAGCCTGTCGGTTTCGCCAATTTCACGAAAGTAGATGAAGATGGCGATGCTGAACTAATTGCGATTTATATGAAACCTGAATTTCAACGCTCTGGTTATGGCAAACAACTGTTCACGACTGGCTTAAGCCATTTACTTAACGGCAACCAATTATTTGTTTACGTTGAAAGCGAAAATAAGAAAGGCCGTAACTTTTATGAAGCAAACGGCTTTCAGTTCTTGGAAGAATTCGAAGAATTATTCGAAGGACATCCTTTGCAAACAGTTAAATACGTTTACGATTTAAAAACCACTACCTTATAGGTAGCGGTTTTTTTAAAACTCATAAATTTTTAGAGCGGACGATAGGGCGTGTCATCGTCTTTGTGCGTAGTATGTTCGTTATTAAACGAATCTTCTTTGCGATGAAATTCATCTTCTTGGTACTTGAAATCATCGTCACGCAAGCTTTGTTTGTTTTGCACTCGCGGTTTACGAACGAAACACATGATAGCTGCTATATAAAATAGAATAGATGTTAATGATAACAATCCTGCAAACAAACCTGCCAAGATAAATAAGACACCTGCTGCAGATGCGTTTCCTTTTTTGCGAAGATTTACAATAGCAATAATTGCTAACACTGTGCTAAGTGCGAGCACTGCAATCATAACCCAACCCATCACATTAAAACCTGAAGACATCATATCCATTATCCTGTCTACATCTTCAGGATTTGCCATAGTTGGATCTGCTCTAATTGCATCTTCAATCGATTGTCGGAATTCTGGTGTGCTTGAGTAACTGGCCATTGCAAAGCCGATGAATGCCATTGCTAAAATGTTAAAGACGATTCCAATAATACCAAGAACTTTTTCCCCTGCTCTATTTACAGTTTCCTGAACCATTCTTTTCACCCCTTCTAGTTAGTTTTGTACTCGAAAAACAAAACAATGCCTTTCTTTTTCTTTTCCCTTAATAAAGTTAATAAAACCTGTTTAACGAGCTCTCAAGCGGGTACTTTATTAATAACAAAGATTTGAAAGGGGAGCTAAATAATGGAAAAAAACCTAATTTTTAGTCAGGCAGATTTTATGTACGGTGTTGGTGGAGCTTCAATTTTAACAGCCATCGTTTTCTTAATGACAACCATTTAAAACGGAGGTAACCAATGAAAAACTACATAGTAGAGCATTAGCAAAAGCAATCCACTCAACTGATAGCGGATTGCTTTTTGTGTGTTTATTTTTATATTTTAATGTCATCATAGTCGTTGTAACGATCAAAAGCCGATACTGCGTAAGAACAAACAGGTTCTACTTTATATCCATGTTCACGAGCAAAGTTTGCTGTTTGGTCTAAAAGTTTTTTTGCCAAGCCTTGGTGGCGTAACGATTCTTCAACAAATGTATGTTCAATGACCATCACATCGGCCAATTGTGTCCAAGCAATTTCACCTTTTGTCACACCTTCGTCTTCAAGACGATAAGCAAATTCATCACTGCCTAATTCTACTAATTGAAAATCCATATTCTATTTCCCCCTATTCTATTCGGTGTCCAATGGTTTTAAAGATGCTTCGATTTGACTGCGCTTTGCTTCTAAAAATGGTGGTAACGCAAGTCCATTTCCTAAGCGGTCAATCGGTTCGTCTGTTGCAAACCCTGGCCCATCTGTTGATAATTCAAAGAGAATTCCATTTGGTTCTCTAAAGTAAATAGCCTTAAAATAATGACGATCGATTTCTCCTGAAGTCATCAATCCATTTGCACGCAAATGCTCATTCCATTTACTATATTCTTCATCTGTCTTGATACGGAATGCAACATGATGAACACTTCCTCTACCAGGGCGTTCTGGCGGAAGGTCCGATCGTTCTTCTACATGTATTTCGCCAGCAGGACCGCCATTTCCTGTTGAAAAGACTAAAATATCTTTTTGCCCCTCTACAGTTGATGGATATTCGCCAATTTGTTCAAATCCCATAACAGTAGTTAAGACAGCTACCGTTTTATCGCTTTTTCGAACCGTCAACCTAACGGGACCTAATCCAACAATCGCAAAATCTTCTGGAACTCCACTTTTTGTCCATGGAATGCCGTATTCAATTCCACTGCCATCGTCTACAACTAACATTAATCTAGAACCTTCAAAATCTTGAAATGTTAAAGTCGAGCGGTTAAAGCGTTGCTCTTTTTTTCCATGAGGTACGTTAAATCGTTCAAAACGATCTATCCAATAATCTAATGCCTCAACGTTTTTCACACGAAATGCCGTATTACTTATACTTGATACACCGGGATAAGTACGTCCTGCCATAGGGATATCAAAATACGTCATATCCGTACCCGGCGTCCCAACAGCATCCGCATAAAATAAATGATAAGAAGAGGGATTATCTTGATTGACCGTTTTTTTAACTAAACGCAACCCAAGAATCCGAGTAAAAAAATCATGGTTGGCAACCGCATTTGCTGTTATCGCTGAAACGTGATGAATACCTTCCAACTTCATTATTACCCCTCCCTATTTATCTCCAATTCAAGATATTAACTTTATACTATCACTGACTTTTGTTCTCCTCAAGATATTGAACTTTAACAAAAAACAGGCAAACCTTTTTTAAGGTTTGCCTGTTTTCATTTAATTGAACCAACCACTTACTGTATCTGCTATATTTTTAAAGAATTTTTTTACACTTGCCCAAAATCCTTCGTCATTAACGATTGTAGTGATTTTATCTTCAATTGTTTTACTCAAATCTTCTAGTTGAGTTGACCATTTCGAAAAATCAATATCTAGTTGGCGAATACGGTCCATCAAATCCACTAATAATTGACGATCTTCCGGGCTCAACTCAATTTGAAGCTTATCTAATTGCTCTTCAACAATCTGTTCTACTTCTTCACGCGAAGCTGGGTTTTTTTCAGCAATTTGCTTTTTGATTTCTGTTAACAACTCGCTAACTTCATCGTCCCCAACACCACCGTCTACAAGCTCCGTAGCTACTGTCAATTCATCGTTAGCTACGTCAGTACGCTCAGGATCTAGTGCTTCTCCATTCACTTCGTAAGCTTTATAAATTCCAACAAGTGCTGAATGTCCGGTAACGGCTTTTGGTGCTGCTACTTCTACTGTTGCGTTTTCAATACCAGCAGTCAACATCGCATTGGCATACATTTCTGTTGTTACTTGTGTAATGTTATCAGGTGTTACGATTTCAATGACTAAGCCCGCACCTTCATCTTTACGTGTGATTTTTGCTGATGAATACATATTGGCGCGAGAATCACCGTCTTTAATGTACTTGATCAAATCTTGACCCGTTACTTCAATTTCTTCTACATCTACTTCTCCTGCAACATCTAAACTCTCAGCTACAGATGCTTTTTCATCAGCTGATAAATTGCCTCCGTAAACTACGATTGGCAAACCGAACTTCTCATTGATGCCGACATTTGCCGAACTATAAGAAGGTAGTACAACTGATAGTGTAAACAGTAATGCTATAACAGTAATTATTTTTTTCATTTGAACTTGCCCCTTTCTTCAAATTAATACGAAATTAACTTGAAAAGGTTCCTTTACTTTGTGGACTTTGTCCAGCCTTCTTCTTGAATGATTTGACGGTTTTTGTACAATTTCCCGAGTGCACGTTTAAAAGCAGCTTTACTCATACCGAAAATTTCTTGGATTTCGTCTGGTGAAGATTTATCCGTAAACGGCATTTTCCCGCCTGACTCTTCTAAATAACGCATAATTTCTTCGGCATCGTCTGCTAATCGTTCTTGTTTTCTAGGAAGTAACGAACCATTCAATGTACCATCGTCTTTTACGCCGATAATGCGTACTGTTTTTTCTTCACCTAAGCGCGGTTCTTCACTACGCTCTGTTTCATGAACAAAGATTCGGTGCATTTCTGGTACCGATAACATGAATGTACCCACTGGTAATAGACGATAAGCACGCGCTTGTATGTTTTGGTTAAAAAGCGTTTCTGGAGCTGGCTCCATTAATTCCAATACTTTTTCTTCCGTAGCTAAACGGCCATATAAATCACCATGGCGATCTGTACGAAGTGTCATAAAGATATGATCACCTTGTTTTGGCCACAACTCTAAAATTTGTGGCAGATCCGCTGGCAACAAATACACTTCGCGTGTTGTGCCAATATCAACTACCGCTCCTTCACGTTGCGATACTTTCAAAATTTTCGCCCAGCCATATTCACTTGGCAAAATATGCGGAATCATTGGTGTTGCCGAAACGCCACCTTGGCGATTGCGGTAAAGAAAAACTTCAATTTCCTCTCCAATTTCCTGACCTTCTTCTATTTCTGATGCGTTCATCATTACTTCATCGCCTGAACCATCTGATAAGATCCATTGCGACGTTGAACGATCTTTTACTTGTAATGTTGCTTTTAACCCTGGGTGCAAAGCCATAATTAGTTCCTCCTATTTTCTTTAACTATCTTTTCCTGCTGCTTTCATTTTCTTAAGTTTTTCCGTAAAATCCGGGCTTTCTTCCAGTAGTTGGACCAAATCAGCAATCCGATCGATTGAATTCCAGCTCAAATGATGTTCAATACCTTCAACATCTTCATAAATCCGTTCTTCTTCCACACCGATTAGCTGTAGAAACTGCTCCAGTAAGCCATGTCGTTCTAATAGCCGTTTACCTAGCTTTTGGCCTTTGGGGGTCAACACGAGACCTCTGTAGCGTTCGTATATTAAGTATCCGTCTTTATCTAGCTTCTGCACCATCTTAGTCACAGAAGATGGTAACACGGATAAGGCCTCCGCGATATCTGATACTCGCGCATAGCCTTTTTGCTCAATTAAAGAATATATGATTTCAATATGGTCTTCCATACTTGGAGTAGGCAAAATTCTTTCCTCCCTCACTTAGCTATGTTCAGTTTACTATACCGCCATCATTGAAACAACTGGACTGAGTCTCACTTTAAACAATTCATTTTTTCAGAAAGGTTTAAGCTAATTATCGCTGGGGTACTTATTACTATAATCAAAATAACGATTACAGAAAGGTTAGGTGAAAAAACATGGCACGTATTCTTTGGATTATTCTTGCAGTTGTTATTGTAATATGGCTTATCGGATTCTTAATGGACGTAGCAGGCGGTCTAATACACATTCTATTAATTATTGCTGCAATCATTTTAGTTATCAATTTGGTTACCGGTCGTAAAGGTTTATAACCATAGCATGATAAATACTCAAAGGGTTGACCCAAAAGTCGTAATAAACGGCTTTGTGGTCAACCCTTTTTGTTTACTAGATTATTATATACAAACAGGAAGGGCAATTACGTAATTGCCCTTCCTGTTTGTATAATTGCTATTCTTCCCGAATTTTCGCATATACGCATGTATCGCGTAGTTTGTTTCCAACACGAGAAATTGTATCGTTACGCAAAATACCTTCTAATTCAAAATTGAGTCGGTTCGCTACTGCGCGGCTCCGAACATTATCTGGGTCGCAACGAATCTCGACACGATTTGCCCCTAACTCTTCAAACGCAAAACGCGTAATGCGGTCTACTGCTTCTGAGACAAAGCCCTTGCCTTCGTAGCGGCTGTCTACCCAATAGCCAATTTCAAATTTACGCACTTCCCAGTCGATGCGATGCAACCCTGTAGAACCGATAAATTGTCCGGTTTCTTTCAAGAAAAAATGCAAGCGCAAATCTTTACGTAATTTAAAGTTTGCTTCTGCTTCAATTAATGTTGCCTCGGTTTGTGCAAGGTCTGGTTTTTGTTGCGCAAATTGCAACCACGGTCGAAATGATTCTAGCGAATGCATGACTGCTTCATAATTAGCCTTTGCATCTTCTCTTCTAGGTGCCCGAATCAGCAGTCGTTCTGATTCAAATTCTTCCGGGAAATCGAGTAAGACAGGATTAAATGGTCGTGACTTCTTCTCAATCACAGCATCATCCCAAAGAACGGGTGTGGTAATTCCAGCTTGCCAGTCTTCACGTGTCATGCCATAAATTACTGCATCGTAATAGCGATTTTCTCGTGGCGAAAACCAAGCTTGTCGTAAATGCGCTTCTTTAACAAAACCTGTACGTTCAAACGCTTTACGCATGGCAAAATTATCATGGCGTGTATTGCCTTCTAAACGAATTTTCTTTTCAGGTAGTGAAAACACATAATCTGCTACCATCTTCAAAGCTTTAGGTCCGTACCCTTTGTTTCGATACGGATCCGCAATTCTCAAGTCAAACAATGGAATGTCGTCTTGCAAATCAAAGATTTGCACTAAACCTACTTGCTTTTTATCTTCATCTTCAATCCAAAACGTTGTAACTTGATCTGATTTATAGCCGCCTTCTTCAATTGTTTTTTCAATCAAAGCTCGGACTGGGTGTTCATGACCATGAAAAGGCCAAGAATTTGTTGTCATAAAATGAATTAGCTGTTCCTGCTCTTCCATTGTCCATTCTGTTAATCTCAATACATAACCTCCAAGCGTACCTTACTTCTGAACTTTCACAAGACGTAGTGCATTTAAAATCACCAATAGCGTGGCACCCATATCCGCAAAAATTGCGATCCATAAAGTTAACCAGCCAGGAATAATTAATAGCAATGCCAACACCTTGAGCCCTAATGCAAAGACGATGTTTTCTTTTATTATACGCAATGTCTTTCGGCTGAGTCGAATCGTATAAGGAAGTTTTTCCAAATCATCCGCCATTAACGCAATATCTGCTGTTTCTAGAGCTGCATCTGTTCCTGCACCACCCATCGCAATACCAATACTTGAAGCAGCTAACGCAGGTGCGTCATTAATGCCGTCTCCAACCATAGCGACTCGCCCATATTGTTTTTGAAGATCCTTTATCGCAGCTAATTTATCTTCTGGCATGAGACCGGCTCGAACATCTGTCATCCCGATTTCTGCACCAATGGCCGTTGCCGTTGCTGGATGATCTCCTGTAAGCATGATGGTTTGCTCGATGCCCATCGCTTTTAACTGCTTAATAATAGATGGACTTTCTACACGAATAGCATCAGCGATTGCGATAATGCCTAACAATACCGTTTCTGAAAAGACAGCAGTGACAGATTTTCCACTCTCTTGAAGTTTACGCGCTTTTTCAGGAATGCGTAAGCCCTTTTCTTCTGCCCAAATTAAACTGCCAACATAAATGGTTTCTTCATTAACTGTGGCATATGCACCTTTTCCTGTGACCGAATTAAAATTCTCTGAAGGATACGTGCTTGCAGATTTTTTCGAAATCGCTTTTGCTAAAGGATGCTGCGACATGGTTTCTACAGATGACGCTAGCTTTAATAACTCTTCTTTTGTAGTAATGTCTTGAGCGATTACGTCTGTTACTTCGGGATAACCTTTTGTTAAGGTTCCAGTTTTATCAAAAGCAACTGCCTTAATCTGTCCCGTTTCTTCCAGGTGAATACCACCTTTAATCAGTACACCTTGTCGCGCGGCGTTACCGATTGCGGTTACGATTGCTACAGGTGTTGAAACAACTAAAGCACACGGACAACCGACAACAAGTACTGCCAATCCTTGATAAACCCATAGTTCCCAATTACCGGTTATAAAGCCAGGTACTAGTGCTACTAAAAATGCGATGACAATAATCGCAGGTGTATAATATTTGGCGAATTGATCCACAAACTTCTGAGTTGGTGCTTTTTCAGCTTGCGCTTCTTCAACCAAATGAATAATTTTGGTGATCGTCGTATCTTCAACTCGCTTTGTGACAGTAACTTCTAACGCACCTTCTTCGTTCATGGTGCCGGCAAATACTTCATCCCCCACAGTTTTAAACGCGGGAATCGATTCTCCAGTAATTGCCGCTTGGTTAACAGCAGATTCTCCGCGAAGAACCGTGCCGTCCATTGCAATTTTCTGTCCCGGTTTGACGATTAAAATGTCCCCGATGCGAATATCTTCTGTATCCAACTCGATCAATTCACCAGCACGTTGAATTAACGCTCGTGCTGGTGCTAAATCCATTAAACTGCGAATCGACTGACGCGCTTTGTTCATCGAAAATGACTCTAATGTTTCACTGACAGCAAAGAGAAAGACAACAACTGCCCCTTCTCGCCATTCGCCAATAATGACCGCCCCAATAATGGCGATAGTCATTAACGTTTTCATATCAAACTGAAACTCACGTAAGTTTTTTAAGCCAGTCCAAAACATATGGTATCCACCAATTGTCATAGAACCTGCAAAGAATGTGATGGCCCAAGGATTTGTTTCACTCGTTTGAAACGAAACAATAATCCCTGCGATTAGCAATAGCAAAGAAAAAGCTGTCTCTACCGTTTGTCTGCGTTGATAAAATGGAACTGCTTTAACTTTTTCTTTTTCGGGATAAACACGAATATGATCAAAAGCCCCAGCTTTTTCAAGTGCTTCAATAGAGACATCCCCATCAATTGTTAACTTAGAAGCTCCAAAATTTAAATCGACATTTTTTATATTAGGCAACCCTCGTAGATTTTTTTCGAATTTGGCCGCACAACTCGTGCATGATAAATTCTCTAGACGATAAGTTTTAACCAATTTCCACACCTTCTTTCGTATGTTCGTGAGCAATTTTCACCAATTGACGTACATGGTTGTCGGATAACGAGTAATAAATTTGCTTTCCTTTGCGCTCAGACTTCGCTAATGACCGTTCTCTCAAATACCGTAAATGATGAGAGGCTGTCGCCATTGAAGAGCCGATAACCGCTGCAATGTCACAAACACACATTTCTTCTTCTATTGTTAAAGCATACGCAATGCTTAATCTTGTTTCATCTGCCAATGCTTTAAATAAATTGGCTACGTCCCCTAAGTCAGGCATATTTTGCTGGACACGATCTACAACTTCCGGATGGACTTTTGTCACTTCACATAACTCTTTCATATGGCACCTCTTTCATTCAAATAAGAGTTTGATTGTTCCTTTTAGTATATTCGCTCAAACCTTCACAGTCAAACCTGCGTTTGAATGAATTGTATTTACATCTGAAAAAAAAGGTGATACAGTTTTATAGCCTATAATTGAAAAAACATTTCTAGCTTGAGGAAAAGGAATGAAGAATGAATTTTTCTTTTCACCTATTTTCAACAAGCTGCATACTAGTTTATTGGATACGGTATTAATACAAATTAATATAGAAGGAAGTGGGAATTTTTGAATACTTTATCTTACAAAGAGCAATGGTTCGGAAACATTCGCGGAGACATTTTAGCCGGAATTGTTGTCGCACTTGCTCTTATACCAGAAGCGATTGCTTTCTCTATCATCGCTGGTGTTGACCCGATGGTTGGCTTGTACGCATCGTTTTCTATCTCTGTTATTATCGCTTTTGTCGGCGGTCGACCGGGTATGATTTCTGCAGCAACAGGTGCTATGGCGCTTGCAATGGTGCTATTGGTCCGCGATCACGGATTGGATTACTTACTAGCAGCTACTGTTTTAACAGGTGTGCTGCAATTGATTTTTGGCGTTTTAAAGGTTGCGCGCTTTATGAAATTTATCCCTAGAGCGGTCATGATTGGCTTTGTTAACTCATTAGCTATTTTAATCTTTATGGCACAAGTGCCATTTATCTTCGGCATTAATACAATCACTTATGTTTTTGTCGGCGTTACGTTAGCGATTGTTTATATTTTACCTCGCTTCTTTACCGCTATTCCGGCTCCCTTAATTGCTATCCTCGTCTTAACAGGGGTTGTCATCTACACGGGTATTGATATGCAAAACGTTGGCAGTCTGGGCACGATTTCGCAAACATTGCCAAGTTTCTTTATCCCAAGCGTACCGTTTAACTTTGAAACTTTGCAAATCATTTTTCCGACTGCATTGGCACTTTCTGTAATCGGTTTACTAGAGTCTTTATTAACGGCATCGATTATTGATGATGCAACAGAAACCGGATCAGATAAAAACCAAGAAGCACGTGGACAAGGAATCGCGAACATTATCACAGGCTTTTTCGGCGGAATGGCAGGTTGTGCGATGATCGGTCAATCGGGCATTAACGTTCGTTCTGGTGGTCGTGGACGATTATCGAGTTTTGTTGCTGGTGTGTTCTTGATGTTCTTAATTATCGTTTTGGGCAACTGGGTTATTCAAATTCCAATGCCAGTTTTAGCCGGTATTATGGTAATGGTGTGTATCGGTACTTTTGACTGGGGTTCTTTCAAGTATTTAGCGACGGCTCCAAAAGCTGATGCAATTGTTATGTTGTTAACGGTTGTTGTTGTAGTTTATACACATGATTTATCTAAAGGTGTATTTGCAGGTGTTATTTTAAGTGCAGTGCTGTTTGCTGCTAAAATTTCCAAAGTGGAAGTACGCAAAGAAGGATTGGAAAGCAATGTGTCGAATAGATATACGATACACGGACAATTGTTTTTCGCTTCTTCTCAAGACTTCGTCTCCGAATTCGACGATGTAGAAGTTTCGAAAGAAGTTGTTTTAGACTTTACAGATGCTACCGTTTGGGACGACTCAGGTGTCGGTGCAATCGACCGAGTTATGAACAAACTACAAGCACAGGGGCAAACCGTTACAATTGTCGGGTTAAACTCTTCAAGCCAAAAGCTTGTTGATAAGTTGGCAACTTACAGCAATGCGGGTAAAGGTACATCATAAGGAGGATGCTCTATGTATGAGAAAATTTTAGTTGCAGCAGATGGCTCGGATCATTCAAAACGTGCTGCTCATGAAGCAGTAAGAATGGCGAAAGCCAATCCCCAAGCATTTGTCACATTACTTTATGTGATTGATTATGAAAAAGCTCGTACTGAGATTCTTCATGGCCAAAGCAGCGACGAAGTTCATTTGGAACGTCGCAAGCATTTAGTACCGCTCGAAGAAATTTTCCGTTCTGCTGGTATTAACTTCGAAACAAAAACGCTTCATGGCATTCCAGGACCTACGATCGTCAAGCATGCAAATGAAGTTGGCTATGACGTTGTACTAATCGGTAGCCGCGGATTAAACTCACTGCAAGAAATGGTGCTTGGCAGCGTTAGCCATAAAGTGGCGAAACGTGTACAATCACCTGTTATTATCGTTAAATAAATTAAAGAAGAGCCCTTTGCGATTTTCGCAAAGGGCTCTTTTAACGTTTTCGAAGAAATATCTAAATTGACTAAGTAGTTTAGTGAAGTATCTGCCTAGCCCCCTCATTTATTATAATGAGGTTTTTACTGCATTAAAATATATCCTAAGCTGAACAACGCAATTCCGGAAGTTAAAGTAGCCGTAATATAGAATCCACCTTTTAGCCATTTGCCGTCTTCCATATCTTTCACAACATCTAAAGCCATTGTTGAGAACGTTGTAAATGCTCCTAAAAATCCAGTAATCCAGAAAACCGATAAGCTTCCACTTCCAATTAATAAACCTAACACAAATGAACCCAGGCTGTTTACCAGCCAGGTAGCAACTTTTGGTTGCCAAGCCCGGCTTTCAACGAATAAATAAAATAAATAGCGTGTAATCGCTCCTAAAAATCCACCGATTGCAATGCCAATCACGAGGACACCTCTTTTCTACCTACCCATAATCCTGCACCTGCTGCTACAATACATGCCAGTGTCATGCTGAAAGCAAATGCAATACCTAGCCAAATAGAAGACTCCAGGTAATGGAACCACGCAGAAGAAAATGCTGAAAACGTTGTGAAAGATCCTAGCAGACCTGTCGAAATCAACAATCGCAGTTCCGCTGATTTATGGGACAAACGAATGGCTGCCACGCCGATTAAAAAACTGCCAATCATGTTAACAAGCCAAAGCCCCAGACCGTCAGCAGCTACCATGTATATTCCGGAACGCAAAAGTGCTCCGATCATTCCACCAAGTCCTACCGCTAGTATCTGTTTCATTGGTTATTCCTCACATCCGTTTTTCCCCAGTATAACTTATTCGGCATTTAATATTAATGTCGAACCTTTAACGTCGTCTTCTATTTCTGTTTTATGAAAATCACCTTGCGCCCAATCGTCTACTTGGTTATGGAAGTAATCCGATTTCATATGACCGCTTAATCCAGGTCCTACAATATGATAAGCACTCGATAAATCAGATAGGTCCGCAACAAATCGCCAAGATGCCCCGTGGTCGACGTCGCCATCTGGCGTGAACGCCGCTGCTTGAACGGTGATATTCGAACCTCCGATTGGTACCGGCTCTGGATTTAGAAACTCTGCGAAAATTGGAGATGCGCCTGCTAGTGGGTGTGGGAAGGTTAATTGATGGTGTTCTCCCCAACTCCAGTCAGCCAAGTCGTTCCCTTGCTCTTCTTCAATTTCAGCGACAACTGTTTCCAATGAATCCACCAGCCATTTTGCTGCGCCTCCGTACTCGCTTACCCACACTCCTTCGTTTCCAGCAAAAGCATCTCGCATCATTTCATCTGTAATATGATTTTTTCCATCTAGCA
Organism: Planococcus donghaensis MPA1U2; assembly: GCF_000189395.1. Lineage (GTDB taxonomy): Bacteria > Bacillota > Bacilli > Bacillales_A > Planococcaceae > Planococcus > Planococcus donghaensis_B. The sequence continues at coordinate 33,834 of NZ_AEPB01000053.1, read as the reverse complement.
TTTTATAAACGTCTTTCGGAAATTCATCTGCTAGTAAAGTTTCAGGCAATTGCTTTATCCATTTATGGAAGATTAGTGGCGCGCCTTGATCTTTGCTATCTACTTGGTCCCAATCTTCTAGCATCGACAGAACTTCGTCATAATCTTTTGTACTGTCACGTACGGTAGCAATCATATCTTCTAAAAATTCAGCTGCATATAAATTCTTTTGATCCATTTGCAAGTTCATCATATCTTCAGCCGTCAGATTATCTGACGCTTCTAATACCTCAGCAATTCGTTCATAACGATAAGGTTGTGCCCAAAAATCCGTAATGTGGTAAGGATACGAATCATCAATGACTTCATTGTTTGCTGTTGCAATAAACCCATTTTCCGGATTTACTGATCGTGGCAATTCATCAAAAGGCACATAGCCTTCCCATCCATAGTCTGCTGAATTCCCCGGAACCGGCAATTGACCATCTCCCGTTTTACGAATTGGAATGCGTCCATTCGCTTTATAGGCAATGGTGCCATCTGTAGATGCAAAAACAAAGTTTTGCGCAGGTGCCTGGAAATCCTCGAGTGCTAATTCAAACTCTTCCCAATTAGATGCTTTATTGAAATTCAAAACTGCTTGCAGTTCGAGCGTCGGCTCTAATGCTGTCCATTGCATTGAAAATACCGCGCCTGGTTGTTCTTTATCATAAAGAATATTTGAAACAACAGGTCCGTGCCTTGTTACTAGTACTTCGAAATCTTCTGTTTCTTCGTCTTTTATTTTAATTGGTTCTTTTCGTACTTCTGCTTGCTCCCACTGTCCTTCGTATTCGAACTGTGTAGGGTCTTCGGGGTTTGGCGTTTCAATGTAAAGGTCTTGAACATCAGGGCCAACATTTGTTACTCCCCAAGCAATTTCTTCATTGTGTCCTAGAATAATTCCCGGGATTCCAGCAAAAATAACGCCACTGACATTTTGTTCTGGAGACTCTAAATGCATTTGGTACCAAATAGATGGTGTGCTCAGCCCAAGATGCGGATCGTCCGCCAGTAAAGGCTTGCCACTTGCTGTTTTATCTCCTGACACTACCCAGTTATTGCTGCCGTTAAATTCTGGCGAAATCACTGACGCATCAAACTCACCAGCTACTTGAACTTGTTGCTGTTTGTTTGCCGCTAAAATTGCAGGTGCATTATCAGGGTACTCTATAAACAACTCACGTGCTTTGTCTTCTGGAAACTCGTTCAACGCCCAATGACGAACGGCGAGTGTATTCCAATGTCCGCCAAGGTCGTAAGCCATAAACTTGCCAATCGTCAACGAGTCAACAGGTGTCCATTCAGTTGGTTCGTATCCAAGAATAGAAAATTCAAAGCTTAAACTGTTGTTTGCTTTTGCTTCTTCCATATAAGCATTAACGCCTTCTGCATACCATTCTAATACTTGCTGTGCTTCATCATCATATCCGTCCCAAGATTTTTCAGCTGCATCACGTAAACTAAAGGTTCTAAAAAACTTATCAGTATCGACCGCATCTGCTCCAATAACTTCTGCTAACTGACCGCTTGCTTGTCTACGAGAAAGATCCATTTGGAACATGCGATCTTGCGCTTGCACGTACCCTTGTGCACGATATAAATCAGCATCCGTATCTGCTTTAATATGTGGAACTCCTATATCATCACGAACCACTGTTGCATCCTTATCTAAAATCTCTACTGCTACTTCTCCTTCAATAAGCGGTTTAGACTTGTTTAGGAAAACATTTATAAAAATCAGCAATGCCACTATTACAATGACAATTATACCTAACGTGCCCAGTAACCACTTTAGCCATCTTTTGTTTTTCACTTTCCCCCTCATGAATCTTCCCCCTTTTCTTTAGTGCTTTATTCGACTACCGAAGGATAAATCCCTTTTCTGCATAAAAAAAGATGCCCTTTAAAAGGACATCCGCATTACTCATATTCAATCTTCTCCAACAATTTTCACTTCAAGCTCTAAATCAATACCAAAATTGTTGAACACTGTTGTTTTAACCATTTCAATGGTTTTAATATAGTCATTGGCCGTTGCATTATCTTTATTCACGATAAATCCAGCGTGCTTTGTAGAAACTTCTGCACCGCCAAATCCTTTTCCTTGCAAGCCACTATCTTGTATCAACTTTCCTGCAAAATTACCAGGTGGGCGTTTAAACACACTACCGGCAGAAGGAAATTCTAAAGGCTGTTTTGATTCTCGTTGATACGTCAATTCGCTCATTTTCGCATCGATCACCATTTGTTTGCCCACTTCTAAGTCGAACTCGGCCGATAACACATAAAAACCTTTTTTGGTAATCACGCTTTTCCGATAACCAAGACCTAAATCTTCTTTAGATAAAACGAGCAAATCTCCTTCTTTCGAAAGAACCGTCGCTTGTTTTATGATGTCTTTAATTTCTCCACCGTAAGCTCCGGCATTCATCGCCATCGCTCCACCAATCGATCCTGGAATCCCACAAGCAAACTCAAAACCAGTTAATTGTTTGGCTGCAGCTGCTTTCGATACTTTTTTAATGTTTGCTCCGCCTTGAGCATATACTTTCGTACCTTCTATGCGGATTGTCTGTAACCCTTTTAGAGTGAGAACAATTCCACGAAATCCTCCATCTCGGACGACCATATTCGATCCGTTCCCAAGAAGTAATAGAGGTATATTATTTTTATATGCATACTTTACAGTGAAAGCAGTTTCTTCTTCAGTCGTTGGTGCCACAAAAATATCAGCAGGCCCACCCATTTTAGTTAGTGTATGAAGGTGTAGCGGCTCATCCACTTTGACGTGATCGTCTGTTAAGAAACTACGTAAATCCGTCAACCATTGTTGTTTCGTCATTTAATGCAAATCCCTTCTTAACTTATAGCTTCTATTAGTATCTAATTTTCATCTTGATTTGACAAGCAATAATGTAAAGTTCAGTACAAAAGACTAGTTAATTTAATCTCGAATTAAAGACTTATTAATTAAAGAGTATTGACTTCGAGATTTAATCTTGATATATTAACGATAGATATTAAATTTAGGAGGAATTGAACATGAAAAAATGGAACGTAGACACAGCACACTCAGAAATCGGATTTTCAGTAAAACATATGATGATTTCAAAAGTAAGAGGTACTTTTACGTCTTATGAAGCAACAATTGAAGCAGACGCAGAAGATTTGCAAGGCGCATTGATCGATTTTAAAATCGAGGTAGCAAGCATCAGCACGAAAAACAAAGATCGTGACGCTCACTTGCGTTCTGCAGATTTCTTTGATGCAGAGCAATTTCCGTATATTACGTTTAACGCAAATGAAATCGTTAAAAAAGGCGATGAATATACAATGACTGGCGACCTTACGATGAAAGGTGTAACGCATCCAGTAACTTTCGATGTAGAATATAACGGTAAAGGCACGAACCCATGGGGCGTTGAAGTTGTTGCATACAATGTAGATGGTAAAGTAAACCGCAAAGATTTCGGCCTTACATGGAACCAAGCGCTTGAAACAGGCGGCGTAATGGTGGGCGAAGACATTAAAATTCATTTAGAAATTCAAGCTAACCCAGCTGAATAACTTTTAAAAAGGCAGTGAGGAAAAATTTCCTCACTGCCTTTTTTCTATCGTTCTGTTTCTATTTTTTTAAGAGGTTTTACAGCTGGTCCATTTAACACATCTCCCGTATACGAAAAACGCGAGCCGTGGCAAGGACAATCCCACGAACGTTCGGCATCATTCCACTTAACGTCACACCCCATATGCGTACACGCCGTATCAACTAGATGAACTTGCCCGTATTCATCGCGGTAACCTCCTGCTTTTTTCTTGCCCACTTTGACGAGTGAACCCTCGTCTTTAGCCAAGTCATCCACTGTTTTAGATGGCCTTTTTAATTTCCCAGTAACTAACGACTTCGCAACTGAAGCATTGTCTTTTGCGAAACTCATTGCATCTTTGGTTTTCACTTTTGTGCGCGTCGGATCAAACACCGGTGCATACCGATTTTCGTTGCCGAGTACTTGATCACTGAGTAACATTCCAGCTAATGCGCCATTTGACATTCCCCATTTGTGAAATCCAGTAGCCACTAAAATATTGTTGTACCCGGCTGTGATGGTCCCGATATAAGGAATCGTATCAAGTGTGGTCATATCTTGTGATGACCAGCGGTACGGAATTTCCTCAATTCCAAAATGCTCGTTGCCGAATTTTTCAAGATTGTAATAATGCTCGATCGTTTCGCTCGAACTTTTACCTGTAGCGTGGCCATCGCCACCAATTAATAATAATTTTTCACCGTTTTCACCTGGTGCATAACGCAAGGATCGAGAAGGCATGTCTCCACTAATGTACATATCATTTGGAACTTTCCCACTCACTTTAGCCGCAATGGCATACGAACGGTTGACCGTTAAACGCGAAAAATACACGCCATCGAAATCATTAAAAGGATAATGACTGGCGACAATAACTTTATTGCACGACAAATGGGATAGGTTTTCGGTTTGGATGACCGGATCGTTTTTGCTTAAAATTTTCATCGCTCGCGTTTGTTCGTAAATCTTCCCGCCGAGCCGTTCAATTTCTTTTACTAAGCCTGCTAAAAATTTCACTGGGTGAAATTGCGCTTGATTGCGCATGACAATGGCTTCTTCCACTGGAAATGGCAATTCCACTTCATCTTTTGCCAATTCACCGTCAATGCCTAACTTCCTATAAGCTTCAGCTTCTTTTTCAATTTGCTTAGCTCCAGCAGCTGTATTGGCATAAACAAATGCATTGTGATGAGAGAAATCACAATCGATTGACAGCTCTTTAGCGGTGTCTTCAATAAATTTCAACCCATCTATATTGGCTTGGTAGTACAGTTTCGCTTGTTCTTCTCCCACTATTTGAATTAAGGAGTCATAATACAAACCATGTTGCGCCGTTATTTTTGCAGTGGTTCGTCCCGTTACCCCGTCCACTAACTTTCCTGCTTCAATTAATGTTACTTTTTTGCCAGCTTTCGTTAATAAGTACGCACTAATGACACCGACCATTCCTCCACCAACCACGGCGATATCAGTCGACTCGTTTGCCTGTAGCGCAGGGTAGCTCGGAATGTCCTTATATTCTCTCCAATACGATTTCTGTTCCTGTGAAATTTGACTCTCGCGTTCGTTTTGCACCTTGTCATTCCTCCTCAATTGCTTTTATCACCTATCTACCCCTATTGGTAATTCCTAATCCAAAACCGGTTCTTTTTCCAGTTATTTGGGCTTACTGTCGAGTTGACATTAAATACTGTCCAAATTTCTAAAATACTGTCCGTTTCAGATGGTTTACTGTCCAAATTACACAAAATACTGTCCAAATCAAAAATTCACATAGGTTTAGTGGAAAGCGCGACTTCGCGCTTTCCCTGTCTTGGGCATTGAGGGGTAGTTGATTCAAGAGGAAAAAATTGGACATACCGTCCAGTTTGAGTTGAATACTGTCCGATTCGACTCAAATACTGTCCAAATCCACGAAATACTAGCCAATTCACCACATTTACTGTCCAAACGAAAAAAGGACAACCAATTAAGGTTGTCCTTTCGCACAATCATTAAGCGTACACTTTAACTAACGAGCTTGCTGCTTGTTCTACGCGTTTCATGCCTTCAGCTTTAATTTCTTCAGCACGATCAGGATACATATTATGCCCTTCAATGATGACTTCTTCGATATCGGTAATTCCGAAGAAATCCATGATCAATCGAATATAGTTAACGCTCATTTCAGCTGGTGCCATTTCAGGTGTTGAATACACGCCACCGCGTGCATTTAAAATGATGACTTTTTTCTCTGGCACAAGACCAACTGGGCCTTCTGCTGTGTATTTAAATGTCACACCCGCACGGTAAACATAATCAATAAATGTTTGCAATGGTGCTGGAATGGTTTTATTCCATAATGGGAATGCGAAAACCACAACATCTGCCTCCATGAAAGCATCCATCGCTTTGTTTGCTGCAGTCAAAATGCGTTGCTCCAGCTCGTTTAACGGTTCAGCCTGAGCTGATTTTTGCATAGCGTCAAAAAAATCTTGGCCAAAATACGGCATGTCTTCTTTGAAAACATCAAACGTATTGACGTTCAGTTCTGTACCCGTTCCGATTGCATCCATGAATATTTCATACATTTTACTTGAAACCCCTTCAGTTGCAGGGCGGTTATTTGCTTTTACTACTAATACATTGGTCATTATTTTAAAACTCCTTCCGTAATTATACTAAAAATATTTATCTCGAATTAAAAGCACTTTCTTATCATAAGAAAAAGCAGAGTAAAAGTCAATTACTCTGCTTGAACTCATTAAAGACCATCACATGAATCGCCTGTGCAAAAACTCGTTTTCTTGCCCATCGGTTTTAGTTTCGGACGAATGCCTTCTTCTTCCGCGATTTGCTCTAACGCTTCCACAAATGCTTCTACTGGTTGAGCACCCGAAATTGCATATTTGCGGTTAACGACGAAGAACGGTACACCTTGAACACCGATTTGACCCGCTTCAGCAATATCTACTTGAACTTGCCCCATAAATTGATCGGATTCAAGTACTTTTACCGCTTCATCTTTTGGTAAACCAATCGATTCCGCAATCGAAACTAACACTTCATGATTGCCTACGTTTTTCGCTTGGATAAAGTATTCATCCATTAGCTTTTCCGTAAGTTCTCCATCTTTGCCATGCGTTTCAGCCCATTTCACTAAACGGTGAGCTGCTAACGTATTCGCTTCTACCATGTTATCAAAATCATATTCTAAACCGACCGTGCGAGCATGTTCTGCCACACCTTTAGTCATTTCTTTTGCCTGTTCAACAGACTGCCCAAATTTTTTCGCTAAGCTTTCATATGTTGGAACAGCCGAATCGATTGGCGTATTTGGATTTAACTGATAAGCCTTATATGAGACTTCTGCCTGGCTATCAAAACCTGCTTGAACTAATGCCTTTTCTAATGTTCGCTTGCCTATATAACAGAATGGGCATACGTAATCTGACCAAACTTCAATTTTCATATATTCCACCTCGCCATTAACTATAGCAACGAAAACAACAACCCTCAATTTTTTTGCCTATAAAAAGGAAATCAAGTGTAAACCCCTTCTATACATGGGTTTATAAAATATCAACAAGGGAATATTATACCCTCTGCTCCTATTACACCCACAAAAAAACTGACTCCACATAGGGAATCAGCTTAACGCTTCTGTAATAACAGGAACGATTTGTTTTTTTCGTGATACTACACCTGGCAATAGGACGCGGTTATCAATCACACTTGATTTGAAAGCAGCTTCTACAACGTTTGCTCTTTCTCCAAGAACGATGGCTACTGAATTGTTATTCAGTATGTCTGTCACAACAAACATAAACAACCCTAACTCTTTAGTAGAAATGGCATTAGCCATTAAGACTTCAAGCTCTTTTTGGCGGACCATAACTTCTTCGACATCAATAGCGTTCACTTGCGCTACTTCAAATCGATGATCGCCTGCTTCGAATTCTTTTGCATCTAATGAAATTAAGTCTTCTAATGTTTTATTGCTTAAATCTGCTCCAGCTTTTAAAAGGTCGAGACCATAGCTTTCTGCATCAACATTGGCAATCTTCGCTAGTTCAGCTGCAGCATCAATATCTTGTTGTGTGCATGTTGGCGATTTAAAAAGAAGTGAATCTGAAATAATCGCAGATAACATCAAGCCTGCAATATTAGTAGGAACTTCTACACCGTTTTCTTTGAATAGCTTAAGGAGAATTGTCGTTGTGCACCCTACCGGCTCAGCACGGAAGTACAACGGATCAGTTGTTTCAAAGTTTGCGATACGATGATGGTCTACAACTTCAATCACTTGTACTTCATCAATATCATCCGCACTTTGTTGGCGTTCGTTATGATCTACTAAGATTACTTGCTCTGCTTCTTTAGCAACTTGTGTCACAAGTCTAGGCTGGTCGAATTTAAAGCTTTCTAAAGCAAACAACGTTTCATTGTTAACTTCACCTAAACGAATCGGTTCAGCAACCATGCCCATTTCATTTTTTAAATATGCGTACGAAATGGCCGAACAAATAGAATCGGTGTCCGGATTTTTATGACCTAATACTAAAACTTTTGACATGAATAATAGCCTCCTGAAAAACTTAGTTTCTGTGTTTATTCTATCATAATATAAGCATTTGAAAAAATTACACCTTATAAATTGTTAACAAATATAAAAAAGGTCTAAGTTTATAGAATTATCTGTATATTTAAAATTTATTGTGTACTTTAGCATAGTTCAATGGTATAATATGACTAACTAATTCTAAGTTATGTGGAAGGAAGAGATGCCTGTGACTATTTTACTGGAAAAGAAATACATTCCTCTAGCTAATTATTTTTCTGGAGCGACTAATTCCTCAATAAAATTAACATTTTCTGAAATCGAACAAATTATGGGTCAAAATTTGCCCAATGCCGCTTACTTAAACAAAAGTTGGTGGAAAAAAGTAAAGGCACCTGCTAAACATTTTCACGCCTGGGTAGATGCGGGCTATTTTGTCACGACAGTTGAACCTGACCGGTTTGTGGTATTCGAAAGAATCGATTCTACTAACGGGACAGGCACAGGCACAGATGAAGAAGATCAAGATATTTTATTAATTCGAACAGCAGAGCACGGAGATGCACGCTCTCTTGCCGCCTTACAAAAAACAGTAGAGTCTGAATCTGATTATATGCTCTACGCTAAAGACGAGCGTACACAATCGACCCAAAAAGTTCGCAAACAAATTATCGAATGGAAGCAAAGTGGTCACTCCACTATTATTCTCGCTATACTTAACGGTCAGCATGTAGGCTTTTTAATGATTATCGGCAATGATGCAAAACGTGCTGCGCATCGCGCTACTATTGAGCTTGGTCTACAAAAAGGTGCTCAAGGCAAAGGTATTGCCAAAGCACTTTTGAAAAAGGCAGAAGAATGGTCTAAAGAAAAAGGCATTTCTCGACTCGAAGTATCAATTGTCGAAGAAAACGAAGCTGCACGTAATTTATACGAAAAAGCTGGGTTTAAATCTGAAGGCATTCGTGAAAAATCGATGATGATTGACGACAAACCCCATAACGAATTGTATTTAGCTAAGTTTTTAGACTAATGAAAAGGAGCATGCCCAAAGGCAAGCTCCTTTTTCTATGTGTTTAAGTTAAAATCGTCAACCACAAATATAGTCCTGTTAGCGTAATGAACAGCGTAGGCACCGTTAAGATAATCCCAATCTTAAAGTAATACCCCCACGAAATTTCTACCCCTTTTGTCTTTAACACATGTAACCACAACAATGTCGCCAATGAACCGATTGGCGTGATTTTCGGCCCCAAATCTGAACCAATTACGTTGGCATAGATCAATGCTTCTCTAACAACCCCTGTCGTATTGGTTTCAGCAATTGCTAGCGCATCAATCATAACTGTTGGCATATTATTCATAACAGAAGATAGTATTGCCGCGATAAAGCCCATGCCGATAGTCGCAGCGTACAAACCATGACTTGATGTCCACTCAATTGCCGTGGCTAGTACCGACGTAAGCCCTACATTTCTCAAACCGTACACAACTACATACATACCAATAGAGAAAAAGACAACTGCCCAAGGTGCCCCTTTTAACACAGTCATTGTTTCTACTGACTTACTGTTTCGAGCAATAGCTAAGAAAATAATCGCTACTGATCCAGCAATAAAGGATACCGGAATTCCGAACGCCTCACTGCTAAAGTAACCAATTAGTAGAATGACGAGCACAACCCAAGATATACGGAAAATACGGATATCTTTTATCGCAGAAGCCGGGGTTTTTAAAATGCTGTCGTCAAAATGTTTTGGTATATCTTTTCTGAAATACAAATACAGTACAAGCATACTTGCAGCAATACTAAACAAGTTTGGCACAACCATCTTAATAGCGTATTCAGTAAAACCAATATCAAAAAAGTCAGCAGAGACGATATTGACCAAATTACTTACCACAAATGGAAGCGATGCTGTATCTGCAATAAATCCACTAGCCATAATAAATGGCAAAATCATCGCATCTTTAAATTTCAATGCGCGAACCATCGCCAAAACAATAGGTGTCAAAATTAGCGCCGCGCCATCATTGGCAAATAATGCTGCGACAAATGCCCCCAACATTGTTACGAGGAAAAACATTCGTAAGCCGCTTCCTTTTGCGAAGCGCGCCATATGTAATGCTGCCCACTCAAAAAAGCCGATTTCATCAAGAATTAATGAAATTATTATTAACGCAACAAACGTTAATGTCGCATTCCAAACAATGCCAGTCACATCCCACACATCACCAAAATCAACTACTCCAAATAAAAGGGCAACAACGGCTCCTGCAATCGCAGACCAACCAATCGACAAACCCCTCGGCTGCCAAATGACAAAGATCAATGTCACAATAAAAATAAAACTTGCTAACCATACATCCACTTGTACACAACTCCTTATTCTCTCTTCTCTAATCAACAACTCTTTAGATGAGTTTATACTGATATCGAAAATGCTTTTTTGTATAGATAGCAGACCAAAATTCCCGGTCCCACTGCAACACTTCTCCCATTATATAAGCAGTCACTTATGTATTCAAGAGCTAATCGTATTTCCTTAACTTTCATCGCTCATAAAAAACCCGAACCAGCCCTGCTGGTTCGGGTTTGAGCTTGAATGTTTAGTTGTTTAACTGTTCAAGAATACGTAGCGATTCTTTGCTGAATGCTGGAATATCATCGGGTTGACGACTTGTCACCAACTGATCTTGGCATACAACGACTTCTTCATCGACTACAGTAGCACCTGCATATTCCATATCAACTTGAATCGATTTATAACCTGTGGCTTTACGGCCTTCTAATGCTTTGGCTGTAATCAATAATTGAGGTCCATGACAAATGGCAAAGACCGGTTTTTTTGCGTCCATAAATGCTTTTGCAAATTTCACAAACCGCTCATCTTCCCGTAGTAAATCTGGTGAAAATCCGCCCGGTAAGAACAATGCATCAAAATCTTCTAGGCTGACATCGTCAATGCTTTTATCAATTGTTACAACCGCTTCGCCTTGTTTACCCTTTACTTCTTTACCTGCTTCTTTTTCGATCGTGAAAACTTCGTGACCTGCCTCATTAAATGATTTTGAGGGATCTGTATATTCCACATCTTCAAACATATCGGTAATTAACGTTGCAATTTTTGCCACTATCTTCCACTCCTTCTGTTTTGTTCATTCTCTTTCAGTATTCCACAAAAGGATGAATTTAAACAAAACTCAGCGGAATTTCGATACAAACGGATTTTTCGTTTCCCAAAAGCGATAAGGATAATGCACCGCTTCTAACGAATTACCAATACCCACGCGCGGACCAACTGATACATCCTGAACCGGAGTTCCTTGAGCAATATAAAGTGGTTTTTCCGTAAAGTGATGACCGTAATAATCCATTGTGATAGCCATCGCCTTCGTTAATTTACCTGGTCCGCTTGTCCACTGCTTCACCGGCATATGAATGCCTCGAAGCTCTTCCATCAGTTCAATACCATCTACTGGTTCAACCGCACGAATCAAAATCGCTCGCGGAGTTCCTTCAGCTTCAGCAACCACATTGATTAATGTATGAGTATGCATTTGATACGTATAAACAAGTCCTGGTTTGCCAAACATAATCTCTGTACGCTTTGTACGACGATTGCCAAAACTATGAGCCGCTCGATCTTCTGCACCCATATAAGCTTCGGTTTCTACAATGCGCCCCGCAATTATTCCTTCAGGTAACTCATGAACAAGAATTTGACCAAGCAAACTACGAGACAACTCCAAAGTTGGAGCATCAAAAAATTCCTCGGTTACTGGTGTAAACATCAAATCCCCTCCTATCGGTAGTATACCGATTAAGCGGTAGTTACTGCACGGATAAGGGGTTCAATTTCTTCGATTTTGCCTGCATTAAATGCCTCCACAATTGCACTACCTACAATAAAGCCATCCACATCATCACGAAGCATATCTACGTGACTGCTTTTTGAAATTCCGAATCCTGCATACACGGGAACTGGACTTTTCTTACGAATTTTTTGCATGAACGTTTTTACGTCGTGTGATAATTCATCGCGCGACCCCGTAATTCCTTTAATGGTTACCGCATAAACAAAACCTTCTGCCTCGCGCAGAATTTCATCTAGTCGTATATCCGTTGTCGTTAACGTCACTAATTGAATTAATTTGATGTTTTCTTTATCCAAATACGGGTGAACCAATTGTTTATGCTCATATGGAAGGTCCGGAATAATCACACCCGAAATTCCCGCTTTTTTACATTCAGTTGTAAAGCGCTCCACACCAAATCTCAGCACAGGATTCAAATACGTCATTACTAGCAATGGAATTTTAATATCAAATGTCCAACTTTGTAGTTCTTCTAATACTTTTTGGAGGGTCACACCTTGGTTCAAGGCACGATTTCCAGCTGCTTCAATGGTCGGGCCATCCGCTACTGGATCTGAAAACGGAATGCCAATTTCAATAGCTGTTACACCTGCACTTTGTAAGTATTGAACTTGCTCTTTCAAGCGATCAAGACCGCCATCACCTGCCATTACATAAGCGACGAACGCTTTTTTTCCTGAACTTTTCAGTTGCTCTAATCGATTCATGCCAGTCCCTCCAGTTTTTCCGCATATGTCGCCATATCTTTGTCACCGCGCCCAGATACACAAATAACCAAAATTTGATCAGCCGTCATTTGTTTCGCTTGTTTCTCAGCTTCTGCAATAGCATGAGCAGATTCAAGCGCCGGAATAATACCTTCAAGACGTGACATGCTAATTACAGCCGCTAATGCTTCATCATCTGTAATTGAACGATATTCCACACGTCCCGTGTCCGCTAAATGAGCGTGTTCCGGACCAATGCCGGGATAATCAAGGCCCGCTGAAATCGAATGCGCTTCTTGTACTTGACCCGCATCATCTTGCAATAATTTCATCAGTGCACCATGAAGAACTCCATCTGTCCCTTTTGTTAAGGTGGCCGCGTGTTTAGCTGTATCGACACCTTGACCAGCCGCTTCAACACCAATCAACTCGACTTCTTTATCTTGAATAAATGGATAAAACATTCCAATCGCGTTACTACCGCCGCCAATACATGCTAAAATCGCATCCGGTAACCGTCCTTCTTTTGCTAAAATTTGACGCTTTGTTTCTTCACCAATAACACTTTGGAAATCACGAACCATTGTTGGGAACGGGTGAGGCCCAAGAGCCGAACCAATTAAATAATGTGTATCTTCGACATTCGCTACCCAGTAACGCAAAGCTTCATTGACCGCATCTTTTAACGTAGCACTGCCTTTCGTGACACTTTCAACGCGTGCTCCCAATAATTTCATACGGAATACATTTAGTTGTTGACGCTTAATGTCTTCTTCACCCATGAAAATAACGCAATCCAAATCGAACAGCGCACAAATTGTCGCTGTTGCAACGCCGTGTTGTCCCGCTCCTGTTTCTGCTACAATTTTACGTTTGCCCATGCGCATCGCAAGTAACGCTTGTCCAATGGCATTGTTTACTTTATGCGCGCCTGTGTGATTTAAATCTTCTCGCTTCAAATAAATCTTCGGCCCACCATATGCTTCTGTCATTCGCTGCGCATATGTTAAAGGTTGTTCACGTCCAACATATTCCGATAAATAATGATGGTACTCTTTGTGAAATTCTGGATCTTCTTTCACCTCATTATATGCATCTTCTAATTCTTTCACTGCTTTCATCAAAGTTTCAGGCACAAATTGGCCACCGTATTTGCCGAAAAAACCGACTTTCTCCATTGTCTCTTCCACAAAATCACCCTTTACGCTTTTAATAAACTCTTGTATTTTCACTGTATCTTTTCGGTTATCTGTTTCTACACCGCTTGAAACGTCCACCATATAAGGAGTTGTTTGTTCAATCGCTGCATGAACATTTCCGGGATTCAAGCCACCTGCTACAATCAGTCGAGCAGGATCAATATCCGCCCCCTCAAGCAATGACCAATCGAAAACGTTGCCACTACCTCCGCGGTAATCCGTACCTGGCGCATCCACCAATACATAATCAGCTAACGATTGTTTTAATTTCACCACATCTTCTTTTGTTCGAATCGAGAACGCTTGAATAACTGGAACTCGAATGGCTCTAACTAATTCGTCCGACTCGTCCCCGTGAAGTTGAACCATTGTTAAGGGAACACCTGCTACGGTCTCTTCAATTTCTTTTAAAGTCGCATTTACAAATACCCCGATTTTTTCAGCATCTATCGGTACATGCTTCGCTAGTTCGGCTGCTTGTTCAATTGTCACTTGGCGCTTGCTTGGAGCAAACACAAACCCAATGGCATCCGCTCGACTTGCCGCTTGGACATGTTGTTCTTCTTTTAAACCACAAATCTTTACTTTAGTCATTTTAACGCCTCCTCACTCGTCGCTTCACGAATCCAGCGGCCTGGATCTTCAGATCGCATTAAGGCTTCACCTACCAAAATGCCAGATGCTCCTTTAGCATAAGCAAATTGTGCATCTTCTTTTGTATTCATGCCACTTTCACTAATTAATACGCGACCTTCGTCAAATGGAAATTCCTTAGCCAATTGCGCAGTACGTTCAATCGACACTTCGAAGGTCTTTAAATTCCGATTATTAACTCCGATTAACTTGGCATCTAGCGCTAATGCTATATGTAGCTCTTCCTCATCGTGAACTTCTACTAATACTTCAAGTCCTTTAGAAAGAGCATAGTCATTTAGGCTTTTTAGTTGCTGTTTTTCTAACGCCGCTACAATCAATAAGATAATTGTTGCGCCTGCTTGTTTAGCACGATCGATTTGAATTTCGCTCACCATAAAATCTTTACAAAGAACAGGAATTGAGACAACTTGTGTCACTTCGTGCAAGTCATGAATGGATCCTTTAAAATACGTTTCATCCGTCAGCACTGAAATAGCTGCAGCCCCTGCTTCTTCGTACTTTTTCGCTTGCGCTACAATATCCACTTCTGTTTGGATATCTCCTTTAGAAGGAGAAGCTCGTTTAATTTCTGAAATGACACCATTTCCATCTAATAGACGTTGCAGCAACTTAGATTTTTTTGGAAAAACATGATCTTCAAATGAAAGTGATTCATAGTTTTTAATTTCTTCGTGTTTTGTCGCAATGATTTTATCTAATATCGTCATACCAATACCTCCGCCGCTAACCGGTGCAAGTCGAAGACCCGCGCGGTTTCGCCTGATTGAATTGAAGTTCTCGCTCTTTTCACACCTTCAGCCACTGTCCCTGCTTTGCCGCTTACGTATAATACAACACCTGCATTTAATGCTACCGTATCTAAATATGGACTGTCGGCCCCTGACAATACATCCATGAAAATTTCTGCGTTGCGTTTTGGGTCACCCCCGCGAATCGCTTCTACTGGCGCAACTTCTAATCCCACTTCGTGCGGATGAATCGTCATCTTTCGCTTGCCATGTTCATCAAAAATGAGCAACTCATTAGTTCCTGCAAGAGATAATTCATCTAATCCCCCTGCCCCATGAACCAACGCACCTTTTTTTCGACCCAGTCGAATTAAAGCATCTGCCATCGGTTCTAACATATCACGGCGGTAAACACCGGTCATTTGAATTGTAATAGGGAGTGGGTTGGCTAAAGGTCCAACTAAATTAAAAATAGTCGGTGTTCCAATCTCCTTGCGAATGTGACGCAGACCGCCAAGCGCTGGATGAATCGCTGGTGCGAAAAGGAGCGCAATGCCAGTTTGCTCAAGCATTGTTGGAATGGAAGAAACATCCGCTTCAGTGGAAATCCCAAGTGCCTCTAATACATCTGAACTGCCTGTTTTACTCGAAACGCTGCGGTTGCCATGCTTGGCAACCGTTAAGCCGCATCCTGCTAAAACAAAAGCTGTCAGCGTACTGATGTTAAAGCTATTCGAACGATCGCCGCCTGTTCCACAAACATCCACAAGTTCTCCTTCCACTTTTGGAAGAGTTACAGCTTTTTCACGCATCGCTTTAACCAATCCAACTAGCTCGTCTGCCGTTTCTCCTTTTTCGTGCAAATCAGACAAAAACTTTTTCACTTGTTGTTCATTTATATCGCCGTTCAATATTTCCATTGATTTTTCGTACATCACTTGTTCACTCATATTCTCTGCTCTGCTCACGCTAATCTCTCCTCATCTCGTTTTTTGAATACAAAAATCCCCGCAATCAGATAGCTATCTGATTGCGGGGACGGGTTAAAACCGCGGTACCACCACGCATTAATGCAGAGTTACTCTACATTCACTTAAACAGGCTCTTCACCTTTCCCTTTAACGCAGGGCTTACGTCTCCCTTACTCGCTTCCGCTTTCAGGTCAGCTCTCCTAAGTCCATTCGCGCAGTTTATCTAATCAGCTCCCACCAGCCGCTGACTCTCTAAATAGATTTCCCTGCCTACTCGTCTCAATCCTCGATTTATACACTCTTCTATTCTCATCTTCTCTAGGCTCTACTCTCAAACAGACTTGTTTCCGTTCAACAAGTTGTCCCTTATACTAAAAGGTTTCGTATATTCTGTCAAGTATAAAGAAAAGCGTAAGCAGCCGTTTAGCCCCGACAAGCGCTGGAAGCCTAGGCGGTAATGGCGGGGTTTGCCATTGCTGACTAGGCTGAAGCGACTCGAGGGGCTGGCTGCTGGAGCCTGGACACTGAAAAGCGTAAGCGCCCGTGTAGATTCGACGGGCATAAGACAGACCAGCTGAGTGGTGCTCTTTTCACTAATTCCAATATGTTTACATTTATACAACAAGTTGCTGCGATCTCAGAAGGTCCAACTTTGATGACTTCCGCCCACAAAAATATTTGCAGACAAACCTAACAGATAATAGGTAAGGATTACACCTTCTTAAAGTAGCTTCTTTTAAAGACCCATGCGTTTCGCTATAATGGTTTTCATTATTTCATTAGACCCCGCGTAAATTGCCGCTACCGGAATGTCTCTGTAACGGCGCGCAATTTTGTATTCTTCCATGTAGCCATATCCACCGTGTAGCTGCATGCATTCACCCGAAATTTTCTTCGCTGTATCGGTTAGCCAATACTTTGCCATTGACACTTTTGACACAATATCTTTTCCAGCCATATGATCTTCAATTAACGATTCTAAAAACGAATGACCCAATTCAATTTCTGTTGCCATTTCTACCAACTTAAATTGAGAATTCTGAAACGAACCAATCGGCTTTCCAAAGGCTTTTCTCGATTTCACGTATTCTAAGGTCATATCAAGCATGTCTTCTGATGCAATCTGCGCTGCTAAGGCAACCACTAAACGTTCTTGCTGCAATTTTTCCATTAAGTACGTAAATCCTTTGTTTTCTTCACCGATTAAATTTGCCGCCGGCACAACACAATCTTCAAAATACAGTTCGGACGTATCTTGAGCATGCAGTCCGACTTTATCGAGTTTCCGCCCTTTCTCAAACCCCGGCGTTCCTTCTTCAACCATTAATAATGAAATTCCGCGGTGCTTTGGTTCGGCTTTCGGATCCGTCTTCACAACCACCAACACCAATGTCGAATTAATGCCATTAGTGATAAAGGTTTTTTGACCATTCACAATGTAATTGTCACCATCTCGAACAGCAGTTGTTGAGATGTTCGCCAAATCAGATCCTGTTCCGGGTTCCGTCATAGCGATAGCTGTAATGTGGTCCCCCGAAACACACCCCGGTAACCAACGTTGTTTTTGCTCTTCGTTTCCGTAAGCTTCAATATAAGGAACTGTGATGTCATTATGTAACCCTACACCCGTTAAACTCGCACCAACTCGTTCCATTTCTTCTCCAATCACAACCGCATAACGAAAATCCAATCCAAGTCCATCGTATTGTTCTTCTACTTGCGGACAAAGAAAGCCCATATCTCCAAGCTTTTTCCAAAAAGATTTAGGAATGATACGATCCTTTTCCCATTGATCGTAGTTTGGAATTGCTTCTTTTTCTAAAAACTTACGCAACGATTTACGGAACATAACATGTTCTTCTTCTTCAAAACGGTATTTCGCCATCTTTTTCACCCTCCTTATTTCGGTTGCATGCGGATCGCTCCGTCGAGGCGTATCGTTTCACCGTTTAACATCGGATTTGTCACAATACTTTCTACCAACTGCGCAAATTCATCCGGTTTTCCGAGTCGCTGCGGAAACGGTACAGCTGCAGACAAGGAAGCAATAGCTGAATCTGGTAACCCTTCGACCATTGGCGTTTCCATTAAACCAGGCGCAATCGCCATTACGCGTATTCCATCTCTTGCTAGTTCTCTCGCAATCGGTAAGGTCATGGAAACAACTCCACCTTTTGATGCGCTATAAGCTGCTTGACCAATTTGCCCCTCATAAGCCGCAACAGACGCTGTCGAAACAATAACGCCACGCTCGCCTTTTTCGTTCGGTTTATTCTTCTGCATCGCTGACGCCGCCACTCGAATCACGTTAAAACTGCCGACCAAATTGACTTTGATGACTTTTTCAAACTGATCTAGCGCAATGGGTGTCCCTTTAGACAAAACTTTTCCAGGAGTTCCGATACCCGCACAATTCACAACCAAATTAATACCGCCAAGCTGTTCAACTGCTTTGTCGATACTTTGTTCAACTTGCGAACCATTCGTCACATCAGTTTCTATATAGATGATAGATTCTTTACCTAATTCATCAATCAACTTTTTGGCACGATCGGCATTCAAATCAAAAATCGCGACTTTCCCACCACTTTTAACAATTCGACGAACGGTCGCTTCACCAAGTCCAGATGCTCCACCTGTAACCACTGCTTTAACTTTTGATAAATCCACTATTACTCCCCCTTAGTTTCAAGCGATTATAACTTCTCAATAATCGTAGCGTTCGCCATGCCCATTCCCTCACAAATCGCCAACAATCCATAGCGTCCATTTGTCCGCTCTAATTCGTGCAATAATGACACAAGCAATTTGGTGCCCGTTGCACCGAGTGGATGCCCTAGCGAAATCGCACCACCATTAACATTTAACTTTTCAGGATCTCCTCCAATATCGTGCAACCATGCAAGCGGAACTGGTGCAAAGGCTTCATTTACTTCGTAACGATCCATATCTCCAATTTCCAGACCTGTTTTTGCGAGTACTTTTCTTGTCGCAGCAATAGGTCCTGTTAGCATTAACGTCGGATCAGACCCAACTACTGAACGTGCGATAATTCGCGCTTTTGGCTTTAAACCAAGTTCCCTTGCTTTGTCAGCTGACATCAATAAAACAGCAGATGCACCGTCACTCATTTGACTCGCATTTCCTGCAGTAATAACTCCATTTTCATCAAACACTGTTTTCAGACTCCCTAAAACTTCTTGTGTTGTTCCGGGACGCGGACCTTCATCTTCGGTCACTATAAGCGCTTCATTGTTTGGTCCTTCAGTTTGGATCGGAACAATTTCTCGCTTATAGCGACCTTCTTTAATCGCATGTTGCGCTCGTTCATGACTTTGCACCGAGAACGCGTCGAGTTGCTCACGGGTAAATCCCCATTTGTCGGCAATGCGTTCTGCCGATAGTCCTTGGTTGATAATTTCGTATTGATCGGTTAATTTCTTACTTGGTTTTGCTCCTTGCATATTGGAAAACATCGGCACGCGCGTCATGCTTTCTACGCCGCCCGCAATAACAATATCCATATCTCCTGCCAAAATTGCTTGTGCACCAAAGTGAACCGCTTGCTGACTCGAACCACATTGACGATCAATCGTGACTCCAGGAACATAATCCGGAAATCCTGCAATTAACGCTACAGTCCGCGCAATATTGCCGCCTTGTTCACCTGCTTGAGAAACACACCCTAAAATAACATCTTCTACGTCACTTTTTGCAACTCCAGCCCGTGAAACTAGCTCATCTAATACGATGGCCGCTAACTCATCGGGGCGTGTGTTAACAAAACCACCTTTTCTTCTTGCTACTGGCGAGCGCACACCCTCTATAATTACAACTTCTCTCACTTTATCCACCTCATTATTTAGTTGAAATCGCTTACATTTAACTGAATTGAATGACTATTCACTCATTTATTCTATTGTACAAGAACCATTTCTTAAATGCTATTAGAAAAGAGCAGAAGTTAAAACTAGGATGATAAACAATCTCCACAAAAAAATTCCGTAGCCTAAGCTACGGAATTTGCCATTATTCTTCGATTAATCCTTTTTCAATCAAGAATTCACGAGCTACATCGCTAGCTACCTCTTGATCTACATCTACCCGAGAATTCATCTTGAGCATTTCTTCTTCAGAAATTTTTCCAGCCAATTCGTTCAATACCTCTTCAAGCTCTGGGTACTCTTCAAGCGTTTCTAATCGTACAACAGGAGCAGCATCATATTTCGGGAAGAACGAAAGATCGTCTTTCGTTGTTTCTAGATCAAACAATCCAATTCGGCTATCTGTTGTGAATGCCGGAATGACATCTACTTCTCCACTTTCAACAGCCTCGTACATAATAGCAGGATCAAAGCTGTCTGTTTCTGCAAACTCAAACGGATATGTGGAAACTAAATCATCAAAGCCATCACCTTTCCGTTCGTAAAAAGGATGCGGCGCTCCAAAACTCATCGCTTCTGACTGTGAAATTTCAGCTAAGTCTGAATAAGTTTCTGCATCGTAACCACTGTCTTTTGAATAAGCAAGTGTGTAGCCATTTTCAAAACCAAGCGGCTCTAACCAAGTCGCGCCTAACGTCTCTTCATAACCTGCACGCACAATTTCTAGCACTTCTTCAGACGTTTGACCCGGAACTGATTCTTCTTTCAATACATCTTTCATGCCGGTACCGGTATATTCTACGTACATATCGATGTCACCTTTTTCCAAAGCAGGCGTTAAAATCGATACTTCTCCTAATCCATCTTCATATTCCACAGTGTAATCTGAATTTGCTTCAATGTATTCCCCAAGAATATAAGGCAATATATACTGCTCGGTCCACGGCTTACCACCGATAACTAATGGATCTAATTCATCTCCACCCGAACCACATCCTGCAATAACAGTTGTTGCAGCTAAAACTATTCCTAATGTCGCTTTTTTCACTTTGTTTTCCCCCTAAATTTTTAGCCCTTTTGGTGTTGCGCGTTTTTCAATCCACTTTAAGATTTGGTCAAACCCAATCGCTAACAGCGCTACTGGAAGCGCACCTGCTAGCACTAATGAATTATTATATGATTGTAATCCTCGGTAAATGATATCACCTAAACCACCTGCTCCAACAAATGTTGCAAGTGTTGCGATTCCCACCGTCAATACCGTAGCTGTGCGTATTCCCGCCATGATAAACGGCAATGCTAGCGGCAATTCGATTTGTCTAAGAATTTGTGTACGTGTCATGCCCATACCTCGACCTGCTTCAATAGTAGACCCATCAACCCCTGCAATTCCTGCATAAGTATTTCGTAAAATCGGCAACAATGCATAAATGATAAGTGCGATTAGCGCTGTAGGCGATCCAATTCCTAATATAGGAACTAAAAATCCAAACAAAGCAAGACTCGGAATCGTTTGAAATACAGCCGTTACACCAATAATCGATTCGGCATAGCGTCGGTAGCGCGTTATCAGTATCCCTAGCGGCAATGCAATCGCTATACCAACAGCTACTGCGACAAAAGACAAATACATATGTTCAATAAGTGCGCTAATAATCATATCTTGACGACTGACAAGCGTGTCGAAAAAGTTTGTCATGTTAATACCCCCGTTTCTTTAGCGAGGGCCGCTTTCAACAAATCACGTTCATTAGCGTAAGCTACAATTTGATCGTTATGAGTAATCGCTAAATATTCTTGATCGCTTTCGTCTAATTTCGCAAACGCGTCTTCAAACGTTGATTCTGCTGATATTTCTTTAAACTCTCCCGACCAATCCGATGTGAAAATAGACAGAAACTCTACTAATTTCCGCTCGCCAAATGTTCGCTTTTGACTGATCCGTTCGATACCAATAAAGTTTTGAACAAATTCGTTCGCGGGATTATCAATTAGCTGTTGCGGGGTTCCCGTCTGCTCTACTTTTCCAGCGCGCATGACGATAATAGTATCGGCAATTTTTAATGCCTCATCCATATCATGAGTTACAAAAACGATGGTTTTATTGATGGTTTGTTGAAGGTTTCGAAGTTCATCTTGCAGTTGTTCCCTGCTAATGGGGTCAAGTGCTGAGAAGGGTTCATCCATTAAAACAATGTTAGGATCTCCAGCAAGCGCTCGGACTACTCCCACACGTTGCTGTTGCCCTCCACTTAATTCGAGGGGGTAACGTTCCATATAAACTTCAGGATCCAAACCAACCAGTTGGAGCAATTCGCGTACTCGTTCTTCCTTTTTTTCTTTAGACCATTCAAGTAATTTTGGTACTAATGCCACATTATCTGAGATGGTCATATGAGGAAACAACCCAATGCGTTGAATAACATAGCCAATCGAGCGCCTCAACTGAACTTCATCCATGTCATTAATAGGTTTTTCATCAATATAGATGCTTCCTTCGGTAGGTTTTTCTAATTTATTAATCATTTTCATCAACGTAGTTTTTCCACAGCCACTAGGACCAATGATAGCAGTCAATTGATGGGTCGGTAAAACAAGCGAAATGTCTTTTAATGCTTCTGTACCATCTGAAAACCGCTTCGTGACATTTTCAAAACGAATCATAGCCCTCACTCCTTCCTGCTTCTTTAAGCCTAGCTTTTTTATACCCTATAAAGTACCTTTTTACTCCTAAAATTACTTAAGGAAATTTTATTTATCTGAAAAAATGAGGTGAACTGGATTTGAAATTTGTTCGTAGCCAATTTCTCGGTAAATTTTATTGGACGTTGGGTTGGCAAGATCCGTATAAAGCATAACAAAATCATACTCTAGCAACAATTCGTCTGTGACCTCAGCGACTAAGGTCCGCGCATACCCCTTCTTTCTGTAAGCCACGGGTGTGAAAACAAAAGACACGGTTATGCCGTTTTTCGAAGGGCGTGCTTTTTTCATACAAGAGACAACCTCCCCGTCTACTTCCCACACATAAACTTCTTTCCTCTCTAAAAACTCCTCAATTCGTTGTGTAGCTTGTTCCTGGGTAGAACGACGATCGATTCCCGTTTCTTCTTCAAACAGTTTATACCATTCTATTAATAATTTTGCGTCTTTATTACTTGCAACTCGCCAAGAGCCTCCACTTTTCTGCAAGCCCTTATTAACTGCATCAATGCGATACAAGCCTTGATCCATTAGTATTTTCACTTGCTCACCGGTATGATCGGTCCAAGCTTTAGCAAAAAGACGAGATGTATCATGCTCACCTACAATGCCGCTAACTTTAACTCCGAGATTTTGTAAATGGCCGGCAATTTCCTTTTCAATTTCAGGCAACCGACGAAATATTACTAATTGCAAAGCATGCGGCGGCGTCATTAAGCACGCCGCGACAACTTCATCTTCTGTTTCGGCTAGTGCTAGAAAATAATCGTCGTACCGATTGGCTTGGATTTGTCCAAGTATCCCTAAAAACAAACTATTACGGTCTTCATTCCGATTTAACAAAGGCGATACTCGCTCTTCAAAAACCGACGAATCCGAGTAAATGATCAATTCCATATCTCCACGTCCATTTCTACCATGTTTTATCCCTATATAAAGGTATTAGCTAAACTACGAACAATACCCTTTTTTTATTTTGGAGAAAAAAAACAACGTCCTCCAAGTTTGCACTGAAGACGTTGTTTTTTAAGTTATTCTAATTCCATTTGTTTTGTTTCGGTACCAAGAAAGGCTACAGCCATAGCGCCAATAAGAATGGCCCCACAGAAAATCGCAAAAATTATATTGATTCCAATTCCCGCAGTTAAAAGCGACCCAACCAATAGCGGTCCGAGAATACCCCCAATACGCCCAAACGCAGCAGCCATCCCCGTCCCAGTTCCACGAATAATCGTCGGATACTGTTCTGGAGAATAAGCGTATAAAGCACCCCAAGCTCCTAAGTTAAAGAAGGATAAGAAAGCACCCGCAACAATCAAGCCTGTAATAGAATCAGCATTACCGAAAGCTAAAGCACTGGCAGCGGTCCCGGTTAAATAAGTCACTAGTACAAATTTTCGTCCAATACGCTCAATTAGCCACGCTGCTGTAAAATACCCCGGCAACTGTGCAAGAGTCATGATTAACACATATTGAAAACTCTTAATAAGCGTAAATCCTTTTAATACCATCACACTCGGTAACCATAAGAACATTCCGTAATATGAAAAGACGACCATAAACCAAACAATCCACAACATTATTGTAGGTCGTCTGTACTTTTTTGACCATACGTCTTTAATATTTGTAGATATCGAGCGTAAGACATCTTTTTTGGCCGAAAACTGTGGAGAATCCGGTAAATTAATGCGCAAGTATAATGCGTAAAATGCCGGTAAAGCAGTCAACAACAGCGCTACGCGCCATCCGAAAGAAGGAATGATAAAATACGAAATGATCGCAGCAACTAACCAACCAGCCGCCCAGAAACTTTCCAATAACACAATCACGCGACCACGTTCTCTTGCCGGTACACTTTCCGCCACTAAAGTAGAAGCTACCGGAAGTTCTCCGCCCAATCCCATTCCGACAAAAAATCGCAAAATCAGAAATGCTGCAAGAGTGGTAGTGAAAGCAGAAATACCGCTTGCAATCGAAAACAATAAAAGCGTGATGATAAATATTTTCTTTCTACCTACACGGTCAGCGTAAATACCGAAAACAAATGCGCCAACCGCCATTCCGATTGAGTTCACGCTGCCAATCCATCCCATTTGGTTAGAAGTTAATCCCCAATCTGCATGGAGCGCTGCGATTACAAACGCTAAGATGCCGACATCCATTGCATCAAAGAGCCATCCAAGCCCCGCAATCCCTAACAATTTATTTCTTGATATCGCACCTGTTTTTTTCTCAACTGAAGTTGACATCATCATTCCCCTTGTCTTTACACATGTATAGTTACATCTTTATACCACTATACTCCGATGAAAGAATGATGACAAGCTATGAAATAAAGTCTATTTTTTCAAGCAACTAAAATAGAAACTTAGTTCATTTTCGACACTCCTCGTTAAGTGGATGAATTATTAGTGGTTGAGATAATTGCAGCATTAATACTGACCATCATGGCTGCTTGTTGCGCCTGCATCAACGCTTCCAGTGATGTTGAAAAAGCCATATCGACAATATCTTGACCTTTTATATTGTCAGCCATCGTCTGTTGAACTGCCGTTGAAAATGCCATATCTTTGTACCAACGAAAAATTTTGTTGCTTTCAAGTTCACGGGTATTTGACACAATTTCGTTTAGTGCATTGCCACCTACTCCTGTTACTGCCAAAAAACCAAGAGTAGGATATTGCGCATACTTAATTTTGATTTTTTCATCTTTAAAGAATTGCTGGATCGCCAATACTTTTCCGACCATTTCCGGATTATAAGCAGGAGATTCAAACGTCATAATTTGAGACAACCACTGCAGGTCATTCCCCATCGAAAACCCTTGTTCCCGTAAGTCTTTGTAATACATATTCATAGTCGCCGCTCGTTCTTCAACCGTTCCTTCTCTGCTCCCCAATAAGGCTGCGTAAGGAATATCTTCATTCGATGTTAGAAATTTATGATGTTTCTTCATTTCTTCATATAAGGCTCTTGCACGTGTTGCTTCTTCAGGGTTTTTCATCATTAACGCAGCTAAATACGTATACGATGTTTTCCAAAATCCTGCATCGTTAAGAGCTTGTTGGTTTTGATTCACCAATTTTAACGAGCTTTCTATACTTTCTTCTTTTAACACTATAAAAGCAGCTGCAACATGAAGTAAATGAGATCGTAATGGGGACGTCCATCCTTCATTTTTTTTAATAATATTGACGGCTCCCTCATGCAAGCCGGCGTCAAACTTTTGCCCACGCCCTAAGTATATATTCGTCACAGCTAATGATATTCGTTTGTCTACTGCCCAACCAGTTGTTTTCGACACTTCTGAGAAAGTTTGTTCAATGCGCTTACTATCCATCAAAAACGCCTCCCTTTCTCTTTATTACGAGAAAGGGAGGCGTTAAGTTTCACTTTTAAACAATCAGCACTAAGCTAACAGCCATAACAGCCATACCGGCTACTAGTCCATAAATAGATAAATGAGCTTCATCATACCGTTTTGCAGCAGGTAATAATTCATCAAGCGAGATAAAGACCATAATCCCTGCAACACCCGCAAATATAACACCAAACAATGTATCACTTAAGAATGGCATTAAGAACAACCATGCAGCAAGCGCTCCAACCGGCTCTGAAATACCCGATAGAAAACTGTATTGTAAAGCTTTTAACCGACTTCCAGTTGCGTAGTAAATTGGTACCGAAACTGCAATCCCTTCAGGAATATTGTGTATTGCTACGGCGATTGCAATCGCAATACCAAGAGCCGGGTCTTGTATAGCCGACATAAACGTAGCTATGCCTTCAGGGAAATTATGAATACCGATCGCCAACGCTGTAAAAATACCCATTTTTCGTAATCGGGCATATTCATCATTTGTTGGCCCTTCATCCATGTCCTCCACTTTTTTTACTTCATGCGGGTTTCCCAATTTTGGCAGGATTCGATCGACCATCGCCATGAAAATCATCCCACCAAAAAAACCTGCAAGAGTCAGCCAATACCCAACAACTTCACCTTGCGCGTTCGTCAAGGCATCTTTTGCTTTGAAGAAAATTTCAATCATGGAAACATAAATCATAACTCCAGCTGAAAAGCCCAATGAAATCGACAAAAACTTCGTATTCGTACGAGACGCAAAAAATGCGATTAAACTGCCGATTCCTGTAGCGAGTCCAGCAAAAAGAGTCAAACCAAGTGCAAATAAAACAGAACTATCCATAAACGCGCCTCTTTTCTAACTCTAGTGAATACAAATAGTATACGTCAAAAAGATTTTCTTCAAAACTTTTTTCATGCCTAATTTTTATAATCATTCTACTTTCCCTAAAAGTTCTTTTAACCTGCGCCAATCTTCATCTTTCAATTCCCGAACAGGTGGATTATAAAAAACGCTAGCTGGATGGAACGTAGGGAAAATATGATAAACCTCATCGGTTTCTTTAAAGCAATTGTTTACATCATCCCAGTATAGTATCGGTGTTTCGATCAACAACCCATGAAGTTCTGTAACTTTAGCCTTCGGTCCAATTAACCTTTGTAAACCAACATTTCCTAATGTCACAATCAACGGCGGATGAATGTCTCGAATTTCTGTATCCAATATTGGCGCATGAGCAATAATTTCTTTTTTTGTTGGTGCCCGGTTGTATTTTCGTTCAATTACTTCACCATTTCGCTTTTTCTTAGTTCCCCATTTATAAGGTCTGCTGCGGACTGCACTTGTAATATAAACATCTTCTCTTACCAAGCCGACACTTTCCAAAGAAGCCATTAATTCTTTTCCTGCCCGCCCTGTAAAAGGGATCCCTGTTTCGATTTCATTTTCTCCTGGAGCTTCTCCTACTAGCATAATTGCCGGATTTTCCGGACCACTCCCCCACACAAAACCTTCAACCGGATATCCATCAATTCTTTCCTTGCCGAGGGCAGCTAATTCTTCTGGAATTTTATACACAAAATCACCCCTACTATTTATTAATGTCAGGAAACCTAACATTTAATTTCAAAAAACACTTGCATTGTCAGAAAATATAAACTATTATGTTAACAAACCTAACATGAAGGAGAGAAAACCATGAAAAAGATTGAAACGATTATTCGCCCTTCCGTTTTTGGAGATGTTCGACAAGCTTTGGCACTTGAAGGAATAGACGGATTGAGTGTAACGGAAATTGCAGGAATCGGAAAGCAAGAAGGTCGGGTTGGCTTGTTCCGCGGTAATGCTTATACGATGGAATTTTCTCCGAAGCTTAAGTTAGAAATGGTAGTGGATGACAACAAAGTC
Source organism: Planococcus donghaensis MPA1U2 (assembly GCF_000189395.1). Classification (GTDB taxonomy): domain Bacteria; phylum Bacillota; class Bacilli; order Bacillales_A; family Planococcaceae; genus Planococcus; species Planococcus donghaensis_B. The sequence continues at coordinate 5,688 of NZ_AEPB01000053.1, read as the reverse complement.
GAAGACATCATCCAAGCTTTACTCGACTATGCATCTACCGGCCAAGTCGGGGATGGCAAAATTTTCATTTACCCGGTTGAAGAAGCAATCAGAATTAGAACAAAAGAACGCGGCACAGTCGCGATTGGATAAGGAGGAGATTGGATGGAAGCAGTTCAAAGTTCAGTAGATATGATTTGGGTGATGCTCGGGGCTATGTTGGTATTTTTTATGCACGCAGGATTTGCGATGGTGGAATCAGGATTTACTCGCTCTAAAAATACATTAAATATATTAATGAAGAATATGATTACTGTTTCATTAGGTTCCATTCTTTACTTTATCGTTGGATATGCACTGATGTTCGGCCCTTCTTCTTTTGGATTAATCGGCACACAAGGATTCGCACTGTCAGGTGTTGAAGACATTGGATTCTTTGTCTTCCAAGCTGTTTTCGCTGCTACTTGTGCAACCATCATTTCAGGTGCCGTAGCAGAACGCATGAATTTATCTGCCTATATTTTATTAACTATCGCGATGACTGCCGTTATTTACCCAATTGTTGGTCATTGGGTATGGGGTGGCGGTTGGTTAGCGCAAATCGGCTTTATCGATTTTGCCGGTTCAACAGTCGTCCACTTAACAGGTGCTGTAGCTGCTTTGATTGCAGCTTGGAAAATCGGACCTCGTCTTGGGAAATATAGCGGGAAATCCGTAAATACAATTCCAGGACACAGTTTACCACTCGGTGCTTTAGGCGTTTTCATCCTATGGCTTGGTTGGTTTGGATTTAATGGCGGTAGTACATTAGCGGCTGACCCTGCACTCGTGCCAATTGTCATTGCCAATACATTATTAGCTGCTTCTGCCGGAATAATCGCTACTGCCAGCTATACTCGACTACGCTACGGACGCATTGATGCTTCTTTAACCATGAACGGAGCACTTGCCGGACTTGTCGGTATTACCGCAGGCGCTGCAAACGTCTCTTTTGTCGGTGCGATTGCTATCGGTTTATTGGCAGGCGTTATCATGACGGAAGCAATTCGTTTACTCGATTCAAAAATTCGCATTGATGATCCAGTCGGCGCTATTTCCGTTCACGGAATTGCCGGTATTTGGGGAACACTTGCCATCGGATTATTTGATACGACTGGTGGATTACTTTACGGAGGCGGCGCTGAAGTTCTTGGCATTCAAGCTGTCGGGGTGTTCGCTGTTATTGCATGGGCTTCTATATCAACTGGATTGGTGCTATTGGCTATTGGCAGCGTCGTTCCTCTTCGAGTTACTGCAGAACATGAAGAAGCTGGATTGGACTTTTCAGAACACGGTTCACAAGCTTACTCAATGCAAGATGTTTTGCACGGTTCGCCTGCTGGACATAGCAATTCATTTGCGCACCGATTGAATCAACTCGGCGAAGTACCTACTCCTTCTCCTAAAAAATCAATCTCTTAATACAGCAAAAAAAGAAGTTCCTGAACTAAATCAGGAACTTCTTTTTTGTGATTTTTATTCAAATGCAGATTGGACATCCGTTACCATTTGAGCGACAGACTGCAATCCGCCACCTGATAGGTACCAGTAATCTGGATCTAAGTAGATAATTTTATCGTTTTTATAAGCGTTTGTTTTTTGAACCAATTCATTTTCAAGCGATTCAGCTGCGTTTGTCCCATTGCCTACTACCGCATTGCGGTCAACCACAAACATCATGTCTGGGTTTGTTTCCAAAATATATTCATATGAAATGCTTTGTCCATGAGTCGACGCTTCAATGCCTTCGTCGGCTTGTTTGACACCAAATACATCATGGATCAAACCAAACCGAGAAGCTGCACCGTACGCACTTACTTTCCCTTCATTCGCAAGCGTAATTAACGCTTTTTCATCCGACTCACTTACTATCGCTTTCACTTTTTCAATTTGCGCATCAATCGCCGCAAGTTCTTCGCCTACTTGATCTTCTTTCCCGAAAACTTCACCAAGCGTTGTCATATTTTCTTCAAATGACTCCATGTACTTTTCTGTGTCTACAGCCATATACATCGTAGGCGCAATTTCAGTAAACTCTTCGTACATATCTGCTTGACGTCCAGAAATAATAATCAAATCCGGGTCCATTGCGTGGATTGCCTCAAAGTCAGCTTCTTTTAATGTCCCAACATTCTCGTATTTTTCCGCATCCTCGTATTTTTCTAAGTAAGCTGGTAAAGATTCTTGAGGCACTCCAGCAACCGCTTCAATACCTAACTTATCTAGTGAATCCAGAACCCCATAATCAAAAACCACTACTTTTTCTGGATTCTTAGTAAAAGTTGCTTCACCTAGTTCGTGCGTTACTGTCATTTCTTCTGTTTCTGCATTTGCTGTATCGGATTCTGCAGTTTCTTCGGTTGACCCACAAGCAGCTAAAACTGCTACCATCATTAACGTAAATGCGACCAATATCCATTTTTTCATATTGTTTCGAGCTCCTCTTTTTTAAGAATTAAAATACACACAAATTCTGCAGTTATTCATTTGTTGAATGGGGATATCCATATCGTAAATTTCTTTTAATGCCGCACTTTGAATAATCTCTTCAGTTGGGCCGTCTTTTACGACGCGACCATTTTTCAACGCCACGATACGATCTGAGTAAACAGAAGCAAAGTTAATATCATGTAAAACAATCACTACTGTTTTGCCCAAATCATCAACCAAGCGACGTAAGATTTTCATAATTTGAACAGAATGCTTCATGTCCAAATTATTTAACGGTTCATCTAGCAAGATATAATCGGTGTCTTGCGCAATCACCATGGCGATAAATGCACGTTGGCGTTGTCCACCCGACAATTCATCAAGATAAGCGTTTTCCATGTCCTTTAAATCCATATAATCAATTGATTGATCGACCATTTTCTCGTCTTCGTCATTTAAGCGACCTTTTGAATAAGGAAAGCGACCAAAAGAGACAAGCTCACGAATCGTTAAGCGGACATTCATGTAGTTCGACTGTTTTAATATGGATACGCGTTTTGAAAACTCATTGGATTTCAACTTTTTGGTATTGGTTGAATCAATGAGCACTTCGCCGGTATCTGCATCTAACAAACGACTGACCATCGATAACAATGTAGACTTACCTGCACCATTTGGACCGATGAACGATGTAATTTGACCGCGTTGGATATCCACAGAGACATTTTCGACAACTTGTTTTTTTCCGTACAGCTTTGTCAATTCGCGAACTTGAATCATTTAGATCGACTCTCCTTTAGTAATAGGTAGATAAAGTAAATTCCACCGATGAAATTGATGATGACACTCAACGTCGTATTAAAAGTAAAAATCCGCTCTACTACCCACTGACCACCAACTAAAGCGATGACACTGATGATAATCGCTCCCGTCAATAAAACCGAATGTTTATACGACGTGAAAAACTGGTAGGATAAATTTGCGATAATCAAACCAAAAAAAGTAATGGGTCCAACAAGTGCAGTCGCAATGGCGATTAAAACGGCTGATAATACAAGCATTTGTTTAACTAACGCATCGTAATTGACCCCTAGATTAATCGCTGTATCACGACCTAGTGTCAAAACATCTAAAGAGGCATTTTGCTTCCAAGCAAAAGCGATCAATAAGGTGATGATGACAAGCGACGTCCAAACTAAATCGGCGTTAACATTGTTAAAGCTCGCAAACATACGATCTTGAATAATCGAAAACTCGTTTGGGTCGATGAGCACTTGTAAGAATGTTGTAATGCTTCCAAAGAAAGTTCCACAAATAATTCCCACTAACAAGAGAAAGTAAATGGGGCGATCATTCTTTTTAAACAGTAAACGGTAAAACAACAAGGCAAAGACGACCATGACGGCAATCGACAACATGTAGTTTACTTGCTTGTTCACAATCGTCACGTGGCTCGAGCCTAGAAAGAAGACCAGCAAGGTTTGAAGCAACATATAAAGTGAATCCAAGCCCATAATACTCGGTGTTAATATCCGGTTATGAGTAATGGTTTGAAAAACGACTGTTGCATAAGCAATAGCTACACCCGTTAACACCATCGCAAACACTTTCACGCCACGTCTTGGCAAGGCATAATCAAAACTTCCGTTTAAGTCTTGAAACAAATACACAGCACAAGCCGCTAAAGCTAAACCAATAAGGATGAGCATTTTATGTAAATCACGCATATGCTTTCCTCCTAAACAACAAGAAGAGGAAAATAAAGCTGCCAATCACGCCCACCATCAAACTGATGGAAATTTCATACGGGTAAATCAGCACTCTTCCTAAAATATCGCATACTAATAAGAAAATCGCGCCAAGCATTGCGGTATGCGGCAATGTTTTTTGAAGATGATCTCCTTTAAAAATTGAGACAATGTTTGGGATGATCAACCCAAGAAACGGGATAACCCCTACTGTCAAAACAACTGTCGCAGTAATCAAGGCTACGAGTGTCAATCCGATGTTTACAACACTGCGGTATTTCATTCCCAAATTCTTTGAGAAGTCTTCCCCCATACCCGCTACCGTAAATCGATTAGCGTAGAGATAGGCGACAACAAATACCGGAACACTGACGTAAAGAAGTTCATAACTCCCTTTCATAACCATGGAAAAGTCACCTTGTAACCAGGCAGACATGTTTTGAATAACATCTGCTCGATAAGCGAAAAATGTTGTGATGGATGATAAGATATTTCCAAACATCAACCCAACTAAAGGAATAAATATCGCATCTTTAAATTTGATGCGGTTAAGAATTTGCATAAAAAGAAATGTCCCAGCAAGTGCAAAAGCAAAAGCTACTGTCATTTTTTCTAGCATCGATGCATTCGCGAACAAAAGCATAGATACGAGAATCCCAAGCCGAGTAGCATCTAATGTACCTGCTGTTGTCGGAGACACGAATTTATTGCGACTTAACTGCTGCATAATGAGTCCTGCCATACTCATTCCTGCACCCGCTAGTAAAATCGCAACCAGCCGCGGCAGACGGCTAATTAAGAATATTTGTGTCTCTTCCGATTGGAAGTCAAACAAATCAACTATGCTGATACTGCTCACTCCGACAAACAAGGAAATGATCGACAGTATGATTAATATTGGTATTAAATAGCGTTTTTTCATAGCTGCCCTCATCTGTCTCCAATAACGACTATTGATTAGTTGATAGTGATAATCATTATCACTGACTTACCTATTTCAGTATAGCACCCACTAAAAACCAGTCAATGATTAAATGAGAATAATTTTCATTTAGATATAAATATGTACTAATTCATCAAATTTACAACATTGTTATCACTAGAAAAAAGAGAGCCTACCAAATTGGTAGGCTCTCTGCTTGTAGACAAAAGAATAGTTACTCATTTTTTTGTATGCATGTGGGATTCTCCACACCTAGTGGACGCTTTCCGCGGACTCCGCGCTGAGCCTCCTCGTCGCAAGCTCCTGCGGGGTCTCACCACTTCGTTTTTCCGCTGGAAAGTCAGTGACCGAAGGGACTTCGTGCAGTGGCTTTGCGACGAAGCTAGCGCAGCGATGCAGGAGCATGTCTTTGCCCTTCGCCACTAGGTGCTCCGAATCCTGGAGTGAGTAGGAAAAAATCTTTTGACACGTTATTTATACGATGAAGCACAGTAAAGAATCTCACTTTTCTTGTAGCAAGAAGCCTTCAACTGGGCTGGTCCACGAAGA
>NZ_AEPB01000054.1 GCF_000189395.1 Planococcus donghaensis MPA1U2 | reverse complement strand
GTTGTTGATATTGTGTGCCGCCTTTTTGTTTATGTTGTTCGTTGTTGCTTGGCGACTTTTATTATATTAAAGCATGTTTAGATTCCTGTCAACACTTTCGCGAAAGTTTTTCTCGAAAACCTATTTTTCCTTCTGTATTCCGATTTCTCCGCCGCTATCAAAAGCTCCTCACTCTTACAGCCACCTGCTTTCTCCCGGAAACAAGTTATCTCTAAAGAAAACAAAAAATCACTTGCCCACTTCGCCAAAACGAGTGAACAAATGATCTTCCCTAAAAAAATTTACTCTGCTTTTGCTTTTCTTGCAGCACGCCGCTCTTCTAATTTCTGACGATCCACATCGGACTGTGCATTGTATTTCGGTAAAATTAAAAGTTGATACGCATTTACTGCTAAAAATGGAAATAGTAATAACGTAACCCAGCTATCAATATTCCCTGCTTCTACCATCAAGGCAGGAAGCCATTCTACTGTTGTAATTACAATCATAAAGAACAAAGCAGAAATAAACGTTTCCTTGTTTGTCCACTTCGCTTTAATGTAAGCTGTCACAACTCCTGTAACGATTAAAATCGTCAATAGAATTCCGTATAACCAAACTTGTTCAGTTGTTTGTGCGTTAGGCGCAAAACGGAATAAAATCAAATCCGCAATAACCACTACAATAATTAAAACTTGCACCCAATTCCATAAACGCAATGTGCGGAAAATGTTCATCCCAATTTGGTGCACCGTTAAGTAAGCAAAGAAACACAATTGGCTAATGATACTCATCGTTAAACCGATAATGATTAGCCAAACAAATCCCGCTAAAAATTCTCCCCATTGGCCGTTACGGAACGGCTCTGCAAATATATCTTCCCAGCGGACGAATAATCCAAGTACGCCTGTTACAATTCCACCTATTAAAAGAGCTTTAAAGAAAAACTTAACCCAGTTTCTTATTGTCAATTGAATGCCTCCGTTATTTAAAGTTCTTTTAAGATTGTACCAACCGGCTATTGAAAAATCCATTCACTGTATTCAATAGATTGTGAACAAACCTCGAATATCGAAGCTTTGTTACTGAATCGCCACATCCTCTATTAAACTATTAAAAAACAAAAGCCCGGAAACCACTGAAGGCTTCCGGACTGTGCTCATGCTTTTATTTTTTGTCGGCGAATTGTTTAATCACTTGATTCGCGATGTCTTCGTAAATTTTTCCTGTCGGATGATCTTCTAGGTAGACAGATGGAGCAAAGTCTTCTTCGTTCCAGTCAGGCTGACCCATTGGAATCTGTCCAAGTAACGGCGTACGCAATTCTTCTGCAAGTTTTGGTCCGCCTCCTTGTCCGAAGAGGTATTCTCTCTTGCCTGTTTCTGCGCTTTCGAACCATGACATGTTTTCGATAACACCCAATACTTCATGATCGGTTTGAATTGCCATCGCCCCAGCACGCGCTGCGACGAATGCAGCTGTCGGGTGCGGTGTCGTGATTACGATTTCTTTAGAAGCCGGAAGCATTTGGTGAATGTCGAGTGCAACATCTCCTGTGCCTGGTGGCAAATCTAATAGAAGGTAATCGAGATCTCCCCACTCTACATCACGGAAGAATTGATCAAGCACTTTACCTAGCATTGGTCCACGCCATACAACTGGCATATTGTCTTCTACGAAAAAGCCCATCGAAATAACTTTTACGCCGAATCGTTCAACCGGAATAATCGTTTGGCCGCGAACAACTGGAGATTTATCGATCCCCATCATATCCGGCACACTAAAGCCGTAGATGTCTGCATCGATCAATCCAACTTTTTTACCAAGACGCGCTAACGCAATCGCCAAGTTAACAGAGACAGTTGATTTACCAACGCCGCCTTTACCACTAGCGATCGAAATAAATTCTACTTTGTTTAATGGAGACAATAAATCTTGTGCTTCTGATTCGCTCGCCGTTCCACGGAACTTCGCTAGCGCTTCAGGAGGAAGCTCTTCAAAACGGATACCAACAGATCCCGCTCCCGCTCCTTTTAATACGTCCACAACTTTCATCTGAAGTTGCATTTGTTCTGGCGTATTTGTTTTCGCAATTGCCAACTTCACGCTGACGTGCTTTTTCTCTTCTTTGATCGTTACAGATGTAATGCCACCTGTTTCCGTTAACGATCTATGTAAAAACGGATCTTCTAATGTTCCGAGTAATTCGCGTACTTGTACTTCAGTTAACATATCGATACACTCCCTATCAATTTTGCTCACCATAAAGTATAGCACAGCAAATCTTATTTTTAATGTATTCAGCCTTATAAGAATAGAGCATTTATTGTTCTCTAATTTAAAGATCCTATTTTCATTTCCTCATTCAAAGAAATAAAAAAAGCACTCTCCGAATTTCTTCGGAAAGTGCTTTGTAAACGAAAATCGAAATTAACGTTTTGAGAACTGAGGTGCACGACGTGCTGATTTAAGACCTGGTTTTTTACGTTCTTTCATACGTGGGTCACGTGTTAATAACCCAGCAGATTTCAACGCAGGACGGAATGCAGGGTCTACAGTTAGTAGAGCGCGTGCGATACCGTGACGGATTGCTCCGGCTTGGCCTGTGAATCCACCGCCGTTTACGTTTACTAGGATGTTGTAGCTTCCTAGAGTTTCCGTAGCAACTAGTGGCTGTTTGATAATCTGTTGTAATGTTTCGTAAGGAACGTAGTCTGCTACGTCACGGTTGTTAATTGTAATTGTGCCGTCACCCGGTACTAAACGTACGCGAGCTGTTGAGTTTTTACGACGACCTGTGCCAATATATTGAACTTGTGCCAAAGGTGTATCCTCCTCTTATTTACTAATTATTACCCGCGAAGCTGGTAAGTTTCCGGTTGTTGTGCTTGGTGGTTATGTTCTGGGCCAGCATAGACATGCAGCTTTTTGAACGTTTGACGACCTAAAGAGTTTTTAGGAAGCATCCCTTTAATAGCCAATTCAAGCATTTTTGTTGGGTATTTTGTGCGCATTTCAAGTGCAGTACGTTGTTTCAATCCACCCGTATATTGTGTGTGACGGTAGTAGATTTTGTCTGCAAGTTTGTTACCTGTAAGGTGAATCTTTTCAGCGTTGATGATGATTACGTGATCACCAGTGTCAACGTTTGGTGTGAATGTTGGTTTGTATTTTCCACGTAAGATTGAAGCGACTTCAGAAGCTAAACGTCCAAGAGTTTGCCCTTCTGCATCGACAACCAACCATTTACGCTCTACTTCGTGACCTTTAGCCATGAATGTTGTACGCATGTATATTGTCCTCCTAATAAATCGTCTCTTTTTAATATCATTTACAGTGTTCCGCTGTTCCGTTTTTTCGTTATCCCTATACACAAATAACCTTCCGGGGCATATCGTGGGGGTAATGAAAATACCATACATCATGTTATAACGAAAACCAACAAAAGTCAAGGGGTTTTCTAAAAACACCAGGAAAAGTTGTTTCAGCTCTCGTACATCACGTTTTCCAAGTAAAGGCCATGAGCTGGAGCTGTTATTCCAGCAGCATCTCGGTCGGTTGCAGACACAATATCTTCAAGCTCTTCAGCTTTTCGTCTGCCCATGCCAACTTCCGCTAATGTCCCCGCAATAATTCGAACCATGTTGTATAAAAATCCAGTTCCTTCTATAACCATATGCAATTCATTGCCGTGTTCTTCAAAATCCAACCGTCTTACTGTTCGGACTTTGTCGACTACAGCTGTATTTGCTGCACAAAAACTAGAAAAGTCATGCGTACCGACTATGGCTTGCGACGCTTTTTTCATAGCTTCTACATCTAATGGTTGTTTTACATGTACCATTAAACTACGCGTAAATGGACTAATGATTTGACTGCGATCCCATTTGTAACGATAGGTTTTGCCCGTTGTATGGTAGCGCGCATGAAAAGATGTGTCTACTTCTTCAATCGAATGGACTCGAATGTCTTCCGGCAATAGAACATTAAGCGCCTTTAACCACCCAATTATCGGAATTGATAACTCAGTATCAAAATGAATCACTTGACCGGTGGCATGAACTTTAGCATCTGTTCGGCCACTTGCTACCACTTGAATCACTTTTCCTTTATGAATGGTTTCAAGCACCTTCATTAATTCAAGTTGAACCGTACGGGAATCGGGCTGTACTTGGTATCCTGCAAATCCCGAACCATCGTATGCGATTGTCGCTTTTAATCGTTTCATAATTACTCTCCTTATACACGGAAATAAACAAGTATTCCCGCAAGCCCTACCAGTACTACTAAACTCAAGCTATCGATCAAACGCCAATTTAACTGGCGATAGCGCGTTCTGCCTTCGCCTCCACGATAACCGCGAACTTCCATTGCCGTCGCAAGGTCTTCTGCACGTTTAAAGGCACTAACAAACAATGGGATCAACAAAGGAACAACTGCTTTAATGCGGTCTTTCACTGGACCTGAGCCGATGTCAGACCCTCTAGCCATTTGTGCTTTCAAGATCTTTCCCGTTTCATCCATTAAAGTCGGGATAAAGCGCAACGAAATAGACATCATCAAAGCCAATTCGTGCACAGGCAACTTCACTCGCTTAAATGGACCAAGCAACACTTCAATGCCATCTGTAATCGAAATTGGCGAGGTCGTTAACGTTAAAATACTGGTGATAAACACCAAGACTAAAAAGCGAACCGAAATAAATATCCCTTGCCGCAATCCTTCTTCGTAAATTTTAATAAACCCAATATCCACTAACAAATCACCTTCACGCGTAAAAAATATATGAAGAAGAAACGTGAAAATCAGTAAAATAAAGACCGGTTTTAAACCATTTATTAAAAAATACAAGCGGATTTTAGATAAGAATACGACCAATAAAGTAAACCCTAAAAGAATACCGTAAGTTATCGCGCTATTTGCGATAAAGACAATAGCGATAAAGACAAAAACAAACGAAATCTTTGCTCGCGGGTCCATCTGATGAATTAAAGAATTTCCTGGAATAAAGCGACCAAAAATCATTTTCTCCATCATTCGGAATCACGTCCTTCCGATAAAGCAAGCGCAATATTTTTAGCCAATGCTTCTTCCGTCAAGGAAATTGAATCGAGCTTAATGCCCATTTTATCTTCAAGTTTTTGTTGAAGACGAATGGTCCGCGGCGGTTCTAGTCGATAATCACGTAACTGCTCTTCATTCGAAAAAATTTCTACAGGTTCGCCTGTGACGACACAACGGCCGTTGTGCATAATCGCCACGTTATCGGCATAACGCGCCGCATCTTCCATACTATGAGTCACTAAGACAGTGGTCAGTCCTTTTTCAATATGAAGCCGGTGGAACAAGTCCATAATTTCACGGCGGCCACGTGGATCTAATCCCGCTGTCGGTTCATCAAGCACTAACACATCTGGTTCCATTGCCAAAACACCTGCAATTGCCACACGGCGCATTTGTCCACCCGACAAATCAAAAGGAGATTTCGTTAACACTTCGGGCGGTAACCCGAGCTGTTCAACGAGTTCGTGTGCACGACGGCTCGCTTCTTCTTCAGACACACCATAATTTAAAGGACCGAACATAATATCTTTTAAAACAGTTTCATCAAATAATTGTTGTTCAGGAAATTGAAAAACTATCCCGACTTGTCGACGCACGTCACGCAAGTTTTTCGCTTTCACTCCTGCTTCGATTTTACGCCCACCAATCATGACCGATCCTTCTGTTGGTTTTAACAGCGCATTCAAATGCTGTAGAACCGTCGACTTACCAGATCCAGTATGGCCAATAATTGCTGTATAGGATCCAGAAGGGATATGCAGCGAAACATCCGTTAATGCTCGTTTCTCAAACGGCGTATCTTTTGCGTAACTATATCCTACTTCTTGGAGTAAAATGTCCATAGTTCATCCACCAATTCGTCTTCTGTCATATGTTCTCCTTGCAGTTCGATCCCAACTTCACGCAATAAATGCGTCATGCGCATCGAAAAGGGCAAGTCTAATCCTAAGTTTGTTAGCTCGTTTCCTGAACGAAATACAGCATCCGGCTTACCTTCTAATTGTTTCTCGCCCGCATTCATTACCAAAATACGATCAGCGAGCGCAGCTTCTTCTAAATCATGCGTAATGGAGATAACCGTTAACCCTGTCGCTTTTCGTAGTTCTCGAATGGTCTCGATTACTTCCATACGCCCTTGCGGATCAAGCATAGAGGTTGCCTCATCTAATATTAACAAGCGTGGACGCAAGGCAAGTGCACCTGCGATGGCCACCCGTTGTTTTTGACCGCCTGATAAATGATGAGGCTCGTGATCGAGGTAATCCGCCATCTTTACTTGCTGTAGCGCCTCTTTTACGCGAACGACCATCTCTTCATGCGGCACACCATTATTTTCTAACGCAAAAGCGACGTCATCTTGAACGGTCGCTCCTACAAATTGGTTGTCTGGATTTTGAAATACCATCCCCATTTGGGAACGAATATCCCACAAACTTTCTTCTGACATTAATTTACCCATTGCTTCCACTTTTCCAGTTTGCGGAAACAACAAACCATTCATTAATTTAGCAATAGTGGATTTCCCTGAGCCGTTATGGCCTACCAAGGCAATCCACTCCCCATCTTGAATGGAAAATGACAAATCGTTTACGGCCGGTTTTACCGACTCGTCTTCTTGCATATATGTAAATGTCACATTTTCGAATGACATAATAATCGAATTCATCTAACCTGACCTCCTCTAACACGTGCTTTGCTCTTCTCTACTCTACTGGTTTTTGTGCGCGTTTGTAAAACGGTAAATAAATAAAAAAAGCGCGCACCTCATTCAGAGAAATGCGCTTTTCTGTCTCTATGGCTTCCCCGGTTGCTTAAGCCAGGGTTGAATGAGGTGCGTAGAGCTAGACGAGACGCCGCCTTTCGGCTCGCTCATCATAACACTCAGCTTTTCATATTGTCGTATAAATCATAATGCTAAAAGAAGAGGGCTATTAACCCCCTTCGATTGATTAAACCAATTCGATAATAACGATAGGTGCGCCATCTCCGCGACGAGGCCCCATTTTCATAATGCGTGTGTAACCGCCTTGACGGTCAGCGTAACGTGGTGCAACATCATCAAACAATTTTTGCAATGCATAAGTTGTTGTTTCGTTGCCTTCAGCGTCTGCAGTTGTTACCAACTCACGGCGCATCCATGCTGCTGCTTTACGGCGAGCGTGAAGATCTCCACGTTTACCAAGTGTAATCATTTTTTCTACAGTCGAACGCACTTCTTTCGCACGAGCTTCAGTCGTTTGAATGCGTTCATGTACGATTAAGTCTGTTGTAAGGTCACGTAATAGTGCTTTACGTTGAGAACTTGTACGTTGAAGCTTTCTCATTGAAGTTTCCCTCCTTTGTTCAATAGTTCGGATCCGATCTTAACTCTCAGTCTTCTTTACGAAGGCCAAGGCCTAAATCTTCCAACTTCACTTTAACTTCTTCAAGTGATTTGCGTCCGAGGTTGCGTACTTTCATCATGTCGTCTTCCGACTTGCTTGCCAGTTCGTGTACCGTGTTGATACCCGCACGTTTTAAGCAGTTGTAAGATCGAACCGAAAGATCAAGTTCTTCGATAGTCATCTCTAATACTTTTTCTTTTTGGTCTTCTTCTTTTTCAACCATGATTTCAGCCGTTTGTGCCTCATCAGTTAATCCTACGAAGATATTTAAATGCTCAGTAAAAATCTTTGCTCCTAGTGCAATTGCCTCTTTTGGACCAATGCTTCCATCTGTCCAAACATCAAGAGATAATTTGTCAAAATGAGCTAGTTGACCCACACGAGTGTTTTCCACTTGGAAATTAACACGTGAAACTGGAGTGTAAATAGAGTCAATCGGGATAACGCCAATCGGAAGATCTTCACGTTTGTTCTGATCTGCACGAGCATATCCACGGCCTCTGTTCGCATACATACGCATACGTAAGTGACCATTTTTAGCGATTGTTGCAATATATAGATCCGGATTCAGAATTTCCACGTCACTATCGTGCGTGATATCTGCAGCCGTAACCGTTCCATCACCTTTTACGTCAATTTCAATGACTTTTTCTTCGTCAGAGTAAATTTTCAAAGCAAGCTTCTTGATATTCAAAATAATAGTTGCTACATCTTCTTCTACACCTTCAACAGTGGAGAATTCGTGTAGTACGCCATCAATTTGAATAGAAGTAACAGCTGCGCCAGGTAAAGATGAAAGTAAGATTCGACGTAAGGAGTTTCCTAAAGTGGTTCCATATCCACGCTCAAGAGGTTCAATAACAAATTTACCAAATTTGGCATTATTATCGATCTCAACCGTTTCAATCTTTGGTTTTTCTATTTCAAGCATTCATTTTACCCTCCTTCAAAACGTCGGTTTTTTTTCGTTTCATCAAGAATTCGATAGTCACAGACTTTCGCTACGATTCAGAACCCATCCAGTAAGTCGTGATGTTCAAAAATCCTATTCAGATTAACGATTATACGCGACGGCGTTTTGGCGGACGGCAACCGTTATGAGGTACTGGAGTTACATCTTTAATCGCTGTAACTTCTAGTCCAGCAGCTTGAAGCGCACGGATAGCAGCTTCACGACCTGAACCAGGACCTTTAACTGTAACTTCTAGAGTTTTAAGACCGTGTTCAATTGATGTTTTAGCAGCAGTTTCAGCAGCCATTTGCGCAGCGAAAGGAGTAGATTTACGTGAACCTCTAAATCCTAATGCACCTGCACTTGACCATGATACAGCGTTACCCTGCATATCAGTGATAGTAACAATTGTGTTATTGAATGTTGAGCGGATGTGAGCAATACCAGATTCGATATTCTTTTTCACACGACGCTTACGAGTTTGTTGTTTACGTGCCATGTTAAGAAGAAACCTCCTTTACTGATTATTTTTTCTTGTTAGCTACAGTTTTACGAGGACCTTTACGCGTACGCGCATTATTCTTCGTATTTTGACCGCGAACAGGTAGTCCACGACGATGGCGAATTCCTCGGAAGCTTGCAATTTCCATCAAGCGTTTGATGTTCATTGAAACTTCACGGCGAAGGTCACCTTCGATTTTGTATTGATCTAATTGTTCACGGATATTGTTTAACTCATCTTCTGTAAGATCACGAACTCGTGTTTCTTCAGAGATACCAGCAGCAGAAAGAACTTTCTGTGCAGTTGTTTTACCAACACCGAAAATATATGTTAATGAAATAACAACGCGTTTGTCGCGCGGAATGTCAACACCAGCAATACGTGCCATGTGTGCGATGCACCTCCTTCATATTAGCCTTGTCTTTGTTTGTGTTTCGGATTTTCACAGATTACCATTACTTTACCGTTTCTGCGAATAACTTTACATTTTTCACAGATCGGTTTTACAGATGGTCTCACTTTCATCTAACCCAACCTCCTTAGTAGTCCGGAGTGCAAAAGATTATTTAAAACGGTATGTGATACGACCGCGTGTTAAATCGTAAGGAGAAAGTTCCACTGTCACTTTATCTCCTGGCAGAATGCGGATGAAATGCATGCGAATCTTGCCAGATACGTGCGCAAGAATCGTATGACCGTTTTCCAATTCCACTTTAAACATCGCGTTAGGCAAAGTCTCAACGACAGTTCCTTCAATTTCGATTACATCGTCTTTCGCCATCGACCCAGTCTCCCTTCTGTATACAAATCAGGATCTCATCTTCAAACAGTATTTGCTGATTGAATAGTAGTAGTACATTCATTCACGAGAAATGCATGAGTGACATTTGAAAGACATTATCCGAGCTCCGCAGATTAGCGGGCCGGCGTTAATCCAGCAAAGCCAGTCTGTCTCATGTATCCTCGACTGCCCGGACTGCCTTGGATGAGTTCCAAACCCGTTACACAGATGCTTCCACGAAACCCATTATACTAGTTTCGATACATAATTGCACTAAAGTGCATTTACATCGACTTTCATATCCTGAGCCTTGTTTGCTTTTGCAGCTCTCGAAAATTCATATCTCCGGTGCTCCTTAAAGCCACATGGAGGCAACTAACTGCGCCCGGCGCCGGGGATTATCCTCGGTCGCCCTTTAGAAGAGCATCAATGTCAGCAAATACTTTTTTGATGTCCTGCTGTCCATCTATATTTTGCAGCACGTTTTTGCTTTCATAGAAATCAAGAAGCGGCTGTGTTTGTTGCATATTTACTTCTAGACGCTTAGTGACGGTTTCAGGCTTATCATCTTCGCGCTGGTAGAGTTCTCCGCCATCTTTGTCACACACGCCAGCTGTTGCTGGAGGGTTAAACACAGTATGGTAAGCAGTTCCACAAACTTTACAGATCCATCTGCCTGTTAAACGTGCAATCAATTCGTCTTGTTCGACTTGGATATTTACGACATGCTCGATTCGCTTATCAAGATCGGCCAGAAGAGATTCTAACGCTTCAGCTTGAGGGACAGTACGTGGAAAGCCATCTAATAAAAAGCCTTTCTCCGTGTCCTTTTCACTTAGTCGCTCTCGGACAATGCCGATAGTCACTTCATCAGGCACTAAAGCACCTTGATCCATGAATGATTTTGCTTTCAAGCCCAGTTCCGTTCCACCTTTTATAGCAGCGCGAAACATGTCACCTGTAGAAATATGAGGGATGTCGTACTTCTTAACAATTTCGTCTGCTTGAGTACCTTTTCCGGCACCCGGTAGACCCATTAATACGATATTCATACGTTTTCCCCCTCAAACAATTGGACAAGAGACGCTTTCACGTCCCTTTATATCCCACTGATTATTTCATAAAGCCTTTGTAATGACGTTTTACAAGTTGTGATTCTAATTGTTTCATCGTTTCTAGTGCTACACCTACAACAATCAAAAGACTTGTACCACCGATTTGCGCCGATTGCGGTAAATTAGCTACGTTAATGAAGAAAATCGGAAGAACAGCAATAATTGCCAGGAAGATAGCGCCAACGAATGTCAATCGATATAACACACTTGTTAAATAATCCTGCGTATTTTTACCCGGACGGATTCCCGGAATATATGCACCTTGCTTTTTCAAGTTATCCGACACGTTCTCAGGATTAACCTGAATGAAAGCGTAGAAATACGTAAATGCTACGATCAAAGCGACATAAATAATCATGCCGACTGGACGCGTATAATCAAACGTATTCTGAATCGCTTCTGTAAACGCGTTGGCACCAAAGAAAGAAGCAATAGTTTGTGGCGTTATAATAAACGCTACTGCAAAGATTACCGGTATAACTCCGGCCGCGTTCACTTTCAAAGGTAAATGCGTTTGTTGCCCACTTGTTGACTGACCACGGCCAGCAACTCGTTTAGCATACTGAATTGGTATTTTGCGCAACGCTTGTTGAACATAAATGACCAAAACGGTAATAGCAACAACAGCTAATGCAAGCAATGCCATGATGGCAAGATTGATCGGAAGCTGATCTCCAGCTCCTTGGATCTGCTGTGCATATAATTGGTTAATAGCACCTGGTATTGCAGCGACAATCCCTGCGAAGATGATAATCGAAATACCGTTCCCCACACCTTTTGCCGTAATCTGCTCGCCAAGCCACAGTAGAAACGCTGTACCCCCAGTCAATACAATAGCGATGACAACGTAAGTTGAAATCGTGTCATTCTGGATTAAAGAACCTCCGTACATTTGGTTAAACCCATAAGACATACCGATTGCTTGAATAAAGGCAAGAACGATTGTGAAGTAGCGAGTGAATTGAGCAAGTTTCCGTCTTCCGACTTCTCCTTGTTTCGCCCACTCTGCAAATTTCGGTACAACATCCATCTGCAATAATTGCACAATGATTGATGCTGTAATGTATGGCATAATTCCCATTGCTAAAATCGAAAAGTTAGCAAGGGCACCTCCACCGAAAGTATTTAAGAATCCAACCAGACCCATCTGGTCAGTAGCTTGCAAAACCGAAGCGTCAACATTCGGTACTGGAACAAAAGTTCCAATACGGAAAATGATGAGCATCAATAATGTAAAGAATATTTTATTTCGAATATCAGTCACGCGCATAAAATTAGAGATTGTCTGAAACATTAAACCACCTCGGTTTGTCCGCCGGCAGCTTCGATCGCTTCTTTAGCTGATCCAGAGAATTTGTGAGCTTTTACTGTCAATTTCTTTTCTAAGCTACCATTGCCGAGAATTTTGATTCCAGAACGTTCATTGCTCACAACACCTGTTTCGATCAACAATGCAGGTGTTACTTCTGTGCCTTCGTCGAAACGATTTAACACTTCAACATTCACTACTGCATAGTCTTTACGGTTAATGTTGGTAAATCCACGTTTTGGTAAACGACGGAATAATGGGTTTTGACCACCCTCAAATCCAGGACGAACACCGCCGCCTGAACGTGCGTTTTGACCTTTATGACCTTTACCTGCTGTTTTACCAGTACCTGAACCGATACCGCGTCCGATACGCTTTCTCGAGCTGCGTGAACCTTCTGCTGGTTTTAATTCATGAAGTTTCATTTGGTTGGCACCTCCTTCTATAGAAATCCGTAATTAAACTTCTTTAATAGTTACTAAGTGAGCTACTTTATCAAGCATTCCGCGAACGGCTGCATTGTCTTGGTGCTCAACAGTTTGATGCATTTTGCGCAATCCTAATGACTGAACAGTTTTACGTTGTGCCGGTTTAGCGCCGATCACAGATTTTGTGAGGGTAATTTCCAATTTAGTTGCCATGTGATTTTCCCTCCTATCCTAACAGTTCTTCTATTGATTTACCGCGAAGTTTTGCAACTTCATCAGCACTTTTCAATTGAGTTAAACCGTTAATAGTAGCACGTACCATGTTGATTGGTGTGCTTGAACCTAGAGATTTAGATAAGATATCTTGTACTCCAGCTAATTCAAGTACCGCACGAACAGGTCCGCCAGCAATTACACCAGTACCCGGAGAAGCAGGTTTGATAAGAATTTGGCCTGCACCAAAACGACCGATTACTAAGTGTGGAGTAGTACCCTTAACCATTGGTACTTCAATTAGGTTTTTCTTCGCATCTTCAATAGCTTTGCGGATAGCATCTGGAACTTCTTGAGCTTTACCAGTACCAAAACCAACATTACCATTTTTGTCGCCTACAACAACTAATGCGGAGAAACGGAAACGACGTCCACCTTTTACAACTTTCGCTACGCGGTTAATCGTAACTACGCGTTCTTCAAGTTCAAGTTTGTTTGGATCAATACGACGCATGAAATGTGTCCCTCCTTCTTTTAAAATTGTAAACCATTTTCACGTGCAGCTTCTGCTAATGCTTTTACACGTCCATGATATAAATAACCACCGCGGTCGAAAACAACCGATTTCAAGCCGTTTTCAGTAGCGCGTTTTGCGATTGTTTCGCCGACTTTAGTTGCTGCTTCCACGTTGCCAGTAGATTCTAAAGAAAAATCTTTCTCCATAGATGATGCACTTGCAAGTGTAACGCCATTCATATCGTCGATCAATTGAGCGTAAATGTATTTATTTGAACGGAATACGTTTAAACGTGGGCGTTGTGCTGTACCCGTAATTTTAGAACGTACGCGTGCATGACGTTTTTTACGAGATGCGTTTTTATCGAGTTTCGTAATCACTGAGGTCACTCCTTTCAGCCTGCCTAAGCAGCATTATTTACCTGTTTTACCTTCTTTACGACGAACTGCTTCTCCTTCGTAACGGATCCCTTTGCCTTTATATGGCTCTGGTGGACGTACTTGGCGAATGTTCGAAGCAAGAGCTCCAACACGTTCTTTATCGATACCTTTAACAACAACTTTAGTGTTAGCTGGAACTTCAACTGTAACTCCGTTTTCCGGTGTGAATTCAACCGGGTGAGAGTAACCTACGTTAAGAACCAATTTTTCACCTTGCAATTGAGCACGGTAACCTACACCTACTAATTCAAGTGTGCGTTCGAATCCTTTAGAAACTCCAGTGACCATGTTTGCAAGCAAAGCACGAGTTGTACCGTGGTTTGTGCGGTGATCTTTAGAATCTGAAGGACGTGTCAATGTTAGCACGTTATCTTCAAGAGCGATTGTAATATCTTTGTGGAATTCGCGAGTTAACTCGCCTTTAGGTCCTTTAACTGTTACAGCATTCTTGTCTCCAAGAGTGATTGTAACGTCTGCAGGAACCTCGATTGGTTTTTTACCTACACGTGACATTCTTTTGCACCTCCATTCGTTTGTTGCTTATTACCAAACGTATGCTATGATTTCTCCGCCGATTTGTTTCGCGCGGGCTTCTTTATCAGTTACTAAACCTTGTGATGTTGAGACTAAAGCGATTCCAAGACCGTTTAGTACACGTGGCACCTCGTTAGTTTTAGCGTAAACACGTAATCCTGGTTTTGAAATACGTTTCAATCCAGTAATAACGCGTTCGTTGTTAGCTCCGTATTTAAGGAAAATCCGGATCATGCCTTGTTTATCATCTTCAACATATTCTACGTCACGAACGAAACCTTCACGCTTAAGGATTTCAGCGATGTCTTTTTTCACATTAGAAGCCGGAAGCTCTAATTTTTCGTGACGAACCATGTTTGCATTACGAATGCGTGTCAGCATATCTGCAATCGGATCTGTCATTGTCATTACTTTTACCTCCTTCCCAAATTAGGGGATTACCAGCTGGCTTTTTTGACGCCAGGAATTTGTCCCACATATGCAAGTTCACGGAAACAAATACGGCAAAGTTTAAATTTGCGTAATACTGAATGCGGACGTCCGCATCGTTCACAGCGTGTGTACTCTTGTACTTTAAACTTTGGCGTGCGTTTTTGTTTTGCGATCATAGATTTTTTAGCCACGTTTACGCCTCCCTCACGTTTACTTTTGGAACGGCATTCCGAATTGTGTTAATAACTCACGAGCTTCTTCATCAGAGTTCGCAGTTGTTACAATCACGATGTCCATACCGCGTACTTTTGTAACTTTATCATAATCGATTTCAGGGAAGATCAATTGTTCTTTCACGCCAAGTGTGTAGTTACCGCGTCCGTCGAACGATTTGTTCGATACGCCACGGAAGTCACGAACACGTGGAAGTGAGATAGCAATTAATTTATCCAGGAAGTCGTACATACGCTCTCCGCGTAGTGTAACTTTACATCCGATTGGCATACCTTCACGAAGACGGAAGCCAGCGATAGATTTCTTAGCTTTAGTAATAACTGGTTTTTGACCAGTGATAGTTTGTAATTCTTCAACAGCTGAGTCAAGTGACTTAGTGTTTTGAACAGCTTCGCCCACACCCATGTTGATGACGATTTTGTTTACTGCAGGTGCCTGCATTACCGATTTATATTCAAACTTGCTCACTAGAGCAGGAGTGATTTCATTGACATATTTTTCTTTTAGGCGGTTCATGTGTGTACCTCCCTTCATTCAGGAATTTTATTTATCTAATTTTTCGCCGGATTTTTTTGCAACACGAACTTTTTTACCATCTTCAACCTTATAACCTACACGAGTCGGCTCGCCTGATTTAGGGTCAAGTAACATTACGTTAGAAACGTGAATTGCTGCTTCTTGGCTGACAATTCCACCTTGTGGATTTGCCTGGTTCGGTTTTGTATGCTTTTTCACGATGTTTACACCTTCAACAAGCACACGGTCTTTCTTAGGTAAAGCTGTCAAAACAACACCTGTTTTGCCTTTATCTTTACCTGAGATTACCTTAACTGTATCGCCTTTTTTAACATGCATTCTGTCGCACCTCCTTGGTATGGCACATTGATTTATTAAAGAACTTCAGGAGCAAGTGATACGATTTTCATGAAGCTGTTATCGCGAAGTTCGCGCGCAACAGGTCCGAAAATACGAGTTCCGCGTGGACCTTTGTCGTCACGGATAATGACACATGCATTTTCATCAAATTTGATATAAGTACCGTCTTTACGGCGAGCTCCGCTTTTCGTGCGAACGATGACAGCCTTAACGACTTCACCTTTCTTAACAACGCCACCTGGTGTTGCTTTTTTCACGGTACAAACGATTACGTCACCGATGTTTGCAGTCTTGCGACCAGAACCACCAAGCACTTTAATCGTTAGTACTTCACGAGCACCCGAGTTGTCTGCAACTTTTAAACGACTTTCCTGTTGGATCACTTAGGTAACCTCCCTTCGGAATTTCTTAGGTTCCGAAATTATTTAAATTAAATGATAACCGCTTTTTCTACAATTTCCAATACGCGGAAACGTTTAGTAGCTGATAGCGGACGAGTTTCCATGATGCGAACTACGTCGCCCATTTTCGCTTCGTTTAGCTCATCATGAGCTTTATATTTCTTAGAGTATTTTACACGTTTGCCATAGAATGCGTGCTTCTTTTGAGTTTCAACCATTACTGTAACGGTTTTGTCCATTTTGTCAGACACAACACGGCCTGTGTATACTTTGCGTTGGTTACGCTCAGTCATACTTGCAAACCTCCTCTCGATTTATCAGTTATTGCCACTGAGTACTCTTTCGTGAATCACAGTTTTCATACGGGCAATCGCTTTACGTACTTCGCGGATGCGAGCCGTATTTTCTAATTGACCAGTAGCCAATTGGAAGCGAAGGTTGAAAAGCTCTTCTTTCAGTGATTTCACTTTTTGTTCTATCTCAGCAGTGGTTAAGTCACGGATTTCATTAGCTTTCATTCGATTCACCACCAATTTCTTCTCGTTTTACGAACTTCGTTTTAACCGGAAGTTTGTGAGATGCAAGGCGTAATGCTTCGCGTGCCACTTCTTCAGATACTCCACCAAGTTCGAACATGATTTTACCAGTTTTGACAACGGCTACCCAGCCTTCAGGTGAACCTTTACCAGATCCCATACGAACCTCTAGAGGCTTTTTCGTATATGGTTTATGTGGGAAAATTTTAATCCAGACTTTACCGCCACGTTTCATGTAACGAGTCATGGAAATACGTGCTGCTTCGATTTGACGGTTAGTGATCCAAGATGATTCTAATGCTTGGAGACCAAATTCGCCGAATGCGATTTCTTTACCGCCTTTAGCTTCTCCGCGCATCTTGCCACGGTGCTCTCTACGATATTTAACGCGTTTAGGCATTAACATATTATTTGCCTCCTTCCTCAGATTTCTTCTTAGTTGGAAGGACTTCACCGCGGTAGATCCATACTTTTACGCCAAGCTTACCATAAGTTGTGTCTGCTTCAGCATGCGCATAATCGATATCAGCGCGGAGCGTATGGAGCGGAACAGTACCTTCACTGTAGTGTTCAGCACGCGCAATGTCAGCGCCGCCTAGACGTCCAGATACTTGAGTTTTGATTCCTTTAGCGCCAGAACGCATAGTGCGTTGGATCGCTTGTTTTTGTGCACGACGGAAAGACACTCGGTTTTCCAATTGACGTGCAACACTTTCAGCTACTAATCTTGCATCAAGATCAGCTCTTTTAATTTCAATAATGTTGATGTGTACACGCTTGCCAGTCATAGAGTTAAGCTGTTTGCGAAGTACTTCTACTTCAGATCCACCTTTACCAATTACCATACCTGGTTTCGCAGTATGAATAGTTACGTTAACACGGTTTGCAGCGCGCTCAATTTCAATTTTAGAAACTGATGCTTCTTTCAAACGTGCTTCAACATATTCACGGATTTTAATATCTTCGTGAAGAAGCGTAGCATAATCTTTCTCAGCGTACCATTTAGATTCCCAATCACGAATGATTCCGATACGCATCCCAATTGGATGTATTTTTTGTCCCACGAATTATCCCTCCTTCTGGTCAGATACCACTAGTGTGATGTGGCTTGTGCGTTTATTAATTGCGCTTGCGCGTCCCATTGCACGTGGACGGAAACGTTTAAGTGTTGGTCCTTCGTCAACGAATACTTCGCTGATGACTAAGTCATTCAGGTCCATTTCGTAGTTGTGTTCAGCGTTAGCAGCTGCAGATTTCAATAACTTCTCAACAACAACAGATGCTGCTTTTGGAGTATGGTTCAAAATCGCAACAGCTTCGCCAATTTGCTTGCCTCGAATTAAATCTACTACTAAACGGACTTTACGAGGAGCAATACGTACTGTTCTAGCGACAGCTTTTGCTTGCATAGGGAAATCCTCCTCTCAATTAACGTCTTGTTTTCTTATCGTCTGCACCATGACTAGCGTATTTACGCGTTGGAGCGAATTCGCCTAGTTTATGGCCCACCATGTCTTCAGTCACGTATACAGGAATGTGCTTGCGACCATCATATACTGCGATTGTTTGTCCGATGAATGTCGGGAAAATTGTAGAACGGCGAGACCAAGTTTTGATCACTTGTTTTTTCTCAGAGTCCTTTTGTGCTTCAACTTTTTTCATAAGATGATCATCAACAAAAGGTCCTTTTTTCAAGCTGCGGCCCATGTGGGATCCTCCCTTCGTGATTGCACCACGGTTCTTTTGGCGAACCGTAGCGGAATCAAATTATTTTTTACGACGACGCACGATAAATTTATCGGATTTATTCGTTTTCTTACGTGTCTTGTATCCAAGAGTTGGTTTGCCCCATGGAGACATTGGTGATTTACGTCCGATTGGCGAACGTCCTTCACCACCACCGTGTGGGTGATCGTTAGGGTTCATTACAGACCCACGTACAGTTGGGCGATTGCCCTTCCAACGGTTACGACCTGCTTTACCAATGTTGATTAATTCGTGTTGCTCATTTCCTACTGCGCCGATAGTTGCGCGGCAAGTAGCAAGGATCATGCGAACTTCGCCTGATTGCAAACGAACTGTTACGTATTTACCTTCTTTACCCAATACTTGAGCTGAAGTTCCTGCAGAACGAACTAGTTGTCCGCCGCCACCTGGCTTCAATTCAATGTTGTGGATTGTAGAACCCATTGGGATGTTTGATAACGGCAAAGCGTTACCTGCTTTAATGTCTGCTTCAATACCTGACATGATTTGAGTTCCAACTTCTACTCCTTTAGGAGCTAAGATGTAACGTTTTTCACCATCAGCATAATGAATCAATGCGATGTTCGCAGAACGGTTAGGATCGTACTCGATTGTAGCAACGCGTCCTGGAATGCCATCTTTGTTACGTTTGAAATCGATCACGCGGTATTGACGTTTATGTCCACCACCGTGATGGCGTACAGTAATTTTACCTTGGTTATTACGGCCGCCTTTGCGTTTTACAGGTTGTAAAAGCGATTTTTCAGGCTTGTTCGTAGTGATTTCAACGAAATCCGAACTCGTCATGTTACGACGACCGTTAGTGGTAGGTTTGTATTTTCTGATCCCCACGTTAGTTCCCTCCTTCTTTAATAGTCCTATAAGAACTTATAGAAAATTAAATTTCGAATAACTCGATGTCTTTAGATTCAGCAGTCAATTTAACAATCGCTTTACGGCGTTTGTTTGTGTATCCTGCGTGTTTGCCCATACGTTTAAATTTGCCTTTGTAGTTCATGATGTTGACTTTCTCAACCTTCACGCCAAAGATTTCTTGTACGGCTTGTTTTACTTGTGTTTTATTTGCGCGAGTGTCCACTTCGAAAGTGTACTTTTTCTCCGCCATTACTTCAGATGATTGCTCAGTAATGACCGGACGTTTAATTACATCACGTGCTTCCATTAACTAAGCACCTCCTCAATTTTCTCGACAGCTGCTTTAGTCATAACAATTTTGTCATGTCCAAGCAAGTCTAATACGTTAATTCCATCTGCTGCTACTACTGTCATACCTTTAAGGTTACGTGCAGATTTTGCAACGTTCTCATCAAGGTCAGCAGTTACGAACAAAGCTTTTTTGCCAATTGAAAGATCAGCGATCAACTGGTTGAAAGATTTTGTTTTTGGTGCATCAAATGTTAATCCTTCAAGTACCATCAAGTTTTCTCCAACTACTGCAGATGAAAGTGCAGAACGTAGAGCTAAACGACGTACTTTCTTAGGAAGTTTGTAGCTGTAGCTACGTGGAGTTGGTCCGAATACGATACCGCCTCCGCGCCATTGTGGTGAACGGATCGACCCTTGACGAGCACGTCCAGTTCCTTTTTGACGCCATGGCTTTTTACCACCACCAGCAACTTCAGAACGATTTTTTACTTTATGGTTACCTTGACGAAGTGAAGCGCGTTGAGACACTACTGCGTCGAATAACACTGATTCGTTTGGTTGGATACCGAATACATGATCGTTCAATTCGATTTCGCCAACTTGTGAACCTGTTTGATTTAATAAAGCTACTTTAGTCATTCTTGTTTCCTCCTTTCTCAAAAAATATATTATTTCGCTTTAGTTGCCGATTTAACACGGATCAACGCTTTGCGAGAACCAGGAACATTACCTTTAACAAGTAGTAAGTTACGCTCAAGATCCACTTTCACGATTGAAAGGTTTTGAATCGTAATTGTTGTTCCACCCATTTGACCAGGTAATTTCTTCTGTTTGAATACGCGGTTAGGAGCAACCGGACCCATTGAACCAGGACGACGGTGGTAACGTGAACCGTGTGTCATTGGTCCGCGAGATTGTCCGTGGCGTTTAATAACACCTTGGAAACCTTTACCTTTTGTTGTTCCTGTGACATCTACTACATCGCCTTCTGCGAATACATCTACTTTGACTTCTTGACCAATCTCGTAATCAGCTAAGTTTACATTGCGAAGTTCGCGAATGAAGCGCTTAGGAGCAGTGTTAGCTTTTGCTACGTGTCCTTTAGAAGGTTTGTTAGAAAGCTTATCGCGCTTGTCTTCAAAACCTAATTGGATAGCTTCGTAGCCGTCAACCTCAACTGTTTTCTTTTGAAGAACTACGTTTGGAGAAGCTTCAATAACAGTTACAGGGATTAAATCACCGTTCTCAGCAAAAACTTGCGTCATACCGATTTTTCTACCTAAGATTCCTTTGGTCATGTTGTCACACCTCCTGTGGTTATTTGTGTTTTTCTATTTCGTTGCCGATTAAAGTTTAATTTCAATGTCAACGCCTGACGGTAAATCAAGTTTCATTAACGCGTCAACAGTTTGTGGTGTTGGGTTAACGATATCGATTAGACGTTTGTGTGTGCGCATTTCAAATTGCTCACGAGCATCTTTGTATTTATGAACAGCACGCAAGATTGTGTAAACCGATCTTTCAGTTGGTAACGGTATCGGACCCGATACGCTTGCACCTGAACGTTTAGCAGTTTCAACAATTTTCTCAGCAGACTGATCAAGAATTCTATGATCATATGCTTTTAAACGGATACGAATTTTTTGTTTTGCCATTATTTTCCCTCCTTTTCGCCTATTTTTGATAGACATTCTCCACGAAAATTTTCCAATCACTCGCCATGGCAAAGCGGCCGGGTGTATCGGTAACCTCTCGCTTCATCGCAGTCAAAAGACCAACATTAGATATTATACACAATAAAAAAGAATTCCGCAAGTGGTTCCACGAAATTCTTTTTAATTCGCTTTTATTAGTATAACAGGATATTTTAGAACTTCAAGCCAGATGATAATAGTCGGAACACTTCAAGCTTATCCTAAGAACATAACAGCAACCCAACCGAAAATCACCAACGGAATATTGTAGTGAAGGAAGGTCGGAACACATGTATCCCAGATGTGATTGTGTTGTCCATCGACGTTCAGTCCAGCTGTTGGTCCGAGTGTTGAGTCTGATGCTGGTGAACCAGCATCACCTAATGCACCCGCAGTTCCTATCAAAGCAATGATCGCCATCGTCGAGAAGCCGAACTCAAGACTTAATGGAACAAAGATCGCAGCAATGATCGGAATCGTTGCAAATGATGATCCGATGCCCATCGTTACAAACAAACCGACAATTAACATTGCTAACGCAGCAATACCTTTATTGCCTGCAAATAAATCCGATACGCTGTCGACTAGTGGCGCAATTGCTCCTGTCGCTTGTATGACCGAAGCAAAACCATTCGCCGTGATCATAACAAAGCCGATGAACGCCATCATGCGCATTCCTTCTGTTAGGACCTCGTCAGCTTCACGCCATTTCATTGCACCAAAGATATACAGCACCAAGATACCAGCAAGTGCACCGATGATCATTGAATCTGTTTGTACTTGAGCAAACAGTGCCGCAACTAACGCAGCAATCGTCACGAGTACGTCTTTCGCGGAAGCTGTCTTTTTCAACGTTCCTTCTATAGAAGAAGAATGAATTGTTTTGTAGTCTCTTGGCTTACGGTAAGAAAAGAATACCGCAATGATTAGGCCCACTAATAAGCCCAATACTGGAATCGCCATTGCTTTTGGAATATCCGCCATGTCAATCGTCAATCCCGCTAGTTCCATTTGTATAAATACAATTTCGTGGAAAATCAATCCAAAGCCATATGGTAACAAAATATATGGCGCTGTCAAACCAAATGTTAAGACAGCAGCGGTCAAACGACGATCGATTCTTAGTTCATTTAGAATATGCAAAATCGGTGGAACTAATAAAGGAATAAACGCAATGTGAATCGGAATTAAGTTTTGCGAGAAGATAGCCATCGCTAACAAAGCTAAAACAATTAGAGCCTTCGCTAAATTTTGTCGCGTTGCTTTGCCATCTTTATTTACTAACTTCAGTACACCTGAGACAAGCAGCTCAGGAATTCCTGTACGTGATATGGCTACGGCAAATCCACCTAGCATGGCATAACTCAATGCGATGGTCGCCCCTGCTCCTAAACCATCTGTAAATGATGTAATAGTATCTGTAAACGATAACCCGCCACTTAGTCCACCTGCTAGCGCGCCAATCAATAAAGCAAAGACGACGTTCACACGCAACAAGCTCAATACGAGCATGACTAAGACAGCAATAATAACTGCATTCATAAATAAACTCTCCTTTAGTTTGCTAAAGCGTTAAAGTACCTTTTTTAAATTAACAAAATAAAAAATAGTTGTCAACAGCTGATGATTAATTTACTTAAAATGAAAAAAAGACCTTTTACGGTTAAGTAAAAGGTCTTTCTAAAATATTAAGCGCGTTGCTTTTCTTCATAAGCCGCAATGTATGAATCATACTGGAAGGTCAGCGCAATTTCATCCCAGCCTTTCAGCAGCATTTCTTTCCAATAAGGATCAATTTCAAATTCATAACGTGTACCATCTTGCCCGGTAACTGACTGGTCTTCCAAGTTAATCTCTAACTTAAAGTTTTGTTGTTGACCTTTGCTAATCAATTCATCTACTTCTTGGTCTTTTAAACGAATTGGCAAAATGCCGTTTTTAACACAGTTATTATAGAAGATGTCTGCATAGCTAGGCGCAATCACTACACGGAACCCATAATCTAAAATTGCCCACGGAGCATGTTCACGAGAAGAACCGCAACCGAAATTTTCTTGTGCGACTAGAATTTCGGAGTTTTCGAATCGAGGGTTATTCAAAACAAAGTCTTCTATTGGTGTACCATCTGCATGAAAGCGCCAATGATAAAATAAATATTTGCCGAATCCCGTTCGTTCAATACGCTTTAGAAATTCTTTCGAAATGATTTGGTCCGTATCTACGTTTTTTCGCTCTAGAGGCGTTAGAACGCTTGAAATTTTATTAATCGGTTTCATCGAAGGGTCTCCTCACTTTCGTTTGTCATACAGATGCTACAGGTTCTTCCATGTAGTTACGGACATCTGTTAAATGACCTTCAATCGCAGCTGCAGCTGCCATTACAGGGCTTACTAGGTGCGTCATAGAACCCGCTCCTTGTCGACCTTCGAAATTCCGGTTAGAAGTGGATGCACAACGTTCACCAGCCGGCACCGAGTCTTCGTTCATCGCTAGGCACATACTGCAACCCGTTTCGCGCCATTCAAAGCCCGCTTCAAGAAATACTTGATCTAGCCCTTCTTGTTCAGCAGCACGTTTTACCGTTTCAGATCCAGGAACAACAATTGCCGTTACAGACGGATGCACTTTCTTCCCTTTAATAATTTCACTCGCTGCACGCAAATCACTAAGACGCGCATTTGTGCAAGAACCGATAAAGACGTGTTGAATCGCAATCGATGAAAGCGGCATTCCTTCTTCTAAATGCATATAAGCCAATGCTTGTTTTAATGCGTCTTTATCTGACTGCTTATCATAATCCGCAGCAGACGGCACACGTTCAGCTATACCTGAGCCCATCGATGGGTTTGTACCCCATGTAACGAATGGAGAAATTTCATCTGCATGAATTGAAACGGTCGCATCATACTGCGCGCCTTCGTCTGTGGCAAGAGCTAGCCAACGATCAGCTTCCTGTTCAAACGCGTCGCCTTCTGGAACATGTCGACGTCCTCTCAAATACTCGATTGTTGTTTGATCCGGGCTAATCAAGCCTGCACGTGCACCAGCTTCAATGGACATATTGCAAATTGTCATACGTTCTTCCATTGTTAAGTTACGAACTGCTTCGCCCGTATACTCCATAACATATCCAGTTCCCATATCGATACCAAACTTCGAAATAATCGCAAGAATAACATCTTTAGCAGTTACGCCAAAGCCTAACTTGCCATCAATTCGAACTTCCATCGTTTTAGGCTTTGATTGCCACAGCGTTTGTGTTGAAAGAACGTGTTCGACTTCACTTGTCCCGATACCAAATGCTAAAGCACCAAATGCACCGTGCGTCGAAGTATGGCTATCGCCACAAACAATCGTTTTACCTGGTTGAGTTAACCCAAGTTCCGGTCCAATAACATGCACAATTCCTTGGTCCGGGTGGTTGATGCCCGCAAGCGGAACACCAAACTCATCGCAATTGTCTTGCAATGTTTTGATTTGCTTACGTGAAATCGGATCTGTAATCGTATTTCGGTTTCGTGTTGGCACGTTATGATCCATTGTCGCAAAACAAAGATCTGGTCGACGAACTTTGCGCCCGTTTAACCGCAGCCCTTCAAACGCTTGTGGAGATGTCACCTCATGCAATAAGTGGAGGTCAATATATAGCAGGTCCGGCTTCCCTTGCTCTTCGAAGACGACATGTTGTTCCCAAATTTTCTCTATGATTGTTTTTGCCATTCGAACCGCTCCTTTTACTTACACATAAGAATACATAATGTGTTCCGATACAAATTCTCTTTCAAGTTCTTCGATCACTTTTGTTACGTATTGCTCTGTTGAAACTACACGTTTCCCGCTACCAGCCAAATCTCCTGTACAATAACCATCTTCTAGAACACCCATTACGGCTTGTTCAATCGCAGCCGCTTCTGAATGCAGGCCAAATGAATGCTTCAACATCATCGCAGCTGACAAAATAGCAGCTGATGGATTCGCTTTGTTTTGTCCAGCGATGTCAGGAGCTGAACCATGTACCGGTTCATAAAGACCAAAGCCGTCTGAACGGACGCTAGCAGATGGCAGCATACCTAGTGAGCCGGTGATAACAGAAGCTTCATCACTCAAGATATCTCCAAACATATTCTCTGTTACGACAACATCGAAAGTGCGTGGGTCTGTGATCAACTTCATCGCAGCTGAATCAACCAACATATGCTCTACTTCGATATCTGGATATGCAGCTTTACGCTCTTCTACCACTTCACGCCATAGCTTACTCGTTTCCAATACATTGGCTTTATCAACCGAAGTTACTTTGCCTCTTCGAGTACGAGCGATTTCAAACGCTTGATTTACAATGCGTTCAATTTCTTCTCTTGTGTAAACTAACGTATCGACAGCTGATTTTTCAGAGCGACGTTTTGGTTCACCGAAATACAAACCACTTGTCAATTCGCGCACGATGACCATATCAACATCTTTCGCCACTTCTTCTTTTAACGGCGAAGATGCTAGCAATGCTGGGATTGCTTTTACTGGACGAATATTTGCAAACAAATCGAAATGCTTCCGGATGTTCAAAAGCCCTTTTTCAGGACGCAAATGAGCTGGGTTGTTATCCCATTTTGTTCCCCCGACCGCACCAAGGAGAATCGCGTCACTCGCTTCACAAACTTCAATGGTTTGCTGAGGAAGCGGATTCTCAAATTGATCCACCGCTTCTCCCCCGATTACCGCGTGCTTTAAATGAAAAGTATGTCCATAACGCATTGCAATGGATTGCAGCACTTTTACCGCTGCATCTGTTACTTCCGGTCCGATTCCGTCTCCTGGCAATACCGCTATTGTTTTTTTCATTTTAAATTCCTCCTCTTTCGATCTGTTCTCTTATATGGCTGGGATTCTAACCTTCTTACCTACTTGGACAATTTGGCGGTTGACTGCATTTAAGTACGCTTTTGCCGTGGCTTCTAATACATCTTGAGCAACGTCTCGACCTGTAACGGTTTCTCCGTTATAGCTCATATTGATAACCGCTTCGCCTAGTGCATCGCGACCTTTACCAATAGACGTTACACGATAATCCAATATATGAACTTCGCCTTCCACAATTCGTTCTAGCGTATTGAAAATCGCTTCAACTGAACCTGCTCCTGTTGCCGCTTCATTGATTAACTCACCATTTGGATGATAAGCAGAAGCTGTCGCCGTCGGAATATTCGCTGTCCCATATTGCACTTGAACACTTTCCAGTTTATAAATCGGTGTATCGTTATCATGAATTTGTTGATCTGTTAGCAATACATACAAATCAGCTTCTACAATTTCTTTTTTGCTGTCGGCTAGTTTCTTAAATTCAACAAATGCTTTATTCAACTTTTCTTCTGTCAAATCAAAGCCCATTTTCACAGCACGATCTTTAAAAGCATGACGCCCTGAATGTTTACCTAGTACCAATTCAGTGGCTGCGTCGCCAATCAAATCTGGTGTAATGATTTCGTATGTTAACGGATTTTTTAACATACCGTCTTGGTGAATACCCGATTCATGAGCAAAAGCATTTTTACCAACTACAGCTTTGTTCGGCTGAATCAAGCTACCTGTCAATTGACTCACCAATTGGCTAGTGCGTTTAATTTCGTTCAGTTTAATGCCCGTTTCAACATTAAATATTTGTTTTCGGATATGCAAGGCAACTGCAATTTCTTCAAGTGCTACGTTACCGGCACGTTCTCCGATTCCATTTATCGTTCCTTCAATTTGCGTTGCGCCATTTTCGATAGCTGCTAATGTATTAGCTGTCGCCATTCCCAAATCATTGTGGCAATGCGCAGATAGTTTTACTTTTTCAATTCCAGCTACGTTATCCGTCATGTATTTGAACATCGCACCGTATTCATGAGGTGTCGCATAACCAACCGTATCTGGAAGATTGATTGTCGTCGCGCCTGCTTCAATTACTTTGCGAATAATATGCGCAAGAAATTCAGGATCCGAACGAGAAGCATCTTCTGCTGACCATTGGACGAGCGGGAAAAACTTACGTGCATATTTTACCGATTCCACAGCCAGTTCAACCACTTGCTCGGGTGTTTTAAATAATTTTGTTTCCATATGAATAGGAGATGTTGCTAAAAAGATATGAATATGCGGTTGTTCGGCTCCTTTTAACGCTTCCCATGTTCTGTCAATGTCACTTTGGATCGAACGAGCAAGGCCCGTTACAATTGAATTTTTCACTGTACCTGCAATTCGTTGCACAGCGTCAAAATCTCCTGGAGATGAAGCAGGAAATCCTGATTCGATAATCGTCACTCCCAAACGTTCAAGCTGGCGGGCGATTTCGATTTTCTCTGCTGTATTCAAGTTGATCCCGGCCGACTGTTCTCCGTCTCGCAATGTCGTATCGAAAATATCAATTTGTGACATTAGCAGCCACCTCTTTTTGTTTTGTTTTTTTGCCTTCGTTAACGAATGGCATCATCGCACGCAATTCGCGTCCAACTTGTTCGATTTGATGTGATTCTTCTGCTTTTTCGATTGCTGTGAATTCTGGACGATTTAATTGGTTTTCAAGCAACCAACCTTTAGCGAATTTCCCTGTTTGGATATCCGTAAGAACATCTTTCATGCGTGCTTTTGTATCTGCATCGACAATGCGTGGTCCTGAGACAAAATCTCCCCACTGAGCTGTGTCTGAAATTGAGTAACGCATTCCTGACAAGCCACCTTCATACATTAGGTCAACGATTAGTTTTAATTCGTGCATACATTCGAAATAGGCAAGTTCAGGCTGATATCCAGCTTCTACAAGTGTTTCAAATCCAGCTTTTACTAGAGATGTTACGCCCCCGCAAAGAACCGCTTGTTCTCCGAATAGGTCGGTTTCAGTTTCTTCTTTAAATGTTGTCTCTAAAACGCCTGCACGTGTCGCGCCAATTCCTTTTGCATATGCAAGTGCTACTTCTTTCGCTTGACCTGACACATTTTGGTGGATAGCAATTAACCCAGGTACGCCAGCACCAGCTTCGTATGTGCGACGCACAAGGTGTCCCGGTCCTTTAGGAGCTACTAAGAATACATCTACATCTGCCGGTGCAACAATTTGATTAAAGTGAACATTAAAGCCGTGTGCAAAAACAAGTGACTTGCCTGCTTTTAATGAAGGTTTGATATCTGCATTATAGATTTGTGTTTGTTTTTCATCCGGTACTAAAAGCATGATTACGTCTGCCGCTTCTGCCGCTTCTTTAGCCGTCATTACTTTCATACCGTCATTTTCTGCTTGCTCGAATGATTTACCTGGACGTACGCCAACTACTACATCAAAGCCAGATTCCTTTAAATTTTGAGCATGTGCATGACCTTGTGAACCATATCCGATTACCGCGATTGTCTTTCCTTTAAGTACCTGTTCGTTTACGTCTTGGTTATAATACATTTTTGCCATTTTTAATTTCCTCCTCGAGTTTGGGTTTTTTATAGGATGTTTAATTGTGGTACTTGAGTTTTTTGTGTTTCTCTGACAAAAGCGGATACACCGGTTCGGGTCAGTTCTTTGACACCATAAGGTCTCATTAAATCAATGAATGCTTCAATTTTTTCTGGGTCGCCCGTAACTTGGAATGTTGTTACATTTTTGCTCATATCAACGACCGTTGCTCGGAACGGTTCAACAATGCTGAGAATTTCACTTCTGACTGCTGGTGGAACAACCACTTTGACCAACGCCAACTCTCTCATCACCATTGCTTTATCTGTAATATCATTTACTTTAATTACATCAATTTGCTTTTGCAGTTGCTTTAATAATTGTTCCAATTTGCCTTTATCTTCTACATTAACGACAAAAGTCATTTTCGACATGCCAGGCTGTTCTGTATGACCAACCGAGATGCTTTCGATGTTGAACTGTCGTTTCATCAGCAATCCGGTAACGCGGTTCAACACCCCGCTTTGGTTGATCACCGTTGTGGTAATAACTCGTTTCATTCGCCTTTCACTCCGATCATTTCATTCAAGCCTTTACCAGGTGCCACCATTGGATACACACACTCCAATTGCACTACGCGACAATCGATCAAAACCGGCTCGTTTGAATTAAATGCTTCTGTAAAAACAGCTTCTGCTTCTTCCATCGTTTCCACTTTATAACCTTTAACGTTATAAGCTTCTGCCAATTTAACAAAATCAGGTTGAACAGGCATTAACGACTGAGAATAACGCGACTCATAAAACGTCTCTTGCCATTGTCTTACCATTCCCAAACTTTGATTGTTCAAGATAACAATTTTTACCGGAAGGCGTAGCTCTTGAAGCAGTGACAATTCCTGCAACGTCATTTGGAAACCAGCGTCTCCTACGATGGAAATAACTTTTTCATCCGGTTTTGCCAATTGTGCACCGATTGCTGCTGGGAAACCAAATCCCATTGTGCCTAAGCCCCCTGAAGTTACCCAGTTATGTGGATTGTTAAATCGGTAATATTGCGCCGCCCACATTTGGTGCTGCCCGACATCCGTCGTTACAACAGCGTCTCCATTAGTCAATCGGTGAATCAATTCAACCGCTTGTTGAGGAAGAATGCCTTCTCGGCCCTTCACATGATACTGAAGTGGATATTCCGCTTTATTGCCGGATAATTTTGCTATCCACTCTGTTGTATTAGGGCTTTCAAATGGTTGTTTCAACAATTGAATCAATGCTTCTTTCGCATCTGCAACAATCGGAATTGCTGTTGGTACATTTTTGCCAATTTCTGCTGGATCGATATCGATATGAATTACTTGAGCATTTGGTGCAAAGTGAGCTAAATTTCCAGTTAACCGGTCATCAAACCGAGCACCGATATTTAGCAGCACATCGCAATCACAAATTGCGGTGTTTGCTGTGTAAGTTCCATGCATGCCGGCCATTCCTAGGAATAGTTCATGTTCGCCAGCGATGCTGCCCAATCCGAGTAGTGTATTGGTAATTGGAATTTGATGACGTTCAGAAAAGGCTTTAAGCTCTTCAGTTGCTTTGGCTGCTAGCACACCTGCACCTGCTAAAATTAACGGCTTTTTCGATTGTGATAATAGCTGTGCTGCTTTTTGGATTTGCAGGAAGTTCGGGCTAGTAGTTGGTTGATAACCCGGCAAGTTAACTCCCTCTTCTTCTTTAGTAGATAAGAATAGTTCTGTCGCAATATTTTTAGGAATATCTACTAGAACTGGTCCGGGACGCCCGGTAGAAGCGATGTAAAATGCCTCCTTCACAATTCTTGGCAGATCCGAAACTTTTTTCACTTGGTAATTATGCTTTGTAATCGGCTGAGTAATTCCGACAATATCCGCTTCTTGAAAAGCATCGGTTCCAATTACTGAAGTTGCAACTTGTCCGGTAAAGATTACTAATGGCAAGGAATCCAACATGGCATCCGCTATACCTGTTACCAAATTCGTTGCTCCTGGACCTGATGTAGCAAGTACAACACCGGTTTTCCCGGACACTCTTGCATAGCCTTCAGCTGCATGAATTGCACCTTGTTCATGTCGCGCCAATATGTGTCGTATCGGATTTTGGTGCAAGGCATCGTAAATTGGTAGCACCGCGCCTCCAGGATATCCGAAAATGATTTCTACTCCTTGATTTTTCAAAGATTGAATTAGCACATCCGCCCCATTGCCTGTTAATTCCTGTTTAACTTCTTCTCTAACTTTTACGTCTACTCCCAATCTTTCCGCCTCCTTTTCTAAAGCTCTTATGAAACAAAAAAACTTTTTCATCCCTACACAAAGAAACTTGTTCTTTGCATAGGGATGAAAAAGTTTCATGGTACCACCCTACTTTACTGCGCAACCGCAGCCTTATAGATAAGCATTGCTTATCTGCTGATAACGATAACTTTTAACTTACAAGTCACCGGGACTACCTAAACGGCCAAAGCCTTTCAGCAATCCACTCAGAGGGGATGTCGTAAATGGTTGTATTACCGGCTTCCACCTATACCGGTTCTCTGTGAATACAGCTTCCATTTACTTTAACCTCGTCATTGAGTTGAACTAATATTCGGTTTTTTTAAACTACATTTAACTGATCTGAATAAACTTTTACACCATCGTTTTGAACAAGCTCTCTAAATGATACAAGTAAATCATTCGTAACTGGTCCCGGCTTTCCTTCGCCTATCACTCGACCATCTACTTTCACTACCGAAATGACTTCAGCAGCAGTTCCTGTTAAGAAAACTTCATCAGCTACGTATACATCATGTCTAGTGAAAACACCTTCTTGAATGTCATAACCTTTTTTAGTTGCTATATCTATAATGGCATTACGCGTAATTCCTTCGAGAGCTCCTACATACCCTGGAGGTGTTAATATTTTATTTTTACGAACAATAAAAATGTTGTCTGCTGAACCTTCAGCCACGTAGCCTTGATCGTTAAGCATAAGCGCTTCAGAAACACCTGCTAGATTAGCTTCAAGCTTTACTAGAATGTTGTTCATATAATTCAAAGATTTAACTTTCGGGCTTAATACATCCGATCTGCTTCGTCGTGTAGCTACAGAAACAATCTCTAACCCTGTTTCATACATAGACTTCGGAAACAATGATAAAGGTTCGGCTATTACAATAACACTTGGATGTGAACAACTATAAGGATCTAACCCAAGGTTCCCTACTCCTCTTGAAACGATAAGACGGATATAAGCATCTTTAAACTTGTTTTCTCTAAGTGTGCGGACAACAATCTCAATCATTTCATCAAAAGAATGTGGAATCTCGAGCATCACAGATTTTGCTGAATCGTAAAGTCGCTCAAGGTGTTCTTCCAGTCGAAAGACATTACCGTTATAAGAACGTATCCCTTCAAACACTCCATCACCGTATAAAAAACCGTGATCATAAACTGAAATCTTAGCGTCTTCCTTTTTCACGAATTCACCATTCATATAAATTACTTGTTCACTCATGATGTCCACTTCTTTCTCGAAAGTTTTATAATATGCAATATATCGAATTCTGTATTTGTTTTGTAAATTGTTGCTATCATATCGCCTATTGCGACCCGTGTCAATCGGCTTTCACTAAGTTTTTTGTTAATTTTGAACATTCAAGAATCATGTATCCGTTTTCATTGTTGCTATTGCTAGGTTTAAAACAATTTTAAAAAAGTTTGAATATTTTATGAACAAGTTCCTTTTTCGGTCTAACTTCCTCTTTATCACTAAAAATCACGCAAAAAAAGACCCTGTCTCATTGTTTAATGAGACAGGGTCTTTAATTAACACTTAGCAATTCTTACTTCGTGATTGAAGCAACAACGCCAGCGCCTACAGTACGTCCACCCTCACGGATAGAGAACTTAGTTCCTTCTTCAAGTGCGATAGGAGAGATTAGAGAAACGATCATTTCGATGTTATCTCCAGGCATAACCATTTCTACACCTTCAGGAAGGTTACAAACACCAGTTACGTCAGTTGTACGGAAGTAGAACTGCGGACGGTAGTTTGTGAAGAATGGAGTGTGACGTCCACCCTCTTCTTTTGAAAGAACATAAACTTCAGCTTTGAACTCAGTGTGTGGAGTAATTGTGCCTGGTTTAGCCAATACTTGTCCACGTTGTACGTCATCACGAGAAACTCCGCGTAGAAGTGCGCCAATATTGTCGCCAGCTTCAGCATAGTCAAGTAATTTACGGAACATTTCTACACCAGTTACAGTTGTAGATTTTGGTTCTTCAGTAAGACCAATGATATCAACGTTATCACCGATTTTGATTTGTCCACGCTCAACACGACCAGTAGCAACTGTTCCACGGCCAGTGATTGAGAATACATCCTCAACAGGCATCATGAATGGCTTGTCAGTGTCACGTGGTGGAGTAGGGATATACTCATCAACAGCGTTCATTAATTCAACGATTTTCTCTTCCCACTCAGCTTCTCCTTCAAGAGCTTTAAGAGCAGAACCTTTGATAACAGGAATGTCATCGCCAGGGAAATCGTATTCAGAAAGAAGGTCGCGAACTTCCATTTCAACTAGTTCAAGAAGTTCTTCGTCATCTACCATATCGCATTTGTTCATGAATACAACTAGGTAAGGAACACCAACTTGACGTGAAAGAAGGATGTGCTCACGAGTTTGTGGCATTGGGCCATCAGCAGCAGATACTACTAAGATCCCGCCGTCCATTTGAGCAGCACCAGTGATCATGTTTTTAACATAATCGGCGTGTCCAGGGCAATCTACGTGTGCGTAGTGACGAGTTGCAGTTTCATATTCAACGTGTGAAGTGTTGATAGTGATTCCGCGTTCTTTTTCTTCAGGAGCGTTGTCGATTTGTGCATACGAACGAGCTTCCCCACCTGATTGTTTTGCAAGAACTGTAGCGATTGCTGCAGTTAAAGTTGTTTTACCGTGATCGACGTGACCAATTGTACCAATGTTTGCGTGTGTTTTAGAGCGATCAAATTTAGCTTTACCCATTAGAAAAATCCTCCTCGAAATATAAGTGATTGTTCATTTGAAGCGCCGGAATAATAGGGCCCTATTATTCCAGGCATACAAACTATTTATACTTGATTAAAGATCAAAATTCAATTATTGACCTTTATTTTTTTTGATAATTTCTTCAGAAATTGATTTCGGTACTTCTTCATAGTGATCAAAGTGCATTGAGAACACACCACGACCTTGCGTATTAGAACGCAATGAAGTTGCATAACCGAACATTTGTGCAAGTGGTACCATAGCACGGACAACTTGCGCGTTTCCACGAGCTTCCATACCTTCTACACGGCCGCGGCGTGACGTAATGTCACCCATGATATCTCCAAGGTATTCCTCAGGGATAACAACCTCAACACGCATAAGCGGCTCAAGAAGAACCGGATTTACTTTAGAGATTGCATTTTTAAGAGCCATAGAAGCAGCTACTTTAAATGCCATTTCATTCGAGTCAACATCATGGTAAGATCCGTCGAATAAACGAGCTTTGATATCAATTAAAGGATATCCGGCGATAACACCGTTGTCTAGAGAGTCGCGTAGACCCGCTTCAACTGCTGGAATGTATTCACGCGGAACAACACCACCAACGATACCATTTTCAAATTCAAAACCTGCTCCTTCTTCGTTTGGAGAGAATTCAATCCAAACGTGTCCGAATTGTCCACGTCCACCAGATTGACGTACGAATTTACCTTCAACTTTAGCAGACTGACGGAATGTCTCACGGTAAGATACCTGAGGTTCACCCACATTAGCTTCTACGTTGAATTCACGACGCATACGGTCAACTAGGATATCAAGGTGAAGTTCACCCATACCTGCGATGATTGTTTGGCCAGTTTCCTGGTCAGTATGCGCACGGAAAGTTGGATCTTCTTCTTGTAATTTACCAAGTGCTTGACCCATTTTATCTTGGTCAGCTTTAGACTTAGGTTCTACAGAAAGAGAAATAACTGGCTCTGGGAATACCATACGCTCTAGAATAACCTGATGTTTCTCGTCACTTAAAGTATCACCTGTTGATGTATCTTTAAGACCGATAGCAGCAGCGATATCACCGCAGTATACTTCAGCAATTTCTTCACGAGAGTTTGCGTGCATTTGTAGGATACGTCCAACGCGCTCACGCTTACCTTTAGAAGAGTTCTGAACATATGATCCAGATTTAAGTGATCCAGAATATACACGGAAGAAAGTTAATTTCCCTACGTATGGATCTGTCATTACTTTAAACGCTAACGCAGAGAATGGTTCGCTTTCGTCAGGCTTACGTAATACTTCTTCGTCCGAGTCTGGAAGAACACCAGTCATCGGTGGTACATCCAATGGAGATGGTAGGTAATCAATTACTGCATCAAGCATTAATTGAACCCCTTTGTTTTTAAATGCAGTTCCACAAACTACTGGATAAAACTCAACATCTAGTGTTCCTTTACGGATACCAGCTTTAAGTTCTTCAACAGTAATTTCTTCACCGCTAAGGTATTTCTCCATTAGCTCTTCATCAAGCTCAGCAACAGCTTCCACTAATTTAGTGTGCCATTCCTCAGCAAGTTCTTTATATTCTTCAGGAATTTCACCTTCAGTAATTTCAGTTCCCAAATCGTTTGCATAGAAACGTGCGTTCATTTCAACTAAATCGATAATAGCTGAGAACTCATCTTCTGCACCGATTGGCAATTGGATCGGGTGAGCATTTGCTTGTAGACGTTCGTGCAATGTGCCTACAGAGTAAAGGAAATCAGCACCGATTTTATCCATTTTGTTTATAAATACGATACGTGGAACACCGTAAGTTGTAGCTTGACGCCAAACTGTTTCAGTCTGAGGTTCAACACCTGATTGAGCATCAAGAACTGTTACTGCACCATCAAGTACGCGTAGTGAACGTTCAACTTCTACCGTGAAATCTACGTGTCCTGGCGTATCGATAATGTTAACGCGATGTTCTCTCCATGAAGCGGTAGTTGCAGCAGAAGTGATCGTGATTCCACGCTCTTGCTCTTGCTCCATCCAGTCCATTTGAGAAGCACCTTCATGTGTTTCCCCAATTTTGTGGATTCTACCTGTGTAGTATAAAATACGCTCCGTAGTAGTCGTTTTACCAGCATCAATGTGTGCCATGATCCCGATATTACGTGTTTTGTCTAAGGAGAACTCTCTAGCCATGTTGTTTTTCTCCTTCCATTTCGGATTAAGATGTAAACATCTCGAAAGAAATTACCAGCGGTAATGTGCAAACGCTTTGTTTGCTTCCGCCATTTTATGAATATCTTCACGTTTCTTAACAGCTGCACCAGTGTTGTTAGCAGCATCTAAAATTTCATTAGCCAAACGCTCTTCCATTGTTTTCTCTCCACGAAGACGTGAATAGTTTACAAGGTAGCGAAGACCTAAAGTT
The DNA here is from genome assembly GCF_000189395.1 of Planococcus donghaensis MPA1U2. Classification (GTDB taxonomy): domain Bacteria; phylum Bacillota; class Bacilli; order Bacillales_A; family Planococcaceae; genus Planococcus; species Planococcus donghaensis_B. The sequence continues at coordinate 27,998 of NZ_AEPB01000054.1, read as the reverse complement.
GTACGGCGTTCAGGACGAACTTCAACCGGTACTTGGTAGTTAGCTCCACCAACACGGCGAGCGCGTACTTCAAGAACTGGCATAACGTTAGTCAATGCTTGTTCGTATACTTCAATTGGATCTTTACCGCTGCGTTCTTTAACTAACTCAAACGCTCCGTATAGGATCTTTTGTGAAGTACCTCTTTTTCCGTCAACCATCATTTTATTAATTAAGCGTGTCACCAATTTTGAATTATAAATTGGATCTGGCAACACGTCACGTTTAGCTACAGGACCTTTACGAGGCATGTATGTTCCTCCTTTCAACGAAGTCACTTCGTTAATTTAAAATATTATTTTTTAACTTTAGGGCGTTTAGTTCCGTATTTAGAACGGCTTTGCATACGACCAGTAACTCCAGCTGTATCAAGTGCTCCACGTACGATATGGTAACGTACACCCGGTAAATCTTTTACGCGTCCGCCGCGAAGAAGAACTACACTGTGCTCTTGAAGGTTGTGACCTTCGCCGCCGATGTAAGCATTAACCTCAATTTGGTTAGTCAAACGTACACGCGCATATTTACGCAATGCCGAGTTTGGCTTTTTAGGTGTCATTGTACCAACACGAGTACATACTCCACGTTTTTGTGGTGATGTCACGTTAGTTTGAGACTTTTTAAAGCTGTTGTACCCTTTGTTTAGGGCTGGTGAATCAGATTTAGTGCTCTTTGGTTTACGAGGCTTGTTAACTAATTGGTTAATTGTAGGCATCGATTTTTCCTCCTCTCAAAAGGTGTTCTAATACCACATATCCAGGTGGTTCATTTTTGGGTAAAAAACAAAGTCTTTGTGATTTACACAAAAACTGTTATCCAGTAATAGCTACTGCAGCTGCACCGACATTAATGCCATATGCTTTGCCAAGCTTTAATCGTGAATCTGCAAATTCGATCCGAATACCTTTTTCTAAAGCTAGATGGACGATCTGTTCGGTCATTCGATCGTTCGCGTCTTTTGCCACTATTACTTCTTGGACAATACCGCTTTTTAATGCTTTTACTGTCTGCTTTGTACCGATGATTATTTCACTTGTCTGTTTTACTTTTTCATTAGACATTTGCATATCCTCCAAAGCATCAAACCGTTAACCATCAACCCTTAACATGTTATCATCCTATGTTAGTGCTGTCAACAAAGTTCTTGAAAAATCCCGAGGAGATTTTTCAACCTCCCCGGAATCCAAGAAATCTATTTTATGATTCTGTACCGACAATTTCTTGCTGCGCTGCTTTTTCGCTTTGAGCAATTTTGATTTGACGGTAACGTTGCATTCCTGTTCCAGCTGGAACAAGTTTGCCGATAATAACGTTCTCTTTCAATCCTAGTAGCTCATCACGTTTTCCTTTGATCGCTGCATCTGTTAAGACACGAGTCGTTTCTTGGAAGGATGCGGCTGATAAGAATGATTCTGTTTCAAGAGAAGCTTTTGTAATCCCTAGAATTACAGGACGGCTTGTCGCTGGTAAGTTACCTTCTAGAACCGCTTTTACGTTCGCTTCAGTGAATTGGTGAATATCCAATAGTGAACCTGGTAGCAATTCAGTATCTCCGGCTTCAATTACGCGAACTTTACGGAACATTTGACGAACCATAACTTCTACGTGCTTATCGCCGATTTCTACACCCTGCATACGGTATACTTTTTGAACTTCTTTCAATAGATACACTTGAACAGCTTGAACGTCTTTTACTTGAAGCAATTGTTTCGGATCAATTGAACCATCCGTTAATACTTCGCCTCGTACAATAGCGTCATCTACTTGAACTTTGATGCGCGCATTATAAGGAGCTAAATACTTACGAGTTTCAACGTCACCTTGAATCGTTACTTCCTTCTGACCTTCACGAATTTCTTCAACTTCAGTAACTGTACCTGTAATTTCAGAAATAACTGCTTGACCTTTAGGATTACGCGACTCAAATATTTCTTGGATACGCGGAAGACCTTGAGTAATATCGTCTCCTGCAACCCCACCTGTATGGAATGTACGCATTGTAAGCTGAGTTCCTGGCTCACCGATTGACTGAGCTGCAATAATACCTACTGCTTCGCCCACTTCAACTTCGTCTCCAGTTGCTAAGTTCGTGCCGTAACATTTCTTACAAATACCGTGTTTTGTATTACATGTAAATGCAGAACGGATTGTAACTTCTTTAATGCCCGCTTCTACAATAAGACGAGTTAAATCTTGAGTAATCAATTCGTCTTTTGCTACAATAATTTCTTTTGTTTCAGGATGGCGAATTGTTTTCTTAGCATGACGACCAACGATACGCTCATCAAGCTCTTCAATTACTTCTGTACCTTCCATCAACGCTCCAACCAACAATCCTCTATCTGTTCCACAGTCATTTTCGCGAACGATTGCATCTTGGGCAACGTCTACTAAACGACGAGTTAAGTAACCAGAATCGGCTGTTTTCAGTGCTGTATCGGCAAGACCTTTACGAGCACCGTGGGTAGAGATGAAGTACTCAAGTACTGTCAATCCTTCACGGAAAGAAGATTTAATCGGAAGTTCGATAATACGTCCAGCCGGGTTGGCCATCAATCCGCGCATACCAGCAAGCTGTGTAAAGTTGGAAGCATTACCACGAGCTCCGGAATCACTCATCATAAAGATCGGGTTTAAGTTATCAAGAGATGCCATCAATTTACCTTGAATGATATCTTTTGCATTACTCCAATATGAAATGACACGTGCATATCGTTCTTCTTCTGTAATCAATCCGCGACGGAATTGTTTCATTACTTTATCTACATTTTCTTGTGCACTGATTAAAATTTCTCCCTTATCTGGAAGAACTACGATATCTGACACACCAACAGTGATGCCGGCTTGTGTCGAATATTTAAATCCAAGGCTCTTCATGCGATCAAGCATTTTCGAAGTTTCCGTAATATGGAAACGTTTGAATACTTCTGCAATGATTTCACCAAGAATTTTCTTTTTAAACGGTGTTACAAGTTCCGCTTCTTCAATATGCTTACGAATATCAGTCGTTGTTGGAACGAAATATTTCGCTGGTGTCTCTACCTGCAAGTTGAAATCAGTCGGTTCGTTAATATACGGGAATGACTTCGGCAGAATTTCATTGAAAATAATTTTACCAACTGTAGTTAGTAAAAGCATTTTGTTTTGTTCTTCTGTGAACGTCGGGTTGTTTACAGCTCCAGCTTGAATCGCAATACGTGTATGCAAATGCACATGGCCTGTTTGATAAGCGATCATAACTTCTTCAGGTCCTGAGAAAGTAGCGCCTTCTCCTGTAGCACCTTTGCGCTCAAGTGTTAAGTAATAGTTTCCTAAAACCATATCCTGAGATGGTGTTACAACAGGTTTTCCGTCTTTTGGATTCAAAATGTTTTGAGCTGCAAGCATTAATAATCTCGCTTCAGCTTGTGCTTCAGAAGATAAAGGTACGTGAACAGCCATTTGGTCACCATCAAAATCGGCATTGTATGCAGTACATACAAGTGGATGTAGACGGATTGCTTTACCTTCAACTAGTGTCGGTTCAAATGCCTGGATACCTAATCTGTGAAGAGTTGGTGCTCGGTTCAATAGAACCGGATGCTCCTTGATTACATCTTCTAATACATCCCAAACTTCAGAATGAAGACGTTCAATTTTGCGTTTTGCACTCTTAATGTTATGAGCCAATCCGCGTTCAACCAATTCCTTCATAACGAAAGGTTTGAACAATTCGATTGCCATTCCTTTCGGCAAACCACACTGATACATTTTCAGGTTAGGTCCAACTACAATTACTGAACGGCCTGAGTAATCAACTCGTTTACCAAGAAGGTTTTGACGGAAACGTCCTTGTTTACCTTTTAACATATGAGAAAGAGATTTCAATGGACGGTTCCCTGGTCCCGTAACCGGACGACCACGACGACCGTTATCGATCAAAGCATCAACAGCTTCTTGAAGCATGCGTTTTTCGTTTTGAACGATAATGCTTGGCGCACCAAGATCCAAAAGACGTTTCAAACGATTATTCCGGTTGATTACACGACGATACAAGTCATTTAAATCAGAAGTCGCAAAGCGACCGCCATCTAATTGAACCATCGGACGTAGTTCAGGTGGAATAACAGGTAAAACATCTAAAATCATCCAATCAGGGTTGTTCCCTGAGTTACGGAATGATTCTACGACTTCAAGGCGTTTAATCGCACGAGTGCGGCGTTGGCCTTGAGCTGTTTTCAACTCTTCTTTTAAAGAATCCGTTTCGCGCTCAAGGTCAATTTCTTGTAATAGACGTTTGATTGCTTCCGCTCCCATAGCAGCTTGGAATTTCTTGCCAAACTTATCACGGTAAGCGCGGTATTCTTTTTCAGATAGAAGCTGTTTCTTTTCAAGTGGTGTATCCGCAGGATCGATTACTACATAAGAAGCAAAGTAAATAACTTCTTCAAGTGAACGTGGAGACATGTCTAAGATAAGTCCCATGCGGCTCGGAATTCCTTTGAAATACCAAATGTGTGAAACAGGAGCTGCTAATTCAATGTGTCCCATGCGCTCACGGCGAACTTTTGAACGTGTAACTTCAACGCCACAACGATCACAGACAACACCTTTATAACGAACGCGTTTGTATTTACCACAATGACATTCCCAATCCTTTGTAGGACCGAAAATACGTTCGCAGAACAAACCATCTTTTTCAGGTTTTAATGTACGGTAATTGATTGTTTCTGGCTTTTTGACTTCTCCATAAGACCATGAGCGAATTTTATCGGGTGACGCTAATCCGATTTTCATATACTCAAAATTATTAACATCTATCAAGGAGCCTACCTCCCTTTTGTCTCGAGTTTCTGTACGGCTCTTCCTCGGTAATGGCTGAATGAATAACTGGAGAACGGCCGGTTAAAGCCGCTCGATTCCAGTAATTATTAATCAATTGTTCCAACCGGTGCTTCTGCATCTGCAATTGGTAAGATATTTAATGAGTCAGCTGGTTGAAGATCTTCTTCTTCATCCAAATCACGCAACTCAATTTCTTCATCATCAATAGTTAACATTTTAACGTCCATACCTAAACTTTGAAGCTCTTTAATTAATACTTTAAATGATTCCGGCACACTTGGTTCCGGTACACTTTCACCTTTAACAATTGCTTCATAAGTTTTCACACGACCTACAACATCATCCGATTTAACCGTTAAGATTTCTTGTAATGTATGAGCTGCACCATATGCTTCAAGTGCCCATACTTCCATCTCACCAAAACGCTGTCCGCCGAATTGTGCTTTACCACCCAATGGTTGTTGTGTAACCAATGAGTAAGGTCCAGTTGAACGTGCGTGCAATTTGTCGTCGACCATGTGGGCAAGTTTAATCATATACATAATCCCTACAGACACACGGTTATCGAACGCTTCACCAGAACGGCCATCATAAAGAATCGTTTTGCCATCGCGCGGCATACCTGACTCTTCCATTGTCTCCAACACATCTTCTTCATTTGCTCCATCAAATACAGACGAAGCCATATGAATTCCAAGTGAACGAGAAGCCATTCCAAGGTGTAATTCAAGTACCTGACCGATATTCATACGAGAAGGTACACCAAGTGGGTTCAACATAATGTCAACTGGCGTGCCATCAGGCATAAACGGCATATCTTCTTCAGGTAAAATTCTTGAAATAACACCTTTGTTTCCGTGACGTCCGGCCATTTTATCACCAACAGAAATTTTACGTTTCTGAACGATGTATGCACGGACTAACTGATTAACACCCGGTGGTAGTTCGTCTCCATCTTCACGATTGAAGATTTTAACATCCAATACAATACCGCCAGCACCGTGAGGCACTCGCAATGAAGTATCGCGAACTTCGCGTGCTTTTTCGCCAAATATAGCATGTAAAAGACGTTCTTCAGCAGTTAGTTCCGTAACCCCTTTAGGTGTTACTTTACCAACAAGAATATCTCCATCTTTTACTTCAGCTCCGACACGGATAATTCCACGGTCATCCAAGTTACGTAATGCGTCTTCCCCAACGTTCGGAATATCGCGCGTAATTTCTTCCGGCCCTAGTTTTGTATCACGTGAATCAGATTCGTACTCTTCAATATGAACAGATGTATAAACATCGTCTTTAACTAAACGTTCACTCATGATAATCGCATCTTCGTAGTTAAAACCATCCCATGTCATGAAGGCAACCAATACGTTTCTTCCTAATGCCATCTCTCCGCGTTCCATTGAAGGTCCATCGGCTAGAATATCGCGTTTAGAAACTCGGTCTCCAACTTTAACAATTGGGCGTTGGTTATAACTTGTTCCTTGGTTAGAACGAACGAATTTCTGCAATTTGTAAGTATCAAGGTCGCCTCTAACTTCATTACCATCCACAACTTCAATGCGGCGGACTGCAATTTCTTTAGCTTCCACAAACTCTACAATACCATCATTTTTTGCTACAACAGCTGCACCAGAATCACGCGCTGCCAAATGTTCCATTCCAGTTCCTACAAAAGGAGCTTCCGGATTTAATAACGGAACTGCTTGACGTTGCATGTTCGCTCCCATTAATGCTCGGTTGGAGTCATCGTTTTCAAGGAACGGAATACACGCTGTTGCTACAGAAACAACCTGTTTTGGAGAAACATCCATGTAGTCAATGCTGCCGCGTTTGTAAATCGTGTTTTCTCCGCGGAAACGTGCCACAATGCCTTCTTCAACGAATGAACCATCGTCATTCAATTTAGAATTGGCTTGAGCCACTACATAGTTATCTTCTTCATCAGCAGTTAAGTAATCGATATGTTTTGTAACAACACCTGTTTCAGCATCTACACGGCGATAAGGGGTTTCAATGAAACCAAACTTGTTCACTTTCGCAAATGTTGACAATGTGTTAATCAATCCAATGTTCGGGCCCTCAGGCGTTTCAATTGGACACATGCGACCATAATGAGAATAGTGAACATCACGTACTTCAAAGCCCGCACGTTCACGTGTTAAACCACCGGGTCCAAGCGCCGATAGACGACGTTTGTGTGTCAATTCAGCAAGTGGATTGGTTTGATCCATAAACTGAGAAAGCTGAGAACTACCGAAGAACTCTTTAATCGATGCAATAACCGGACGGATATTAATCAATTGCTGAGGCACGATTGCTTGTGTATCGTTGATCGACATACGCTCACGCACTACGCGCTCCATACGTGATAAACCGATACGGAATTGGTTTTGTAAAAGCTCACCTACTGAACGTAGACGGCGGTTACCAAGATGATCAATATCATCTGTGTTTCCGACACCATAAAGAAGGTTAAAGAAGTAACTAATAGAAGAAATAATATCAGCCGGTGTTACATGCTTAATCTTATCTTCTATATAAGCATTACTAATAACAGTAATTTCTTTTTGGTCTTCGTTGTTTGGCGCATAAATTTTGATTGACTGTAAAGTAACTTCGCCTTCTAGAACGCCACCTACTTGAGAAACAGTATGGAAACCAACACCATTTTCTAAGTTCGGAATTAAGCGATCCAATACACGACGATCAATCAATGTACCAGCTTCAACTAAAATTTCGCCTGTTTCAGGATCTGCCAATGTTTCTGCAATTGTCTGATTGAAAAGACGGTTTTTAATATGAAGCTTTTTGTTCATTTTATAACGACCAACATTTGCTAAATCATAGCGTTTTGGGTCAAAGAAGCGTGAATATAGTAAGCTCTTCGCACTTTCAACTGTTGGTGGCTCACCAGGGCGCAGGCGTTCATAAATTTCAAGAAGCGCTTTGTCTGTGCTCTCTGTGTTATCTTTTTCAAGTGTATTTTGAAGATATTCGTTATCTCCAAGTAAATCGATGATTTCTTGATCAGATCCGAAACCAAGCGCTCTTAAAAGAACCGTTACCGGTAATTTACGCGTGCGATCAATTCTGACATACACAACATCTTTTGCATCTGTTTCGTATTCTAACCATGCTCCACGGTTCGGAATAACAGTTGCCCCAAAGCCTTTTTTACCATTTTTATCTGTCTTGTCATGGAAATAAACACTCGGCGAACGAACCAACTGAGAAACGATAACGCGTTCTGCGCCGTTGATTACAAAAGTACCTGTTTCTGTCATTAACGGGAAATCACCCATGAAGACATCTTGCTCTTTTACTTCATCTGTTTCTTTGTTGTGCAGACGTACTTTCACACGCAAAGGTGCCGCATAAGTTACGTCGCGCTCTTTCGATTCATCGACTGGATACTTCGGTTCCGCGAGACTGTAATCAACAAACTCGAGCGATAGATTTCCTGTGAAATCTTCAATCGGCGAGATATCTCGGAACATTTCACGAAGTCCTTCTTCGAGAAACCATTCATAAGATGATGATTGAATTTCAATCAAGTTCGGAAGATCCAGCACTTCACTGATTCTCGAAAAACTTCTGCGTTGACGATGTTGACCGTACTGAACTAGTTGACCTACCAACTTATTCACCCCTCAATAAAACGATTATAGGTCTTTGCGATTTATACAAAATAGTGTATGATATCGAAAAGACAAAAAGAAAACGAGACTAAAATCAGCTCATTTTCGGTTTACACTTGATTAGCTATGTCGTCATGCGTAGCCCGAAAAAGGGCAAACGACCTCAAAATAATAAATTTTGCATTTTATTATAATAACACAGCCGTTTTGTCAAGTCAAACTTTTCGAGCTTCAAAAATAAAGTAACCTTTTTTCTTATCGACCACTTTTACTTCACCGAAAAGTTCTTCTAATTTCACCTGTGTAGAAGGAGCACCCTGCTTTTTCTGGATGACTACCCACAACGATCCACCATCCGCTAATTTCTCAGCAGCTTCTTCGTAAAAACGAAATATTGTTTCTTTACCTGCCCGAATCGGCGGGTTTGTTAAAATTGCAGAAAAACCACTAGCTTCCACCGTACTCAATCCATCACTTTCATAGATTCGAACGTTGGAAATATCATTTTTCTCTGCGTTTGTTTTGGCTAATTCAATAGCCCGTGTATTAACATCTACCATATGAACTTGTTTTTGAGGAGATATTTTTGCGACCGTCATTCCAATCGGTCCATAACCGCAGCCGACATCCAGCACCGGTCCATCTATAGCGGAATTTTGGAATGTCTCGATTAATAACCGCGACCCAAAATCGACTTCACTTTTGCTAAAAACTCCTGCATCAGTCTGGAATCGGAATTTCTCGCCTCGTAGTATGTCTGTCCATTCTCGAGGATTGCTTTTTGTTTGAGGATTTTTGGAATAATAATGTTGAGACATAGTTAGTCCTCCTTGCATTCACCTTATTATAGACCGTTGCTCGTCTTCTTAATAAATTAAAAAGAAGAAAAGCCCGCCGGTATACACTGACGAACTTTCCTCCTTTTTTTATAAAGTCATGAAATTACTTAACTTCTACTGACGCGCCAACTTCTTCAAGTTTGCCTTTGATTTCTTCAGCGTCTTCTTTAGAAACGCCTTCTTTGATTGCTTTAGGAGCTTCGTCTACAAGAGCTTTCGCTTCTTTAAGACCAAGACCAGTTACTTCGCGTACTGCTTTGATTACTTTGATTTTTGAATCGCCTGCAGAAGCAAGAACTACGTCAAATTCAGTTTGCTCTGCTTCAGCAGCGCCACCAGCTGCAGCTGCAGCAACAGGAGCAGCAGCAGTTACGCCGAACTCTTCTTCGATTGCTTTTACTAGGTCGTTAAGTTGAAGAACTGTCATTTCTTTGATTGATTCTAAGATTTGTTCTTGTGTCATTATAGTTTCCTCCTATTGATAGGTAATTTTTTTGTCGTGCTTAGCCGGCTAACTTATTAAGCGCCTTGTTCTTCTTTTTGATCTGCAACTGCTTTTGTTGTAGCTGCAAAGTTGCGCATTGGAGCTTGTAGAACGCTGAGTAGCATAGATAGCAAGCCTTCGCGTGATGGAAGTTCTGCCAATGCTTTCATGTCTTCAGCAGATGCGACTGCACCTTCGATAACACCCGCTTTAATTTCAAGCGCTTCGTTCGCTTTCGCGAAGTTGTTGATGATACGTGCTGGTGCTACTACATCTTCGTTAGAAAATGCAATTGCGTTTGGTCCTGTAAAGTGTTCGTTGATCGCTTCAAGTCCGTGCATTTCAGTCGCACGACGAGTCATTGAGTTTTTGTAAACTTTAAACTCAACGCCTGCTTCACGAAGCTGTTTACGAAGTTCTGTTAATTGTGCAACGTTCAATCCACGGTAATCAACAACTACAACTGACGCTGCAGCATTGAATTTATCAGCGATTGTTTGCACGACAACTTTTTTCGTTTCAACTGCTTTGCTCATTTTGGCACCTCCTATAGATTTTTCATTTATACCGTCCATAAGAAAAGCCTCTGGTCCATTACAGACACAGAGGCATAAAATCAGCATCAAAAAGATGTTTACTGAATTCATCATGTCCTCGGCAGGGATAAATTAAGCGACTAGCGCCCCTACTGTCTGCGGTACAAATGGGTATTTCACAACTCCGCTAGTATAGCAGAGCGGAAATACGATGTCAATATTTTATTTAGCAACTACTTTAGATGGATCTACTTTAACAGCAGGTCCCATTGTAGTTGTAACGTTCAATGATTTGATGTAAGTACCTTTAGCAGAAGATGGCTTCGCTTTTAATACTACGTCATAGATTGCTTCTAAGTTTTCAGCAAGTTTGCTGTCATCAAAAGAAACTTTCCCGATTGGCGCATGGATGATACCTGTTTTGTCTGCACGGTATTCCACTTTACCAGCTTTGATTTCTTGAACAGCTTTTGTTACATCAAATGTAACTGTGCCTGTTTTAGGGTTTGGCATTAAGCCTTTTGGTCCTAAAACGCGTCCAAGTTTACCAACTTCACCCATCATATCAGGAGTTGCAACGATCACGTCGAAGTCAAACCATCCTTGTTGGATTTTTTGGATATATTCAGCGTCGCCTACGAAATCTGCGCCTGCCGCTTCAGCTTCTTTTAGTTTTTCGCCTTTAGCGAAAACTAAAACGCTTTGAGTTTTACCAGTTCCGTTTGGAAGTACTACTGCTCCACGGATTTGCTGGTCGTTCTTACGCGTGTCAATTCCTAGACGGAAAGCCACTTCTACTGTAGCGTCGAAGTTTACTGTGCTTGCTTTTTTAGCAAGTTCGATAGCTTCTTTCGCTTCGTATAGTTTAGAACGGTCGATTAATTTTGCTGCGTCTTGCAATTTTTTGCCTGTTTTAGCCATTTTAAACGTCCTCCTTGTTGTGGTATAACGGAATGAACCTCCCACGATTAAAGGCTGCGCGGCTCATGATGAACTGCGCAACCCATCCAAAAACAACTGCTCGAATTAGTCTTCGATTACGATTCCCATACTGCGAGCAGTACCTTCAACCATCAACATTGCAGCTTCAACTGAAGCAGCATTTAGATCTGGCATTTTAGTTTCTGCGATTTCGCGAACTTTGTCGCGTTTCACAGTCGCTACTTTATTGCGGTTCGGTTCGCCTGAACCTGATTCAATACCGGCTGCTACTTTTAATAGAACAGCTGCGGGTGGAGTTTTCGTAATGAATGTAAATGAACGATCTTCAAATACTGAAATCTCAACTGGAATGATCAGTCCTGCTTGATCTGCCGTACGCGCGTTGAACTCTTTACAGAAGCCCATGATGTTAACACCTGCTTGACCCAATGCTGGACCAACTGGTGGCGCTGGATTAGCTTTTGCTGCAGGAATCTGCAACTTTACAACTTTAACAACTTTTTTAGCCACGAAACACACCTCCTTAAGTCCGTGATGTGGTAATAGGGTTTCCCCTCCCACTCAATATCTGTCTGTCAACGATGTTGATAGAATTAGCTAAATTGTACAGAGTGTCCTATGACAGTCTGACCTATGAAATAATACCATTAATAATTTAGAATAGCAAGTGGCTTTTATACTTTTTGAACTTGCTCGAAATCCAGTTCCATTTTGGTTTCGCGTCCGAAGATGTCAATCGACACTTTAACTTTGCCTTTTGTATCATCAATTTCTTCTACTTTCCCTTGGAAGTTAGCGAACGGCCCTTCCATAACTTCAACTGTATCCGCAACAGCAAAGTCGATATCTACTTTGCGTTCCGTCATTCCCATTTGTTTCAAGATGAATTCAACTTCTTCATCTAACAATGGTGTTGGTTTTGCGCCTCCACCTGATGAACCGATAAATCCGGTAACACCTGGTGTATTTCGAACAACATACCAAGATTCATCTGTCATGATTAATTCAACCAAGACATATCCAGGGAAAGTTTTACGCATTACTGTACGTTTCTTGCCGTCTTTAAAATCTGTTTCTTGTTCTTCAGGAATGATGACACGGAAGATCAAATCTTCCATCCCCATAGTTTCCACTCGCTTTTCCAAGTTTGCTTTAACTTTGTTTTCATATCCTGAATAGGTGTGGACTACATACCAATTTTTCTCCATAATCGTGCGGACTAAACGTCCATCCCTCCTTTTTTACCAAATGAAAAAACCCGTTCTCATAGAATGACGGGCTATTTTTTATGCATTATTCTTATCGATCTTATAGTGCGATGAACCAACGGAATAATTTAGAAATACCTGCATCGACTACTGTGAAAAAGAGAGCCATGAAAATACAAGTAGCAAGAACAACGATTGTATAACGTGTAAGTTCTTTTCGTTTTGGCCAGCTAACTTTCCGCATTTCCGAAACGACGTTTTTAAAGAAACTGCCAATGTTACCCATTATTTAAAAAACCTCCGAATTTCAAAATCACTCTATATCGTCCGGCATTCAGTTAAAATTCATATCGTTTGTTTATGCACGGTATGCTCATTACAATGAGCACAGAATTTTTTGAGTTCCAAACGTGTGCTAGATTCTGCTTTCGCAGGAACCGTATAATTACGAGTTGCACATTTTGAGCAGCTTAATGCAATTTTTTTAGCCATTTTATCACCTTATTCAAGTTTACAGCTTTTTCAAGGTTATCACCTTAAAACAGACATGTCAACCGCGCATCAAGAGCTAGGCATCTCATTAATCTGCAAGTGGCGTTCTAATTTTCGCTTGACTCGTTGCAAGGCGTTATCAATCGATTTCACGTGACGCTCAAGCTTTTCTGAGATTTCTTGATAAGATTGACCATCAAGATAAAGTGCTAGCACTTCTCGTTCTAATTCGCTAAGTACTTCGCCCATTTTCTCTTCCATATACTGAAATTCTTCATTATGAATAATCAAATCTTCCGGATCGTCTACACCGTTTCCGGTTAATACATCCATTAACGTGCGGTCAGACTCTTCATCGTAAATCGGTTTGTCCAAGGAAATATATGAATTCAGCGGAATATGTTTTTGACGCGTTGCCGTTTTAATGGCGGTAATGATTTGACGGATAATGCATAGTTCTGCAAATGCACGGAAAGAAGATAATTTATCGCTCTTAAAATCCCGAATCGCCTTGTATAAACCAATCATACCTTCTTGAATAATGTCTTCTTTATCAGCACCAATCAGGAAATACGACCGCGCTTTCATTCGAACAAAAGGCCGGAACTTCGTTATTAAAAAATCCAATGCCTCCGTGTTTCCACTGTGGACTAAACTGACAAGTTCTTCATCTGTCATGTCGGTGAATCGTTGAAGCTGAACTTGCTCATGATTTTCCACGGGTGATCCCTCCGATTGCGTGAGCCTCGATATCCTCAGTATACATGAAGGAAAAAATGAGCGTCAACCGTTCATTTCAAGCCTCTTCGCCATTTTTCGAAAATTTCCGCTACTTCTCCAGACAGTGGTATTTTAGAAATTCCGCGCTGCTCTTGGATTTCTTTTACTTTTTTAGTGATGTTCTCCTGGATTTCAACCATTTCAATTTCCAATTCGCGTGCTGAAATTCGCAACGCGCCTTTGCCAAAAATGACCCATTGTTCGGTTAAATCCGATGTTGCCACATAAATTTGGTCGCGGCGCGTATGTAGACTTGCTACTAACTTTTCAATCCGCTCATCCGCTGTTTCACTTTCTTTTGTGTAAATGACTTCCACATCATGATGAAGATTTTTGGCTTCAATGCCCGGAACCAGATGGGCGTCAAACACAATAATTACGCGCCATCCTTTGTAGCTCCGGTATTCTGCCATTCGCTCAATCAAACGATCTCTGGCATTTGCCAATTTATCTTTTTTTAGTTCTTGCAGTTCTACCCAGTCTCCAATGATGTTATATCCATCAACTAGCAGAATATTCATCGCATCAACCTAATGGATTGCGCTTTCTGTAAACTTCGTACATCAATAAGCTTGCTGCTACTGAAGCATTGAGCGATGTCACATGTCCAATCATCGGCAATTGATACAAGAAATCACATTTCTCACGCAAAATTCGACTCATGCCTTTGCCTTCGCTGCCAATAATAACGGCAAGTGGTAAAGCTGCATCCATTCTTCGGTAATCCACCGATTCTTTGGCATCAGTACCTGCAATCCATACCCCACGCTTTTTTAATTCATCTACAGTTTGCGACAAGTTATTAATGCGCACGACTGGCACATGTTCAATCGCGCCTGTTGAAGCTTTTGCAACAACACCCGTTAAGCCAACTGCTCGGCGCTTTGGAATGATCAATCCGTGAACGCCAATTGCATCGGCCGTTCTCATAATAGATCCTAAATTATGCGGATCTTCTAACTCATCTAAGATCAAGAAAAACGGATCTTCATTTTTCGCTGTTGCTGCGTCAAACAAATCGTCCAAGCTTGCGTAGTTATAAGCAGCTACAGCTGCTGCAATGCCTTGGTGATTGGTATCTGTTAAGCCATCGATTTTTTTCTTCGGAACAGATTGAACAATAACACCTTTGTCTTTCGCTAATTGCAACAATTCGGTGATACCTTTTTTCTGTACGCCTTCAGCAATCCAGATTTTATTGATATCACGGTCTGCTCTTAATGCTTCGAGTACTGGGTTTTTCCCACCAATAATCTCTGGTGCCAACTCTTCTTCCGTCATTTCAATACGCCTCCCAGCTCTTCAATTATTTCAATCGCATAGGAAATGATTTCGTCCACACGCGCTTGCTCTTCCTTTAAATACAACCATCCCAGTACCGCTTCAAAAGCTGTACTGAAATTATAAGTTTGTACGTCGGTATTTTTAGGAACCGATCCGGACTTAGCGTTGCGTCCGCGTCTCATGACCGCTAGTTCCGCTTCTGTTAAAAAATCTTCTTCTGTTAGCCGCTTCAGCACCACTGCTTGCGCTTTAGCCGAAACAAACGTCGTGGATTGACGATGCAAAATATTCGGTTTCGAGCGACCCGAACGCAATAAATGCTCACGTACCGCTTGTTCGTAAACCGCATCTCCCATATAAGCAAGAGCCAGTGCATTTAATTGATCTACATCATTTTTACGTAAAACATTCACTTTATTGCCCTCGCTTCCAGCGTGTCCCTTGTGCTGTATCTTCTAGTATGATGTTTTTTTCTTTGAATAAATCACGAATCTCATCTGCACGAGCAAAGTCACGGTTTTTCCGCGCTTCAATACGTTCTGCCATTAAGGCCTCAACTTCTTCGTCCAGTAATTCTTCTTGTTGGTTGAATGGCAATCCTAAGATACCCGCCAACTCATCAAACACCGCAATAAATGTTTCTAAAACGGATGTTGCTGTTTGTTTTTCGAGTAAATACGTATTTGACAAACGAGACAAATCGAACAAGCTTGAAATCGCATTTGCTGTATTAAAGTCATCGTCCATAGTTTCAATAAACGCAGTTTTAATCTCTTCAATTTTATGAACCCACGTATCCGAATGATCGCCTAAGTCAGCAGATGCACTCAAACGGTGTTTCAAGTTTGCATAAGCTGTACGTAAACGCTCGAGCCCTGCCACTGCATCTTCCACCAATTGCTGTGAGTAATTGATTGGGTGCCGATAATGAACCGATAGCATGAAGAAGCGCAGCACTTGTGGGTCTAGTTCTTTCAATATGTCATTCACTAATACAAAGTTATTTAATGACTTCGACATTTTCTCGTTATCAATATTAATATACCCGTTATGCATCCAATAATGCGCAAATGGTTTTCCTGTGAATGCTTCGGATTGGGCAATTTCATTTTCGTGATGCGGGAACGTTAAATCTTGTCCGCCTGCGTGAATATCAATCGTATCACCTAAATGCTCACGTGCCATCACCGAGCATTCAATGTGCCAGCCTGGACGTCCTTTGCCCCATGGGCTATCCCATGAAATTTCTTTCGGTTTGGCAGCTTTCCATAAAACGAAATCTAGCTCATCTTCTTTTTTATCGCCTGTTTCAACTCGGGCGCCTATTTTTAATTCGTCGACAGATTGATGAGATAATTTGCCGTACCCATCAAATTTACGCGTTCTGTAATACACATCACCTTGCGACTCATATGCATAGCCTTTTTCAATCAATGCCACGATAAATTCAATAATTTGCGCCATATGATCGGTTACTAACGGATGAACGTCCGCTTCTGCGCAGCCAAGCGCTTTTGTATTTTCAAAATAAGCAGCGATAAAACGTTCTGCAATTTCAGGAACTTCTTGACCAAGTTCATTCGCTGCTTTAATTAATTTATCGTCAACATCTGTGAAGTTTGATACATATTTCACATCGTAACCGCGGTATTGTAAATGGCGACGCACCGTATCATACACGATAACCGGGCGAGCATTGCCAATATGAATGTAATTGTAAACCGTTGGACCGCAGACATACATTTTTACTTTGCCTTCTTCTAAAGGAATAAACTCTTCTTTTTGTCGTGACAACGAATTAAAAATTTGGATACTCATAAACCTCGCCCTTCTCTCTGCGTTGATGTTTTTAGCTGTTCTATTTCATGTTGTAATTGAGCAATTTTCGCTTCCATGCCATCACATTTATCCATGACAGGATCGGGCATATTTTGGTGATTTAAATCTTGCTTTACTTTCACACCATTTTGCATAACCACTTTCCCCGGAATTCCTACTACTGTGGAATTCACTGGGACATTTTTTAAAACAACCGAACCCGCTCCAACTTTAGAATTCGCGCCGATGACGATAGACCCTAAAACTTTAGCGCCAGTCGCAACCAATACATTGTCTTCTAATGTGGGATGGCGTTTGCCACGTTCTTTCCCCGTACCGCCTAATGTCACGCCTTGGTATAGCGTCACATTATCGCCGATTTCACATGTTTCGCCAATCACAACACCCATGCCGTGGTCAATAAAGAATCGACTGCCAATTACAGCGCCTGGATGAATTTCGATTCCGGTAAAAAACCGACTTATCTGGGAAATAACACGAGCAATAAAGAATAATTTATTCTTAAAGAAAAAATGTGCCAGCCGGTGCGACCAAATGGCATGAAGACCGGAATACGTAAGAATAACTTCCCAATAATTACGCGCTGCTGGATCTTGTTCAAAAATGACATCGACATCGTCTTTTAATAACTTAAACATTCTTCTCGCTTCCTTTCTGTTCCAAAATAAAAAGCGCCCCTGTCATATAAATGACAGAGACGCATAATTGCGCGGTTCCACTCTGATTAAAAGAACAAAACGTCCTTTTCTCTCGAAAGCCTATAACGCAGGCAAAACGTCTGGTCTACTTGTTTCGACTCAGCACTCGGAGAGGCATTTCCATGCAGCAGTGGCACAGATCCTTTTCAGCCGGTGAGGATCTTCTCTAGAGAGCTTGCTACATGTACTTCTTCTCGTCAACGTTTTAATGATAGTAAATTCATTTTACACCGTCAGCCGAATAAGTCAACGTTACGCACTTGCATATTGTGCTACGCGCGCGATTGCTTTGTCTTTTCCTAATAAAGAAATCGCATCTGGCAATTCAGGACCGTGCATTTGGCCAGTAATAACCACACGAATTGGCATAAACAAGTTTTTGCCTTTATGACCTGTTGCTTTTTGAACAGCTTTTATTGCCGCTTTAATTTCAGCGGGTTCAAAGTTTTCTAAGCTAGCCAATTGCTCTTTAAATGCTGCCATTACTTCCGGCACTTGTTCTCCAGCCAACACTTCTTTTTCAGCTTCGCCATATGTTAAATCGTCAGTGAAAAATTGTTCTGATAGCTCAGTAATTTCAGCACCATAGCTCATTTGATCGTGATACAAAGCAACAAGCTTGTTAGCCCAATCTGTTTGTTCTGGTGTCATTTCTTCTGGTAATTTCCCTGCTTTTTGCAAATGCGGAAGTGCTAATTTCACAACTTCTTCAAGCGGCAATTGTTTAATATATTGGTTGTTCATCCACATCAACTTTTGCTTATCGAACATCGATGGCGATTTAGACAAACGTTCTACATCAAAAATGCGAATAAATTCTTCTTTCGAGAAGATTTCTTCTTCTCCTTCTGGAGACCAGCCTAGAAGTGCAAAGAAGTTAAATAACGCTTCAGGAATATAGCCTAATTCTTTATATTGTGAAATAAACTGTAAGATCGACTCGTCGCGTTTCGATAATTTCTTACGATCTTCGTTAATGATTAACGTCATGTGACCATAGCTCGGATAATCCCAACCAAATGCATCGTATATCATCATTTGTCTTGGTGTGTTCGACAAATGCTCTTCTCCGCGGAAAACATGAGAAATCTTCATCAAATAATCATCAATAACAACGGCAAAGTTATACGTCGGAATCCCTGTCGTTTTAACCATCACCCAGTCGCCAATATCTTTTGATTCAAATGAAATCGGACCGCGTACTAAATCGTTAAATTCATAAGTTACGTTTGTAGGAACTTTTGCACGAATGCTAAACGTCTTACCTGACTCTTCTCTTTCAGCCACTTCTTCCGCCGTTAAGTTACGGCAAGTTCCGCTGTATTGAGGAGCTGCAATACCCGCTGCTTTTTGTGCATCGCGTTCTACTTCTAACTCTTCAGGAGTACAGAAACATTTAAAAGCCAATCCTTTTTCGAGCATTTGATCTGAATGATTTTTGTACGTATCCAAACGTTCCATTTGACGATAAGGACCGTATTCTCCGCCAACATCAATAGACTCGTCGTGTTCAATGCCTAACCATTTTAAGTTATCCAACTGAGACATAATCCCTGTTTCGATATTACGAGCCGTATCTGTATCTTCAATGCGAACAATGAATTTTCCGTTGTTATGACGTGCAAATAAATAATTAAATAAAGCTGTACGAGCGCCCCCGATATGCAAATGGCCTGTCGGGCTTGGTGCGTAACGTACGCGAACTTCTTGTGTCATTTTATTTCCTCCTAAAATATCGTTTATTCTTTTACTATTCTATCACTCTGGCACATCAAGAGAAACTGGGTGTTTTGTTAGTAGGATCACTGCAAGCGCAGCAATTCCTTCTTCACGTCCAACAAACCCAAGGTGTTCTGAAGTTGTAGCTTTGACACTAACTTGCGAAATATCTGCTTCAAGTAAGTTAGCAATTGATTCGCGCATTTGTTCAATATAAGGCGCCAATTTCGGTTTTTGCGCAATTACAGTGCAATCCACATTGCCAAGCTCATAGCCTTGTTCTTTTACATATTGCCAAATGTGCGTCAATAATTTACGAGAATCCGCGTTTTTAAATTCCGGATCTGTGTCTGGAAAATGTTTACCGATATCGCCTCCACCAATTGCGCCAAGTGCCGCATCTGTGATGGTATGCAATAATACGTCTGCATCTGAATGACCAAGAAGTCCTCGGTCGTGTTCGATTTCAACGCCACCTAAAATAAATGGGCGTCCTTCTGCTAATTGATGCACATCATAACCTTGTCCAATTCGAATCATTTCTGTTCCTCCTGTAAGCGACTTTCCAGAATAGCTCTTCCATAAATCAAATCATCTGGCGTCGTCATTTTTATATTTTCGTATGTACTCTCAACAATCGCGACAGGGTAATTTAACCGTTCAACAAGCATCGCTTCATCTGTTCCCATAAAGCCATCGTTGTGAGCTTTTTGAGCTGCTTCTAACATTAATGAATAACGAAATGCTTGTGGCGTTTGAATCATCCATAATTGATTGCGGTCTACTGTTTCTGAAATAATGCCATTTTCTGCTTTTTTAATGGTATCTTTTACCGGAACAGCGGCTATTGCTGCACCAGACGTGTGAGCTGTTTCCACTAAATTCGCAATGACTTCTTTGTCGATAAATGGCCTTGCTGCATCATGAACCAAAACAACGCCACAAGGTGGAATTGCTTCGAGGCAAGCTCTCACACTATCTTGCCGTTCTGTTCCCCCTGTAGCGTAACCTTGTACTTTTGTTAAGTTATAGCGTTTTACATAGTTTTCAATTAGTTCCCGCTCTTGCTCTTTTACCGCCAACCAAATCGCATCACAGTTTGGGTCTTGTTGAAAAACTTCTAATGTATATAGAAAAATAGGCTTACCGAAAAGTTCAAGTAATAATTTATTTTTGTCAGCTTTCATTCGTTTCCCACTGCCAGCAGCAGGCAAGACGACTGTATAATTCATAATAAACATCCTTTATCCATATGTTGCACGTTATTTGCCTTCACGCGGTTTCGCAAAAATCATTCGGCCTGCAGAAGTCTGCAACACACTCGTAACGGTAACATTGATCGCTTGGCCAATAAACCCTTTACCGCCTTCAATGACAATCATCGTCCCATCGTCTAAATAAGCGACACCTTGATTTTGCTCTTTGCCGTCTTTAATGACTACGACATGCATATCTTCTCCTGGAATAACCACAGGTTTTACAGCATTCGCCAAATCATTAATATTCAATACCGGAACATTGTGCAGTTCACACACTTTATTGAGGTTAAAATCGTTGGTCACGACTTTGCCGCCCATTTTTTTCGCAGCGCGCATTAGTTTCAAATCGACTTCGCTTACTTCATCGAAACTTTCTTCCGTAATCATGATAGCATCTACACGCTCGCTTTGAAGACGTTTTAAAATGTCCAATCCTCGCCTACCGCGAGTTCGTTTCAATGTATCTGACGAATCCGCAATATGTTGCAGTTCAGACAAAACAAATTGCGGCACGACAAATGTCCCTTCCATAAACCCAGTTGCAGAAATATCCGCAATTCGGCCATCAATAATCACGCTCGTATCGAGCAATTTATAAGATGTTTTTTCAATCGGCTCTTCGATTTCTTGCTTTTTCACCGGTACAAATTTAGCAGGCGTTAACATCGTTAACATTTCCTCGCGCTTTTGGAATCCGACTTGAAACCCTAAATAACCTAGCACTACTGAAAGTACTAGCGGCGCTACTGTCGCCACAAGTGGAATATCAACCGTGCTTAACGCAAATCCTACTAAAAACGCCACTACAAGTCCAATAACCATCCCGACCGTTCCGAATAAAAGGTCCGGGGTTGGGGCACGCAATAACTTCTCTTCCATCCATTTCATAAAATGAATCAATGAATCGACAAATAATAAAGATAAGATGAAAAAGATAAGAGCACCAACAATTGCTGCTACATATGGATTACTGATCCACGGACTGTCGAGAAGGGGAATAAGTTCAAATGCAGATGGTAATAATAAAATTCCGATCGTCGCACCAATAAGTAAAAACATTATTTGAATAATAGGTCTTAACACGAGCTCCACCTCCTTTTTTAATTATACACATTATAAAACAAGAACGCCCCAAAGATACATACCTAGAAATAAAAGGAGGCAATATTGCCTCCTTACTGTGGAAAAATCTCTTTTAATGCATCGTTAACACTTTCTACACCTACTACGCGAATTCCTTCCGGAAAATCCCAGCCACCTAAATTAGATGCGGGAATAATCGCACGTTTAAAGCCTAGTTTTGCCGCTTCTTGAACACGCTGCTCAATACGCGATACGCGTCTAACTTCACCGGTCAACCCGACTTCGCCGATTATACAATCATAAACATTTGGTGCTTTATCACGGAAACTCGAAACAATACTGGCTAACACAGCCAAATCAATCGCTGGTTCGTCAAGCTTTACGCCACCCGCAACTTTAATGTACGCGTCTTGCGCTTGCAAAAGCATACCTACACGCTTTTCTAGCACCGCCATCAACAAGGTCACGCGATTGACATCAATTCCCGTCGCCATCCGTTTTGGATAATTAAAACTCGAAGGCGTCACCAATGCTTGGATTTCAACCAAGATGGGCCTTGTTCCTTCCATTGAAGCTACAACAGTTGAGCCTGCCGAACCACTCGACCGCTCTTGTAAAAATAACTCTGATGGATTTAGCACTTCTTTTAATCCACTTTGAAGCATTTCAAAAATCGCGATTTCATTCGTAGAACCAAAACGGTTTTTAACACTGCGTAAAATGCGATATGTGTGATGGCGTTCGCCTTCAAAATATAACACCGTATCAACCATATGCTCTAAAATACGCGGTCCTGCAATTTGACCTTCTTTTGTTACGTGTCCAACGAGGAAAATCGCAATATTCTTTGTTTTAGCGATTCGCATCAACTCTGCCGTACTTTCTCTTACTTGTGTCACACTACCTGGTGCAGATGTGACTTCCGGATGATGAACAGTTTGAATTGAATCGACAATAACAAAGTCAGGTGCCACCTCTTCAATGGTATGGTGAATCAGTTCAAGATTCGTTTCAGCATAGATAAACAACTCTGAAGACGTTGCATCTAAACGCTCTGCACGCAATTTAGTTTGGCGAATTGATTCTTCTCCGGAAATATATAATACCCGGTTTCCACCGTTTGCAAGCATCGCTGAAACTTGTAATAGCAATGTTGATTTCCCTATACCCGGGTCTCCCCCAATAAGTACTAATGACCCTGGCACAATGCCTCCACCAAGTACACGGTTTAATTCGCTTAGTTCTGTTTCTACCCGTGGTTCGTCTTGTGTTTCAATCGCATTGATAGGCGTCGCTTTTTGCGGAACTGACGCACTATGTTGAAAAGAACCGCGTGTTCCTTTAGGAGCTTGGACTTCTACTTCTTCTGTCATCGTATTCCATGATGCGCACCCTGGACATTTCCCCATCCATCTGGCCGATTCATAGCCACACGACTGACAAATGAATTTCGTCTTTTTCTTAGCCATGTGTACCTCCTTAAATAGAAAAACCGCTCGCCGGAAAGTAACTCCGGAGAGCGGAAGATTCTTATTGTTTTTCTATTGCTATTTCTTTTGTTTTTTCTGGTTTGTTTGTTCGAACGACAAATTCATCGCCTTCAACATCAAAGATCATTTTTTGTCCTGACAGAGCTGTACCTTTTAATAACTCTTCTGACAAACGGTCTTCTACGTGTTTTTGAAGTGAACGACGTAATGGACGCGCCCCGTATTCCGGATCATATCCTTCATTCGCTACTTTTTCAAGCGCTGCATCTGTTAACTCCAAATCGATATCCTGCTCTTTCAAGCGATCTACCAATTGTTTTGTCATCAAGTTCACAATTTCTCTTAAGTTTTCTTTTTCAAGAGAATGGAAGACGATCATGTCATCGACACGGTTCAAGAACTCTGGGCGGAATGCTTTTTTCAACTCAGCAAGCATTTTCCCTTTCATGTCTTTATAATCCGTTTTTGCATCTTCCAAATTAAAGCCAACATATTTATTGTATTTCAACTCTTCTGCCCCTACGTTCGAAGTCATGATAATAACCGTATTACGGAAATCGACTCTGCGACCTTTTGAATCCGTTAAACGACCATCTTCAAGAACTTGCAACAGAATGTTGAAAACATCCGGGTGAGCTTTCTCAATTTCATCAAGAAGTACTACAGAATAAGGTTTTCTACGAACTTTTTCTGTTAACTGTCCGCCTTCTTCATATCCAACATAACCTGGAGGTGATCCAACCAAACGCGAAGTTGAATGTCTTTCCATATACTCGGACATGTCGATGCGAATCATCGCTTCTTCATCGCCAAACATAGACTCTGCTAAGGCACGTGCTAATTCCGTTTTACCAACACCTGTTGGACCAAGGAAAATAAACGATCCAATTGGACGTTTTGGATCTTTCAACCCTGCACGCGCACGTCGAATAGCTTTAGAAATTGAAGTTACTGCTTCATTTTGCCCAATAACACGGTTATGCAAGATAGACTCCAAATTCAACAACTTATCTGATTCTGTTTGTGCCAGTTTCGAAACTGGAATACCCGTCCACATAGAAACGACTTTCGCAATATCTTCTACTGTCACTTCAGACTCTTCTTTGCCTTGTTTTTCTTTCCATTCTTTCTTCGTTTTATCTAATTGGTTTTGCAGTTTTTGTTCAGCATCACGAAGCGAAGCGGCTTTTTCAAACTCTTGGCTTTGAACAGCTTCATTTTTCTCAGAACGTGCCGCTTCTAAACGAGATTCCAACTCTTTTAAATCTGGTGGAGTTGTATAAGAACGAAGTCTTACTTTCGATCCGGCCTCATCAATCAAATCAATTGCTTTATCTGGTAAGAATCGATCCGAAATATAGCGGTCTGACATTTTAGCCGCTGCTTCAATTGCTTCATCCGTAATTTTCACACGGTGATGCGCCTCATAACGATCGCGCAAGCCACGAATAATTTGAATCGATTCTTCAACTGAAGGCTCATCTACTTGAATTGGTTGGAAACGACGCTCAAGAGCTGCATCTTTTTCAATATACTTACGGTACTCATCTAACGTTGTCGCACCAATACATTGAAGTTCTCCACGTGATAGTGATGGTTTCAAAATATTAGAAGCATCAATCGCCCCTTCTGCACCGCCAGCACCAATTAATGTATGAAGCTCATCGATAAACAGAATAACGTTACCTGCTTGACGAATTTCATCCATCACTTTTTTCAAGCGATCTTCAAATTCTCCGCGGTATTTTGTTCCAGCCACCACTGTACCCATATCTAAAACCATAACGCGTTTATCACGTAATGTTTCAGGAATTTCATTGTTAACGATTTGCTGAGCCAATCCTTCAGCAATCGCTGTTTTACCAACACCAGGTTCACCAATTAAAACCGGGTTATTTTTTGTTCTACGGCTCAACACTTCAATCACACGTGTAATTTCATCGCTTCTGCCGATTACAGGATCTAATCCCCCTTCACGAGCGACTTGTGTTAAATCACGAGCTAACCCATCTAATGTTGGTGTATTCGCCGACGCATTCGGGCTCGTCCCTGTAGACGTCTGCTCATTGCTGCCTAGAAGCTGTAACACTTGCTGGCGCGCTTTATTCAAGCTAACACCGGCATTTCCTAACACACGAGCTGCAACGCCTTCTCCTTCACGAATAAGTGCTAATAGTAAATGTTCTGTTCCTATATAAGAGTGACCCAATTTACGGGACTCATCAACTGACAATTCAATAACTTTTTTAGCTCTCGGTGTGTAATGCACAATTGGACCAACTTCTTTTTCGCCGACTCCAACCAATTCTTTAACACCTTCTTCGATCAACTGAGTATTCACTTCAATCGCTTCAAGAGCTTTAGCAGCAATTCCGCCACCTTCACGAATTAAACCGAGAAGAATATGCTCTGTACCGATTGATTCATGTTTCATACGAATTGCCTCTTCTTGAGCTAACTGAAGAACTTTTTGTGCGCGTTGTGTAAATCGATTAAACATCATGCAAGATCCTCTCCTTCACTATTTATACCGTTTTTATTCAACCTTTCTCGGAACAACTTCGCCCGAGCAAAATCGCGTTCTTTCGGTTGCAGTGGCTTGTCTGCATATTGCTGCAGAAATGCCGGCTGCATAAAAATCATTAATTCATTTAAAATCGACATATCTACATCTTGAATCATTTTTAAATCTATACCCAAACGAACATCTGACAGACACGTTGCAGCTTCTTCTGTCGTCAGCAGTCTCGAATGGGTAAGGGTGCCAAGTGAACGGTATATCCTGTCTTCCAATACTATCGGTGAATTTAACGCAATCGCTTCACGCGCCTTACGTTCTTGTTGAATAATTTGCTCTGTCATGTTTTCTAGGTCTTGAAGAATCTCGTATTCTGATTTTCCAAGAGTCAATTGGTTAGATATTTGATAAACATTTCCTAAAGCCTCACTACCTTCACCATATATGCCTCGAACCACCATTCCAAGTCTTGAAATAGCTGGAATGATTCGTTGGATTTGATGCGACATAGTTAAAGCAGGTAAATGAAGCATAACGGATGCCCGCATCCCAGTTCCTACGTTTGTTGGACAACTAGTTAAATACCCATGTTTTTCATGAAAAGCATAAGATAAGTTTTTTTCTAAAAGAGAATCTAGTTCATTTGCTATTTTATAAGCTTGTTGAAGTTGAAATCCTGATTGAAGACTTTGAATTCGCAAATGATCTTCTTCATTCACCATAATACTCAGCTCTTCGTTATCAGACAACAAAACAGAACCTGAGTGATGACTATTTATAAGATAAGGACTAATTAAATGTTTTTCTACCAGTATCTCTTTTTGCAACTCAGCTAGCTCTTCAATACTGATATGGCTAAAAGTATAGTCTAATTCATTTCCTTTATCTAATAATACAGCCGAGATTTCTTTGTCTACTTTGAGTGCTTCGTCTTCTGTAAAAGCATACGGGAATTTAAAGTTGTTCAAATTTCTGGCCAATCTAATTCTTGTACTCATTGCAATATCTACATTTTCACCATCGTTAGCCATCCAGCTACTTGCATGGGGTTGAAGAAAACGCTCAACTGCCATCCTGGATACCTCCTTCAAGCTTTGCACTTAAAACTTTTACTTCATCTCTTAATCTAGCAGCTTCTTCAAAATGCTCTCCTTGAATGGATATTTGCATTTGTTTTCGAAGTTCTTCAATTTCTTTTTTTATTTTCAAAGTTGTGCCGTAAGAAGCAGGTATTTTACCCGTATGCTCTATATTTCCGTTATGGAAACGTTTAAAGATCTCGTTAAGCTGAGGTGAAAACGCATCATAACAAGAAGCACATCCAAATTTCCCGATTCGTAAAAATTTAGAGAAAGTAAAACCACAGGAAGGACATGTTGCTATTTCCTTTCTGACTGGGTTAATGGATGCTTGCGCATTAGGGAACCAATTTGATAATAACTGATGAATAGCTAAAGGATCCTGTTCAAAAGCAATATTAATACTATGGTTTTCAGCAGCACAGATATGACATAAATTCCTTTCAACTATCTGTCCTTGTTGCTGTTGTTTAACTATAACTGATGCAGAACGTTCTCCGCATTGATCGCAAATCATCTTTTCACCTCTTTATGTGTTCGTTTGATATTTAATTGTGAAGAGCATTGCTATAAGAATACGCGCGCGAATTTCATCACGTGTCGGAAGAGGGAGAAGCAAAGTACCTCGATCAATGGCACTAAGAATTAGTTTAGCTTCTCGCTTAGAAATAATTTCTTCATCAAGTAATCTAAATACGATGTCTTCTGCCATTATCTGCGTAGCCCCATGTTCCAATCGCTCAATAACTTCTGCTATAACATCTGACTTTTGATGTAGCCTGATTCTTTTAATGCGAATATACCCACCACCACCGCGTTTACTTTCTACCAAGTATCCACGATCAACCGTAAATCGAGTATTTATAACATAATTTATTTGAGAAGGGACACACTGAAATTTTTCAGCCACTTCACTGCGTTTAATTTCAATATGGTCTCTCTCGCTTAATTCGATAACTTGTCTCAAATAACCTTCAATTACATCCGAAATGTTCCGCATTGCTTTCACCTCTTCGTACATAATATGAAAAAGTTGACTTTGACTATATTTGACTTAATTATACAACAAGCTTTTTACACATATCAAATAGTAAGTATCAAAATTATAAATCAAACAAAAAAGCCTTTGATTTTAAGCGTTTAAAGGTTCGACTATTATATTAGTAATTTAGTTCAATTGCTTTTTTGACCTCACCAAATTCTAATTTGTCGTTATTTTAGAATTTATTTTAAAACTGTTTCAT
>NZ_AEPB01000055.1 GCF_000189395.1 Planococcus donghaensis MPA1U2 | reverse complement strand
GGCTACGTATGCGTCAAACGCGTTGATCAACTGATCGACGTGCATGTCCAATCCTTCTTGAACCGCTGCCGCTGGTAGTAAGCCACCTGTTGCCGAATCAAAGAATTTAGATTGTTCCACTTTGTATTCTTCGAGTTCTGCTAGCGCTTGCTCTTTGCCTTCTTGGTTGTCTTCAGCAGTCGCTGTTACGTAATCGACGAAATAGCCAATGTGTGATTTCCATACTTCGTCAAACTGTGCTGCGCCTTCGTCGCCGTAAACGGACCCAACTGCGGCAGATAAGTCATCGGCGTTCGCTAGTAACGCGCCCGCTGCTTGGTCAAAATCTTCTGCACTGTCGACGCCTTTACGCATTGCTTCGATTGCGAGGAAAGCATGCTCCGTTAATGTC
>NZ_AEPB01000056.1 GCF_000189395.1 Planococcus donghaensis MPA1U2 | reverse complement strand
AACTTGTTCTTTGAAAACTGGATAAAACGACATTGAAACAAATGCAAGAAATTCAAGTACGCGTGACAATTTTGTCACAACTTTTTAATTAACCATTGGTTAAGTTAGAAAGGGCGCACGGTGGATGCCTTGGCACTAGGAGCCGAAGAAGGACGGCACTAACACCGATATGCTTCGGGGAGCTGTAAGTGAGCTGTGATCCGGAGATTTCCGAATGGGGGAACCCACTACTTTTAATCGAGTAGTATCCATGTGTGAATCTATAGCACATGAGAAGGCAGACCCAGGGAACTGAAACATCTAAGTACCTGGAGGAAGAGAAAGCAAATGCGATTCCCTGAGTAGCGGCGAGCGAAACGGGATCAGCCCAAACCAAGAGGCTTGCCTCTTGGGGTTGTAGGACACTCTATACGGAGTTACAAAAGGTAGGATTAGGCGAAGCGACCTGGAACGGTCCGCCGCAGCGGGTAACAGCCCCGTAGCCGAAAACCCTACCCCTCCAGAGTGGATCCTGAGTACGGCGGAACACGTGAAATTCCGTCGGAATCTGGGAGGACCATCTCCCAAGGCTAAATACTTCCTAGTGACCGATAGTGAACCAGTACCGTGAGGGAAAGGTGAAAAGCACCCCGGAAGGGGAGTGAAATAGATCCTGAAACCGTGTGCCTACAAGTAGTCAAAGCCCGTTAATGGGTGATGGCGTGCCTTTTGTAGAATGAACCGGCGAGTTACGATTACATGCAAGGTTAAGCTGAGAAGGCGGAGCCGCAGCGAAAGCGAGTCTGAATAGGGCGACAGAGTATGTAGTTGTAGACCCGAAACCAGGTGATCTACCCATGTCCAGGGTGAAGGTAAGGTAACACTTACTGGAGGCCCGAACCCACGCACGTTGAAAAGTGCGGGGATGAGGTGTGGGTAGCGGAGAAATTCCAATCGAACCTGGAGATAGCTGGTTCTCTCCGAAATAGCTTTAGGGCTAGCCTCAAGATGAGAATCCTGGAGGTAGAGCACTGTTTGGACTAGGGGCCCATCCCGGGTTACCGAATTCAGACAAACTCCGAATGCCAGTGATTTATGCTTGGGAGTCAGACTGCGAGTGATAAGATCCGTAGTCAAGAGGGAAACAGCCCAGACCACCAGCTAAGGTCCCCAAATATCCGTTAAGTGGAAAAGGATGTGGCGTTGCTTAGACAACCAGGATGTTGGCTTAGAAGCAGCCATCATTTAAAGAGTGCGTAATAGCTCACTGGTCGAGTGACACTGCGCCGAAAATGTACCGGGGCTAAACGGATTACCGAAGCTGTGGATGGATCTCGTTAGAGATCCGTGGTAGGAGAGCGTTCTAAGGGCGTTGAAGTCAGACCGGAAGGACTGGTGGAGCGCTTAGAAGTGAGAATGCCGGTATGAGTAACGAAAGACGGGTGAGAATCCCGTCCACCGAATGCCTAAGGTTTCCTGAGGAAGGCTCGTCCGCTCAGGGTTAGTCGGGACCTAAGTCGAGGCCGATAGGCGTAGACGATGGACAACAGGTTGATATTCCTGTACCACCTCCCCGCCGTTTGAGCAATGGGGGGACGCAGAAGGATAAGGTGAGCGTGCCGTTGGTTGTGCACGTCCAAGCAGTGAGGCGTGGAATGAGGCAAATCCCATTCCTGATACGTTGAGCTGTGATGGCAAGAGTACCCTCAGAGTCCCTGATTTCACACTGCCAAGAAAAGCCTCTAGCGAGGCGGGAGGTGCCCGTACCGCAAACCGACACAGGTAGGCGAGAAGAGAATTCTAAGGTGAGCGAGTGAACTCTCGTTAAGGAACTCGGCAAAATGACCCCGTAACTTCGGGAGAAGGGGTGCTCTGGTAGGGTGTATAGCCCGAGAGAGCCGCAGTGAATAGGCCCAGGCGACTGTTTAGCAAAAACACAGGTCTCTGCAAAACCGTAAGGTGACGTATAGGGGCTGACGCCTGCCCGGTGCTGGAAGGTTAAGAGGAGTGCTTAGCGCAAGCGAAGGTGCGAATTGAAGCCCCAGTAAACGGCGGCCGTAACTATAACGGTCCTAAGGTAGCGAAATTCCTTGTCGGGTAAGTTCCGACCCGCACGAAAGGCGTAACGATCTGGGCACTGTCTCAACGAGAGACTCGGTGAAATTATAGTACCTGTGAAGATGCAGGTTACCCGCGACAGGACGGAAAGACCCCGTGGAGCTTTACTGTAGCCTGATATTGAATTTTGGTGCAACTTGTACAGGATAGGTAGGAGCCTTAGAGCCCGGAGCGCCAGCTTCGGAGGAGGCGTCGGTGGGATACTACCCTGGTTGTATTGAAATTCTAACCCACAAGCCTGATCGGCTTGGGAGACAGTGTCAGGCGGGCAGTTTGACTGGGGCGGTCGCCTCCTAAAGAGTAACGGAGGCGCCCAAAGGTTCCCTCAGAATGGTTGGAAATCATTCGCAGAGTGTAAAGGCAGAAGGGAGCTTGACTGCGAGACGTACATGTCGAGCAGGGTCGAAAGACGGGCTTAGTGATCCGGTGGTTCCGCATGGAAGGGCCATCGCTCAACGGATAAAAGCTACCCCGGGGATAACAGGCTTATCTCCCCCAAGAGTCCACATCGACGGGGAGGTTTGGCACCTCGATGTCGGCTCATCGCATCCTGGGGCTGTAGTCGGTCCCAAGGGTTGGGCTGTTCGCCCATTAAAGCGGTACGCGAGCTGGGTTCAGAACGTCGTGAGACAGTTCGGTCCCTATCCGTCGCGGGCGCAGGAAATTTGAGAGGAGCTGTCCTTAGTACGAGAGGACCGGGATGGACACACCGCTGGTGTACCAGTTGTTCTGCCAAGGGCATCGCTGGGTAGCTATGTGTGGCCGGGATAAGTGCTGAAAGCATCTAAGCACGAAGCCCCCCTCAAGATGAGATTTCCCATTGCGCAAGCAAGTAAGATCCCTCAAAGACGATGAGGTAGATAGGTTCGAGGTGGAAGCGTGGCGACATGTGCAGCTGACGAATACTAATCGATCGAGGACTTAACCAAACAATGTATGCGAAGACTTGCCTGTTCCAATGTCGTTTATCCAGTTTTGA
>NZ_AEPB01000057.1 GCF_000189395.1 Planococcus donghaensis MPA1U2 | reverse complement strand
CGANCGTTTTTGTGTTCACCCCGTAAATACCGGATCATAAGGATAGCGGTAATTTTCTTTGCGAGGTTTCATTAAGATAAAGAACAAGGTTAATGGGCCAATACGGCCTGTGAACATGACAATACTGAGTAAAACTTCGCCAATGCTTGTCATGTCTCCGCTAATGCCCATCGACAAGCCGACAGTTCCAAACGCTGAGACGACTTCAAACGCTAAAGGCAAGAACGGAATCTTTTCGGTAACGGTCAATAGGAACAAGAAAAAAACAACGAGCAAGACGCTAATCGTCGTGATGGCAAGCGACCGAATGACGGTTTCTAGCCGAATAGAACGGCCGAAAATTTCCGGTTCTCTCCGTGACCGCAAAAAAGAAATAGTTGCTAAAATGACGACGATAAACGTGGTCAACTTAATGCCCGAAGCAGTGGAAGCACTGCCGCCGCCAATAAACATCAACAGCATTGTGAACAACAAAGTCGGGTCTTCAAGTGCGCCGTAGTCCAGCATGTTGAATCCAGCAGTTCGTGGCGTCACGGCACTAAAATAAGACGTCACCAGTTTATCAAACAACGACATATTGCCGAGCGTTCCCGGATTATTGTATTCCAATAGGAAGAACACCAACATGGCTAAGCTATTTAAAATTAAGGTACCGCCTACCATTAACTTCGTGTGCAATGCCCACCGGCGAAATGATTTCTTTTGTGCAACATCCATAACGACTGTGAAACCAATGCCGCCGATAATAAACAAGGAAGAAATCAATATCGTCACCAGTGGATCGCCAGCAAAACTGATCATGTTGTCAGGGAATAAAGAAAACCCTGCATTATTAAAAGCAGAGATGACATGAAAAATGCTGTAATTGAGTGCATCTTTAAAACCAAATTGGGGGATCCAGTAAATGGTCAAAAGGATGGTTGCGACAGCTTCTACCGTTAAAGCAAACGTCAAAATCAATTTGACGAGCTTGACGATGCCACCAATTGAACTTTGGGTGAACGATTCCTGCAGGTAAATTCGACTTTGAAGTCCCACTTTTTTGCGGAATAAAATAAGAATCGCGACCGCAAACGTCATCAAGCCAATACCGCCGCATTGAATAAGCACAAGAAGAACCAATTCCCCAAAAGCAGTCAGCACAGTACCTGGATCAAAGACACTTAGTCCAGTCACAGTCGTAGCGGACGTAGCCGTAAACAAAGCATCCGTCCAAGAAATCGGCCGGGTCGTAGCGGACGGTAGCTTCAAAAGTAAAGTCCCCACAAAGATCAAAAACAAAAAACTACCAGCAATCACTAACGGCGGCGAAACAGTCAACCGCTTTTTTTTCCAGGACCGCATTCCAGACACTTCCTCATACTATCGAAGTAAAATATGAGCCTACTCTATTCCTGTTTAATGAAACTGTCAACAAAATAAATAGCGGGTTGCTAAAAAAAATCTCTAAAATTAATCACTATTTACACAAAAAATTCGTGTATGCTATATAAGTTGAACAAAAGAGTTTAAGATAATACATACAGCGCACACTAACAGAAATACAGGAGGTTACAAATGACTTCTTTACGACAGAAAATCGAACAAGCGCTTTCAGAGTTATCGGAAGCAGAGCGTCGCATTGGAGAATACGTTCTTGGGAATTCTGAAGCGGTTCCGCATATGACGACAAAAGAACTTTCAAAAAAAGCAGCTGTGAGTGAAGCAACCATTATTCGCTTTTGTAAGTCCATCGGTATTGGGAGCTATAAATCGTTTAAACTTGCTTTGATGAAAGACTTAACTTTAACAGACACAAGTTTAACGGATTTTTCAGTGTTGAATAAAAAAGACTCACCATATGACCTTTTTCATAAAGTGATTCAAGTAAACAAATCAGCCATTGAATCTTGTGCCGATTCATTAGATCGTAAAGAGTTAACAAAAGCGGTAGATGCAATTCGTGATGCACGAAAAATCGTATTTTTTGGTGTAGGGGGTTCTTCGACAGCTGCTGTTGATGCGCAATACAAATTTACGAAACTTGGGTATCATTCAATTACTTCATTGGATTTTCATCATATGCTTTCTGTAATTCCACATTTAACAGAAAAGGATGTTTTCGTTGCTATTAGTACGTCTGGTAAAACAAAAGATGTGCTAGAACTTACTCGGTTTGCTCAAAGAAAAGGCGCGACCGTTATTGCCATCACGACGCTGAGTAAATCTCCATTATACAAAGAAGCGGACATTCACTTGTGTACACCAAACGTTGAACAAGATTTTCGCATTGGCAGTCTTGCTTCACGTATGACGCAATTGACAGTGATTGATACCTTGTATTTGAGTATTTTCCATCATATTGGAGAAAATGTATTGCAGCAATATTATGATGCACGCGGTGAAATGGAGCGTTTGAGAAGGTAAGAGTCGATAATTCGGCTCTTTTTTTATATTCTTTATGAAATTAAAATTCATATTTTATTCAAAATATATTGACATTAAGTTTCTTAAGGATAGAATTAAGACAAGAAATCAATGTAAAGAAGAGGTGAGCTGATGCTGGAGAATTTGTCCACAGAAAAACGTAACAATCACACCATGAAAATGGATGAAATGTCAGTGCTAGAAATATTGAAAACGATGAACGAAGAAGACAAAAGTGTTCCAGGGATCATTGAAAACGAATTGGCGAGCATTGAAGAAGCAGTCGAAAAAGTCATTAATTCCTTTAAGAAACAAGGCAGATTGATTTATATTGGCGCTGGAACGAGCGGTCGCTTAGGAATTTTGGATGCAGTTGAATGTGTGCCGACTTTTGGTGTCTCCCCAGATCAAGTTGTTGGGATTATTGCAGGTGGTGCAGAAGCGATAAAGACAGCCATAGAAGGCGTAGAAGATAGTCGTCAATTCGGCCAAGAAGATTTGGAAGCGATTTCCTTAACGGCAGATGATACAGTTGTGGGCATTGCAGCAAGTGGCCGCACCCCTTATGTTATCGGGGCACTTCAATACGCTAAACAAATTGGTGCAGCGACAGTTGCAGTTTCCTGCAATAAACAATCGGAGATTAGTGAATATGCCGATACAGCAATCGAAATCGAAACGGGTGCAGAAGTATTAACGGGATCTACTCGTCTAAAAGCCGGAACTGCTCAAAAGCTCGTGCTAAATATGATTTCAACAGCAGCAATGATTGGTGTAGGAAAAGTTTATGGGAATTTGATGGTAGATGTCCAAGCCACGAATGCAAAACTCATTGAACGGTCAAAGCGTATTATTATGGATGCAACGCAAGTCGATTATGAGGCGGCAGAACATTTTTACGAAAAAGCTGACGGTCATGTGAAGACGGCAATTGTCATGAGTTTACTAGATTGCACTAAAGAACAAGCCATAGAAAAACTAGAAGTAGCAGGTGGATTTGTTCGCAAAGCTTTATAACATTTAGGGGAGCGGAGGGGTTGTATGAAAAAGGAACAACAAATGGCAAAGGATATTCTCGGAAAAATTGGGGGCAAAGAGAATATCAACCAAGTAGCACATTGCATGACGCGATTGCGCTTATCGATTAAAGATGACAGCAAAGTAAATCTCAATGAACTCAAGCGTGTAGATGGGGTAATGGGTGTTGTCGAAGACGATACGCTTCAAATTGTTGTAGGTCCGGGAACTGTCAACAAAGTAGCTGCTGAAATCAGTAACGAAACCGGACTAGCGATCGGTGAAATGGCCGACGTAAATGAAGACGATATGGATTTCACCGAAAAAGCAGCTTTGAAACAAGCTAAAATAAAAGAAAAGAATAAAACGCCATTCAAATTGTTTTTGCGTCGCGTCGGTAATATTTTCATTCCGTTAATTCCAGGTTTAGTAGCTTCAGGAATTATTAACGGAGCAGCTAACTTCGCGAAGAATGCGGGTGTCGATGCGACTGAAACATGGATGCAGATTTTATTATTGCTCGGCAGCACTGTATTTGCGTACTTAGCTATTTTAGTTGGGTGGAACACAGCGAAAGAATTTGGCGGAACGCCGGTGCTTGGCGCGATTGCTGGGGGAATTTTGTTTAATCCGATGTTAGCAGATATCGTGATTTACGGAGAACCTTTAGTTGTCGGTAGAGGTGGCTTGTTTGGTGTCATTTTTGCCGCTTGGTTGATGACTTTTGTTGAGAAAAATGTTCGTAAAGTGATGCATAGTTCGGTCGATATTTTATTTACACCACTAATTACATTATTAATCGTAGGATTTTTCGCTCTTTATGCGATTGTGCCAGTCGCCGGTGTTTTATCAGATGGCATTATGACCGTATTAACTTCTGTACTTGATGTTGGTGGGGCATTAGCGGGCGCGGTTCTAGCAGGATTCTTCTTGCCACTTGTTATGCTTGGATTGCATCACGGCTTAACACCTATTCACTTAGAATTAATGAACACTGTAGGAACGACAGCGTTACTGCCGATTTTGGCAATGGCAGGAGCGGGTCAAGTTGGGGCAACGATTGCAGTATTTGTGAAAACAAAAAATCAACGATTAAAGAACATCATTAAAGGCGCCTTACCTGTTGGATTCTTAGGTATTGGAGAACCTTTACTTTACGGTGTGACTTTACCACTTGGACGACCATTTATCACAGCGTGCATGGGAGCTGCATTTGGAGGTGCGTTCCAAGCAGTTATGCATACAGCAGCTCTTGGAATCGGAGTATCTGGTATTTCATTGATTCCTTTAATAGCTGAAAGTAAATATGTTTGGTACTTTGTCGGATTGGTTGTTGCGTACATTTTTGGATTTATTTTCACCTATCTGTTTGGATTCAAAGAAGAGATGGCAGAAGGTATTTAAAAAAAAGGAGAGAAATCTCCCTTTTTTTTATTCAGAGGAGCTGACAAAATGCTTGGAATTTCGGTGTATTTGGGGGACGAATCGTTTCCGCAATTAAAGCCATATATTGAACGAGTGAGCAAGATTGGATTTACCTCTATTTTTACTTCACTCCATATTCCAGAGGACAACCCGAACCTCTATAAAGAACGATTGCAGCAACTAGGAAACTGGGCGCAGCAATTTAAAATGGAGTTAGTAGCGGATATTGCGCCGCAATCTTTGGCTCACCTTGGCTTTGATTGGCACAATACAGAAGGTTTGTTGGACTGGGGTGTGACGGGCTTACGAATAGATTATGGAGTCGATGATAAAATAATTGCTAATTTGTCACGTAAGATGAAAATCGCATTAAATGCCAGCACATTAACAAAAGAGGGACTTGTTGCACTGATGGAATCAGGACTGCAGAAAGATAGTGTGGAAATGTGGCATAACTTCTATCCACGACCAGAAACCGGGTTAGATTCTATAGAATTTGTCAAAACAAATCTATGGTTGAAAAGCGAAGGCTTGACGGTAATGGCTTTTATCCCAGGAGATGAAGTGCTTAGAGGTCCTTTGTACAAAGGATTACCAACTTTAGAGGAACATCGAGATGTGTCACCTTTTGCAGCTTATTTACATTTAAAAGGCAACGGGGCAGTAAATAAAGTGCTGGTTGGTGACATTACGCTCAGCGAGAAAAGCTTGAAGCAATTCGAGGCATTGGGGCAAGGGGTCATTATACTAAGAGCAAAGAACTTCTTGAAGATGGACGAAATACCGGTTCAAACCAATCGATGGGATGCCGCTCGGGACTGCATTCGGTCAGTGGAATCTTGGCAATACGGCTTAATCGGTACGCATTTACTGAAACCGGAAAACACCATTTCTCGAAGTAAAGGCAGCATTACGGTGGATAATGAACAGTACGGTCGCTATAGAGGCGAGCTGCAAATTACGAAAAGAGATTTGCCAGCTGATGATAAAGTAAATGTGATTGGCAAAGTGATAGAAGAAGATCTAGCGCTACTAGCATACATTAAAGGCGGAGTTAAATTTCAAATAGAATGGATTTGAAGAGGAATTTAGGCTATTCAAACTGTAGAGTAACTCGAACTAGTCGAGCTAGCTGCAGTTTTTTTGTGGAGAAATTTTGCTAGGTAGTGAGTGGGAGATGGATACGCGCGTTTGGCGTGGAATATGCGCGGTGCGAGGGTGGATACGCGCGTTCCGCGAAACTTATGCGCGTTCCAGCAAAAATACGCGCGACCTCGGGGCTTATGCACGTTCCAACGAGAATACGCGCGGTGCGGGAGAGGTTATGCGCGGTCCTTGGAAAATACGCGCGGTCCAGCAGAAATACGCGTGGAGGCGGAAATTACCCACGATGCTGAGAAAATATGTACTCTTTCTTTTGGAGACAAGAGATATAGAGAACATCTAATCACAAAGTGTTTGATTGCAATGAAATTAAATTTCTTTAAAATCGTTACTTTTTAATCAGTAAAATTTCATTCAAGTAAGTAATTGGAAATGGAGTTATAAATATAATATTCGGAATATATTGTAAATACAGCTCCATTGTTGGATAGGAACTTGGTAAAGCTTTCGGTACCCTTAAAGAATAAAGGCTGTGCATCATAAAAATGAATTTGGAGGGATAGCATGAAAAAAGGGTTAAGTCTCAAAGCAGCAGCAATTGCTGCAATTGTACTAGTACTACCTTTAAGTCATCCAACACCTACGGCAGCTACTTCAGTTAAGCAATGGGATTCACCAACCCCATTATCTTCAGTACTACATAAAGGATCTGCACAAAGTTCAGGACTAATCAAAGAACCGTTAGAGCAAATTGATGGACTGATGAATACAGCGGTAGAAAATGGTACGGCACCGGGCATCGTTACTTTTGCCACCAAAAGTGGACATATTGTTAAACACGACGCTTATGGCTATGCCGCTCTGTATAAAGATGATAAGCGAACAGAAATGGAAAACCCTGTCGCCATGACAAAAGAGACGATATTTGATATTGCGTCAATTAGCAAAATCTTTACAACTACAGCTGCAATGATATTGTACGAAGATGGTTTTTTCCAGCTAGATGATCCAGTCAGCATGCATTTGACAGCGTTTGCAGAGAATGGCAAAGAAGACGTAACGATTCGACAGTTGATGACACATACTTCTGGATTTACTTCATGGGTGCCAATCTATCAGCAGAAAGGAGGACGTGAAGAACGAATTGACTATGTATTGAATTACCCTCTTAGCAATTCACCTGGAACTACGTATAAATACAGTGACCTTAATTTAATTACGTTGGGGGCGTTGGTTGAAAAGTTTTCAGGTATGCGTCTGGATGAATTTATTAGCAAAGAACTAACAGGTCCACTGGGTATGAAAGATACGATGTACAACCCGCCGGCTTCACTAAAACATCGAATTGCGGCAACGGAATATCAGCCGGCCATTGGTAGAGGAATGGTGTGGGGAGAAGTTCATGACGAAAATGCATGGTCACTTGATGGCGTTGCGGGTCATGCCGGCGTGTTTTCCACGGCGCTAGACTTAGGCAAGCTGGCACATATGTTTTTGAATGACGGCAAATACGCAGGACAACAAATTTTGAAAAAAGAAACAGTCCGCATGCTAGAAACCAATCAACTTCCCGAATTTCCAGGGTCTGACCACGGGCTAGGTTGGGAGTTAAATCAAGGCGGGTATATGGATGCATTATCCGATTCGACTTCATTTGGTCACACTGGTTATACCGGGACAAGCATTGTTATCAATCGTGCCAATCACACAACGGCTATTTTGTTAACAAATCGCGTGCACCCTACAAGAGCGACCGTATCAACGAACTTCATTCGTCGGGACTTCGCACGGAAAGTTGCCGATGCCATTGCCATTCCTATAAAAAATCAAGAAAAAGCATGGTTTGCAGGATATGGAGACACGCAAAATCGTCAAATGACGATTGCTGTAGAAGGGGCGTCTTCAATTCATTTTGAAGCATGGCATCGCATTGAACAAAATTCGGATTTCGGCTATGTCGAAACATCAGCCGATGGTGAAAACTGGAGCGAACCGTTGCTTCAATTAACAGGGAATAGCGAACACTGGACAAATTATCAATTGAACTTGCCTGAAGAAACGCAGTTTGTTCGTTTTCGTTACGTCACGGATAATTCGGTTAATGGCCGCGGATTATACGTGAGAAATTTGGCTGCCGATAATGAAAAACTAGAACCTATGAAGAGTCACAATGAGTGGATCTTGCGCAAGTACTAATTAGGAGGCTGGAAAATGAACAACGTGAAAAAAATGTTATTATTGCCGATGTTAATCACCACATTGATCGTTTCTTCATTGTATGCAGGAGCAGATAAAGCAGCAGCAGAAAGTTTCGTTACAGATTTAGTCATTCTTCAAAACGTTCCTGAAGTTGAAGCGGGCACGGTTAACGACAGCCTTCAGCTTAAAGCATTGCATCTTGCCGATAAAGGACATTATCAGCTCACCACAACTAATCTAAGTTGGCATTCTACAAACAAAACCGTCGCGACAGTCGATTCAACTGGACTTGTTTCGATAGCAGACAAACCAGGAAAGACAGTTGTCCAAGTTACAGATGGGAAGTACACAGATAAAATTGCCATCCACGTAAAGCCGGATGCTAAAAATAAAGGAGAAAAAGGCAAACCGACGTTTACGGCTTCTGTTATCAAGGAAAGTGGCGATCGCTACCAATTAATCGATCACGCAATCGAACAAATGACCATGGAAGAAAAAGTTGGCCAAATGTTAATGCCTGATTTTAGAAAATGGAATGGACAGAATGTCACCTCTTTGTTGCCTGAAATCGAACAATTGGTGAAAAAATACCATCTAGGCGGCGTTATTTTATTCCGTGAAAACGTAGTAACTACGGAACAAACCACTAAATTGGTCAATAATTATCAACAGGCGGCTGAAAAGCATAACTTGTTAATGACGATTGACCAAGAAGGTGGAATTGTCACTCGTTTGCAGTCCGGTACCGACATGCCTGGCAATATGGCACTTGGTGCTACGCGTTCAGCAGAGGTTACTCAAAATGTAGGACGAGCAATTGGAGAAGAATTATCAGCACTTGGCATCAATATGAACTTTGCTCCTTCATTCGATATTAATAACAATCCAGATAATCCCGTTATAGGCGTTCGTTCTTTCGGGGAAAAGCCAGAACTTGTTGCTGAGCTAGGCGTTGCTTATACAAAAGGGCTGCAACAAACAGGAACAGCTGCGACTGCCAAGCATTTTCCAGGGCATGGAGATACAGCGGTAGACTCACATCTTGGTTTGCCGTCTGTACCTTACGATTTGGAACGGTTGAAAGCTGTCGAATTGTACCCTTTCCAAAAAGCCATGGAAGCTAATATTGATGCCATCATGACCGCTCATGTAACATTCCCAAAAATTGACGATACTAAAGTCATTTCACAAAAAGATGGCACAGAAATCAATTTGCCAGCGACGCTTTCTTATAAAGTTTTGACAGAGTTAATGCGAGAAGATATGGGCTATGAAGGCGTTATTTTTACCGATGCACTTAATATGCAAGCGATTGCAGATCATTTTGGTCCAGTAGATGCGGTAATTCGTGCAGTAAACGCTGGAACTGATATTGTCCTAATGCCAGTTGGACTCGAGCAAGTGGCAACAGGTCTTTATGAAGCAGTTCGTTCAGGTGAAGTAACAGAAGAACGTATTGACGCATCTGCTAAACGCATTCTAAGTTTAAAAATGAAACGGAGTATTTTGAAAGAAGAATCACCCGTTTCATTAGAGGAGAAAACAGCAAATGCATTACAAGTAGTTGGCTCTGAAGAACATAAAAAAGTAGAAAAAGAAGCTGCTGAAAAATCCATTACTTTAGTAAAAAATGAAAGTGTACTGCCTTT
Organism: Planococcus donghaensis MPA1U2; assembly: GCF_000189395.1. GTDB lineage: Bacteria > Bacillota > Bacilli > Bacillales_A > Planococcaceae > Planococcus > Planococcus donghaensis_B. The sequence continues at coordinate 124,472 of NZ_AEPB01000057.1, read as the reverse complement.
ATCACCAACTGCTGAAGAGTTATTAGTAGTAGTTGGTAATTCCTCTTCAACAGAATTATATGAAGAAATAAAATTAAAACACGATCGAACGGTTTGGATCGAATCCACAAAACCCTTAACAGAAAATCAGTTAGAAACGATTAATACAGCAAAAGTCGTAATTGTTGGAACCTCCACATCATCACTATCGCAACGTTCACCAGAGAGCGATCAAATGAAATTAGTCAATCAAGTAATCGCTGAATCACAAGTACCCGTAGTTGGGGTAGCCATCCGAAATCCTTACGATATCATGGCATACCCCGAAATTGATGCCTACTTGACGCAATATAGTTTCCGTACGGCAAGCTATAAGGCAATGGCCGCGGCAATAATGGGTGAGTTAAACCCTACAGGTAAACTGCCGGTCACGATTCCAAATCTAACTGGAGAAATACTTTATGAGTATGGACATGGCGTAAATTATTAATCATAAGGAGGAAAAGTAATGAAAAAAGGGATAGCATTATTGACAACGATTTTATTAGTACTAACTTCTTTATCCATTGCGTTTGCGGACCATGACAATGGCAATGGGAAATCAAAAGACAATCGGAAAGCTCATAAAGATATCAAACTTGGCGTCGAAGTATTACTAGAAGAACAAAAAGAATTGATAATTGGAAAAAATGTCGGGTTAATTACCAATCCTACAGGTGTTGATCAGGAACTAAACAGCATTGTCGATTTGTTAAACAACGATCCGGAAATTAATTTGACTGCATTATATGGACCAGAGCACGGTGTACGAGGAGATGCGCAGGCAGGGCAGTACGTTGATTATTATATTGATGAAGTAACCGGGTTACCTGTCTATAGTCTTTATGGAAAAACGCGTAAGCCATCGCCTGAAATGCTCGAAGGCATAGAAGTGTTAATCTTTGATATTCAAGATGTGGGAGCGCGATTCTATACGTATATTTATACTATGGCTTTAGCGATGGAAGCAGCACAAGAGCAAGGCATTCCATTTATCGTACTAGATCGACCGAACCCGCTTGGCGGCACAAAAGTAGAAGGGCCAGTGTTAGACCTAGCGTATGCTTCGTTTGTTGGTCAATACGCCATCCCTCTTCGTCACGGAATGACCGTTGGAGAACTTGCAGAATTTTTTAATGAAGAAATTGAAATTGGCGTAGACTTAACAGTTGTAAAAATGGAAGGATGGCAACGACAATCTTATTATGACGAGACGGGTCTGGAGTTCGTACCACCGTCACCTAATATGCCGACACTCGATACCGCTTTGGTGTATCCAGGAACGGCATTGATCGAAGGAACAAATGCCTCAGAAGGACGTGGCACCACAAAGCCTTTCGAATATATAGGCGCACCTTTCATTAATAGTACGGAACTTGCACAAGAACTAAATGCGTTGCAACTACCAGGAGTTAGTTTCCGCGCAACTTCTTTTACGCCGGCGTTTTCTAAACATGTTGGAAAGTTATCGCATGGTGTTCAAGTTCATGTCACCGATCGAGAAGCTTATCTTCCAATAGAGACAGGATTGCACATAGTCAAAACTATTTATGATCTGTATCCAGATCAACTACAATTAACTTCATTCTTCAATAATTTGATAGGGAATGAATGGATCAGTAACGGGATAAAAGAAGGAATGACCGTAGAAGAAATGAAAGAGCGTTGGCAAGGAGAGTTAAAAGAGTTTAAAAAAGTTAGAAGAAATTACTTATTGTATTAAACATTGAAGAAGCAGCGCAAAGGAGAGTAGATGTCCTTCAGCGTTCTGCTTCTTTTTTGCTATTCGACGATTAGTTCGTCGACAAGGAATAACTGAAAGCGAGTTATTGGCTGAAAAAATGATGAAATCCCCTGAATTTTTCTTGGGGATTTTAAGTAGCAGTTTGATATGCGCGTTCCGGTGAGAATATGCGCGGTCCAGCAGAAATACGCGCGTTCCGCGAAACTTATGCGCGGTCCAGCAGAAATACGCGCGACCTCGGGGCTTATGCACGTTCCAACAAGAATACGCACGGTGCGAAAGAGGTTATGCGCGGTCCTTGGAAAATACGCGCGTTGAGCGAAGCTTATGCGCGCCCCGCAAATTCTACGCAAAAACCCCAACCCCAATTACACAAAAAAGCACGGCAGAAAAACCTGCCGTGCGCTCAAAGCCAACCTTCAAGTCATACAAATTAGCGCGCTGTACGTGTAGATAAGTAAAAAAGGGCGTAGACACTAGAGTTTATTGATAGTTAGAAGAAAACGCTTACTTTATTTTAAGAAATTCTTAAATTGGTATAGACAACTATACCGATTGTGTTTATAGTGAAAATTAAGAATATATAAAAGGGGTGGAAATTTATGTTCAGTTTTCTACAAAAAATAGGGAAATCGTTAATGTTCCCGATCGCTACATTGCCAGCCGCAGCGTTATTGCTACGTTTTGGACAAGACGACATGCTTGGCATTCCGTTTATGTCAGCTGCCGGTGCCGGAATTATCGATAACTTGGCAATTATTTTTGCAATCGGTATTGCCATGGGTCTCGCTCATGATGGGAACGGTGGAGCAGCTTTGGCAGGTGCTGTCGCTTATCTTGTTTTAACTTCAGCCATCGTCACGATTAACGATACGATTAATATGGGGGTTTTCGCCGGGATTATATCCGGTATCGTCGGCGGTCTTTTGTACAATAAATTCTACAATGTGAAATTCCCGCAATGGCTCGCGTTCTTCGGGGGGAGACGATTTGTGCCGATCGTTACCGCAGCGACGATGACGATTTTAGCGGGTGTTCTTGGGTACGCATGGCCACCAATTCAAGAAGGTCTTGATAGTGCGGGAGAATGGATTTTAAATGCCGGGATGTTCGGCGTAGGAGCTTACGGGTTCTTAAACCGTTTGTTGATTCCAACAGGATTACACCATGTAATCAACACAGTTGTATGGTTTGATTTTGGAACATTCACGGATGCCTCTGGAGAAGTGGTGCGCGGGGAAATTAACCGTTTCCTAAAAGGCGATCCAACAGCAGGACCATTTTTATCTGGATTCTTCCCAATTATGATGTTCGGTTTACCAGCAGCATGTCTTGCGATGTATGCGGCTGCTAAAAAAGAACGTAAAGCAGTTGTTGGCGGGATGCTGTTCAGTATCGGATTTACTTCATTTTTAACAGGGATCACAGAACCAATTGAATTCACGTTCATGTTCTTGTCTCCTCTATTATATGTGATTCATGCTCTACTCACGGGTGTGTCAATGATGGTTTCTTATGCATTAGATATTCATCACGGTTTCGGTTTTTCTGCCGGAGCGATTGACTATGTGCTCAATTATGGTCTCGCAACAAATCCGTTATTGCTTCTAGTCGTTGGACTGGGTATAGGAATCATTTACTTTGTGATCTTCTACTTCTTGATTATCAAACTGGACTTGAAAACACCAGGTCGTGAAGAAGAAGACGAAGATGGCGCAGAAAATGCAGGAACAGGCAATAATGCAGTGGACGTTCGTGCATACCACACAATTGAAGGACTGGGCGGCGTTGATAATATCGTTGCAGTCGATTATTGCACGACGCGTCTTCGTTTGACAGTTAAAGATTCAGACCGTGTAAACGAAAAAGAATTAAAACGCCATGGTGCGATGGGCGTTATGAAAATAAATAAAACAAATGTTCAAGTGGTAATCGGAACTGCAGTAGAATTTTTAGCAGATGCGATGAAGCCACGTCTAGCGAATGGCAATCCTGCACCTAGTGATTTATCAGTGGTAGAAGAAGAAAAAACAAACGAAGCAGCGGCAGTACAAGCGATTGCTGCGAAAGATTTTGAAATGCCAATTCAAGGGGACATCATTCCATTGTCTGAAGTGCCGGATGAAGTATTTGCAACAGGCATGATGGGGCAAGGGTTTGCGATTATGCCAACTGGCAACATTCTTTATTCACCAGTAGACGGTCGTATTGTTAGTGTGTTCCCAACAAAGCACGCCATTGGTATTCAAACAGATACAGGAGTCGACCTGTTAATCCATGTTGGTTTGGACACGGTTAAATTAAAAGGTCAAGGCTTTGAAACATTAGTAGAACAAGACACATTCGTGCAACGCGGAGATGCTTTGTTGAAACTAGATCTGGAATTCTTAAAAGCAAATGCACCTTCGATTGCGACACCGGTCATTTTTACAAACTTAACGGAACAAAAAGTGACGATGATAAAAGACGGCTTCCAAGAACAAGGAACAGCTTCCATATTGAAAGTCGAATAACTAAAGCTGAAAACCAGGGACATCCGCCGAGATCTTCCTGGTTTTTCGCAAGGAGTGGTCCAAATGAAGAATAGTTTATTGATTTCAGGCATCACCATTGCGGATGCTAACGAAGAAAGCTTTGTAGGAGATATCTTAATAGAAGATGGACAAATCACACGCGTTGCTGAAAAGCTTGAGGTACAAGCAGATAGCTATGTCGATGCAACCGGTAAAAAGTGGACGGCGTTGCCAGGTTTTATTGATATCCATATTCACGGAGCTGCTGGACATGATGTGATGGACAGTACACCTGAAGCACTGAACGGCTTGGCCGCTGCATTGCCAAAAGAAGGCACGACAAGTTTTCTTGCGACGACGATGACGCAAACGGATGAGGCAATCTCAGCAGCGCTGAAAAACATTCAAGCGTTTGACGCACAAGAAGGTCAGGCAGAAATGCTGGGTGTTCACTTAGAAGGTCCGTTTATTTCCGACAAACGCGCAGGCGCACAACCGATTGAACACATTGTGACTCCGTCTTTGCCGCTATTTAATAAATGGCAAAAGCTAAGCGGCGATCAAATTCGTGTGGTGACCATGGCTCCAGAGACAGCAGATGACTCAACGTTCATCAAAAGTTTAGCAGATGAGGGAGTAACGATTTCGATTGGACATTCAAACGCTACCTTTGAAGAAGTGCAAAAAGCTGTACGCAGCGGAGCAAAACATGTGACGCATCTTTACAACCAAATGAGTCCGCTTCACCACCGCAATCCTGGCGTAGTCGGTGCGGCATTGTTAGAAGACGATTTGTCAGTAGAAGTGATTGCCGATTTTATTCACAGTCATCCGTCTGCTGTTGAACTGGCTTTTCGTCAAAAAGGAGCAGAACGCTTAATCCTTATTACAGATGCGATGCGTGCGAAAGGGTTGTCTGCAGGCGTTTATGATTTGGGCGGTCAAGATGTGCAGGTAACTGAAAAAGATGCGCGACTTGCTGATGGCACATTGGCGGGCAGTATTTTAACGATGGAAAAAGCGGTTCAAAATGTCCAGTCGATTACGCGTTGCGGTTTGAATGAGCTAGTGGCGATGACTTCTGCTAACGCAGCGGCGGCACTCGGGCTTTCAAACAAAGGCAAGCTACAAGCTGGTATGGACGCAGATATAGCGATTGTCGATGACAGCTTTACTGTTCAACTGACGATTTGCAGAGGAACGATTGCTTATAAGAAGGAGAATCGAGTATGAAACTAATACGTGTCGAAAACTACGAAGAGATGAGCAGCAAGGCGGCAGAGTTAGTAGAACAACAAATTTTAGAAAATGATCATTCGGTGCTCGGGCTTGCAACGGGTTCGACACCGCTTGGTCTTTATGAAAACCTTATTCAAGGCGTCAAAGAACGTGGGATTTCGTATCAGAACGTTCATACCGTAAACTTGGACGAATACAGAGGGTTAGCAGGAACTCATCCAAACAGCTACCGTTATTTTATGAATAAAAAACTGTTTGGTCATATTGATATAAAGTTAGAAAACACGCATATTCCGGATGGAAAAGCAAAGTCAGTTGAAGCAGAATGCGCACGTTACGAAGCGTTGATTCATGAAATTGGACCACCTGATTTGCAAATTCTCGGCATGGGAATGAACGGACATATCGGCTTTAATGAACCGGGTACCCCAGAAAAAAGTTTGACGCATTGCGTATCGCTTGATCCCTCGACACGAAACAGCAATGCCCGTTTTTTCAGTGACCGCGATGAAGTGCCGACCCATGCAATTACGATGGGGATTGAGTCGATTTTAAAAAGCAAACAAATTCTCGTTTTGGTTTCTGGGAAAAACAAAGCGCAAGCAGTCAAGCGGTTGTTGGCAGGACGGATTAGTGAACAGTTTCCAGCGTCGTTTTTATGGAAACACAATCATGTTACACTAATTGTGGATAAGGAAGCATATAGCTTGGTAGCGGCAAACGAGGAGTGATCACAGTGCTGGACAAACAATCGCCAATTCCGATTTACATTCAAATAGAAGAACAGTTGAAACAGCAAATTCAGCAAGGAGATTTTTTAGTAGGGACGGCGATTCCATCAGAGCGGGAGTTGACCGAGTATTTTGGCGTCAGCCGGATGACGGTGCGCCAATCGGTTACAAACTTAGTTAATGAAGGTTTGCTGTATCGAGAAAAAGGCCGGGGCACATTTGTGGCATCTCCTAAAGTAGAGCAGCCGTTGAACGGCTTGACGAGTTTCACAGAAGACATGCTAGCTCGCGGTATGACCCCGAGCAATAAAATCATCGGCTTTGAAATTTTAGAACCTGAAGCTGACGTTGCAGCCGATTTGCAGTTGGCAGATGGTGAAAAAGTTTACTTTATCGAACGGATCCGATTTGCCGATGACAAGACCATGGCCATCGAACGGACCTATTTGCCGGTCGAACGCTTTCCAGGCTTACACCGGGATTTGCTACAAGGATCGCTATATGCGATGATAGAAAACAATCAGCAGCTGAAAATCAGTCATGCCACCCAGCGGATGGAAGCCGGAATGGTCAAAAAAGATGATGCCGAACTGTTACAAATTGATGTGCCAGCCGCTATCTTAATGATTGAACGTATCAGCTATTTAGATGGCGATGTGCCATTTGAATTGGTGCGCAGTACGTACCGAGCAGATCGCTATAAATTCACCACCGAAATCAAACGTTAATCAAAAAGGAGAAATGGACATGATTGAAAAAAGTTATACAATTACAAGCGACGAAGGGCTTCACGCACGTCCGGCATCAAAATTAGTAGGCGCAGTATCACCATTTGCGGCTGAAGTAAAAATGCTTTATAAAGAAAAAGAAGTAAACTTAAAATCAATTATGGGCGTCATGTCACTTGGCGTTTCAAAAGGCAACACAGTTAAAATTACAGCTGACGGCAGCGATGAAGAATCATTGATGGCGAAAGTAGACGAACTAATTATTGCTGAAGGACTTGGGGAAGCATAAGAACCTATCTGATGTGGAGTTGAGTCATGATGTTAAAAAGCTATTTCCAGCAAGCACATGAACGTCTAGCGCTTGTCGAAAATAATGAAACCGAAGCGATGCTGTCGGCTGCTAAAAAAGTTGCAACTGCTATCCAATCGGGTGGCATTATCCAATTATTTGGTTGTGGGCACTCGCATATTTTAACGGAAGAAGTATTTTACCGTGCTGGTGGCTTGGTGCCGATCAAGCCGATTTTTGTGGAACCGTTAATGTTACACGAAGGAGCTGTCCAATCATCTCAGCTCGAGCGTCAAAATGACTATGCAGCGAGTTTCTTGAAAGACCAGGATTTTCGAAAAGACGATGTGGTGTTTGTTATTTCAACATCTGGCCGCAATCCAGTGCCGGTAGACGTAGCTCTAGCGGCGCATGAAAAAGGCGCATATGTGATTGGCATTACCTCGCTTTCGTATTCTGGCAGTCAAACTTCGCGACACAGTAGTGGTAAACATCTATTCAATGCAGTAGATTTGGTAATCGACAATCATTCTGTTGCAGGTGACGCAGTCTTATCATACGAAGGCGTGGACGTTCGATTCGGTCCTACCTCAACGGTTATTGGCGCCACAATTTTGAACGCCATTTTCGCACAAGCGATTCAGGAAATGGCGGATGCTGGATGTGCGCCACCGGTGTTTTTGAGTGGCAATATCGATGGCTCCGACGAACACAATCAAAACTTAATCGACACGTACAGTGAGCGAATTTCGTTGCTGTCGTAAAGGTTAGGTTTTAGCGCACGGCAGATTTTTCTGCCGTGCTTTTTTGTGTAATTGGGGTGTTGGGTTTTGCGGGTTTTTGGGGGGGCGCGCGTAATTTTGCTGGAGCGCGCGTATTTTTCCAGGCCCGCGCATAAGCACCGCTCACCCGCGCGTATTTTCGTCGGAGCGTGCGTAAGCTCCCCGCGCGCGCGTATTTCGCCGGGACCGCGCATAAGCACCGCCCACCCGTGCGTATTTTCGTCGGAGCGTGCGTAAGCTCATCGCGCGCGCGTATTTCGTCAGGACCACGCATAAGTTTCGCGGAGCGCGCGTATTTTCCCGGGACCGAGCATAAGCACCGCCCACCCGTGCGTATTTCCCCAGAACCGCGCATAATTCTCCCAACAAAGCACAAAAAAATCCCCTGCACAAAAAAGCGCAGAGGATTTCATCATTTATTCAGCAGATAACTCGCTTTCAGTTATCCATTTATGATTAACTACTTCGTCACCACTATCGGTAGTGGTAAAGTCGACCATGTAAACGGTTGTTTCTTCAGCAGTGTCGATTGTTGCAGTCGCTCCGTCCATGCCTTCCATATGATCTGCGGCAATTACCGCTTCATCGCCAGCTGCAAGGGGCATGTCACCTGCATCTTCTAATTCTTCGTGGATAACCCATTTGTGATTTTCGACAGGGTCGCCGCCTGTAGTTGGTATAAAGCTCAATGCATACACGGTTGTATCATAGGCGCCAACGATTGTCGCTTTAGCACCGTTCATTCCTGGCATATGATCAGCAGTGATCGTCGCTTGGCTACCAACTTCAAATGTTGGACTATCTGCTTCTGCTAAGCCTTTTGGCACTTCACCAGAACTAGAATGATCCATATCGCCGTGCCCCGCATCGTCATCTTTTTCGTCATTTGTTTGCACGTGCGTATCTGGGTCTGCTGGGTTCATATCTTCTTTTTCTTCTGTATCACTGCAAGCAGCTAATGTGATTGCCGTTAAAGCTGACATTGTAAGTAGCAAAAATTTCTTTTTAATCATCTATATCCCTCTTTCATTCTTGTAGTAAATGTACTGTACCCGCTAATTGTGCAATTGCTGTGCAGAATCTGCACCAAAACTCAAAACTTTTCCTGTACAATGAAATCTAAATAATGAATCGGAGGATGAATATAATGAAAACAAGATGGATATTAACTCCTTTAATGACTGGGTTGCTACTTGTTGGATGTGCACCGAGCGAAGAGTCCGATACATCAACTGCCGAAACCGATGATAATTCGGAGGAATTAGTAGTGGCATTTGATGGTCGCTTAGATCATGTCCATGGCATGGGCTATATTGAAAATGAAAAAGGTTTGTACTTTGCATCGCACAACGGCTTACGAATTTACCGCTATGGCGAGTGGTTAGAAGCAACCGAACATGCAAATGATTACATGGGATTTAACACAGTAGCGGATGGTTTTTATACATCTGGTCATCCAGGACCAAACTCCATGATGCAAAATCCGATTGGAATCCAAAGAAGTATAGATGGTGGTCGTTCGCTCGATCATTTAGGCTTTGAAGGCGAAACGGATTTTCACCATATGGCGGTTGGTTATCGCAGCCATCATCTATTTGTCATGAATCCTCAAGAAAATTCACAGCTAAACGCAGGGTATTTTCGCAGTGAAAATGATGGAGAAGAATGGCAACAAGTCAATGGATCTGGACTAGCAGGCGAAGTGTCAGCTTTTGCAATGCACCCAAGTGATTCGCAATTAATTGCTGCAGCTTCAGCTGAAGGCGTGTTTTTATCAAAAGATGGTGGAGATAGCTTTTCATCATTGACAGAAAATGGTGTTTTCGGAACAGCGGTGTTTTTCAATGAAGAGTCGTTGTATTACGCAACGTACGATTCACAAGCAGAGCTCATCAACTATACGTTAGAAACAGCCAATACGCAATCAATCGAGTTGCCTGATTTACCGGAAGATGGAGTTATATTCATCGCTCAAAACCCTCTCCAAGAAGAACAGCTCGCCATTTACACAGCAGCCGGTCACGCATTTACTTTTGAAGAAGGTAACTGGAAACAAATTTTAAACGCTGGACAAATAGAGCAATAAAAAAGTTAGATAACAGCGGAGGTCCTTATGTTTAATAAACTTTCTTTGAAAATCGGTATGTTATTTTTTATCTTTATCTTAATTATTCAAGCGTTCTTGTTTGCGACGTTATATGTGACATTAGTCAATGAACGAGTCGACAGAGTATTGGATAGTTTGTTGGCACGAGGTGAAACGCATAGCGAAGTGTTGGCTGATAGTTTTGAGGAAGTGACGTTGAAACACGTCGGCATGATGGAAGCGGCTACTAACTTTATCGTCGTCATTACAGATGCGTCAGGAGAGATTTTGGTGAATTCGGATGCGTTAGAGCCAGAAATGCTAGCGGTTCTTCAACATACAGATTTTAAAAAGGTATCTACAAAAGGTGAAATTGTTGAAGAAGATTGGAAAACAAAGCGTTATATCGCGACCGATAGCCCGATTACAATTGATGGGCAGCACGCGGGGCATGTCTTTATGTTTTCCCCAACTGACAATATTGAGCGCGTGGTTGGACATTTAAAAAATCAATTTTTGTTAGTAGCATTGATCGCCTTAGTATTAACAATTATTACGATTTTATTGTTGTCACGTTTTATTACCTTGCCGTTAATTCGTATGAAAGAAGCGACAGAGCAGTTAAGCCAAGGCAACAATCAAGTCGATTTATCAAATGAACGAAATGATGAACTGGGTGAATTAGCCAATGCGATTACGAAGTTATCGACAGACCTCGATCGGTTGAAAAAGGCGCGCAATGAATTTTTGTCGAGTATTTCACATGAATTGCGAACACCGCTAACCTATATTAAAGGTTATGCAGATATTTTGGAACGTGGGGATACAACAGAGCGAGAACGCGAAGAATACTTGAGCATCATTCGCGAGGAAACCGCTCATTTAACGTCTTTAATTGGTAATTTATTTGATTTGGCTAAATTGGATCGCAATCAGTTTGCAATTGAACAAAAGAAAGTCTCGATTGCTGAGTTATTAAATTCGGTTGCTCTTTTAGTGAAACCGGCATTTGAGGAAAAACAAATCACTTTGTCGGTTCAGTGCAGTGAAGACTTGCAGGCGTATGTCGATTCTGAACGCATTCAACAAGTGTTGCTTAACATTTTAGATAATGCCCGTAAGCACTCGTTTTCAGGCAGCGACGTGAGGATTACATGCACTGAGGAAGAAAACAAAATCGCGATTCGAATTCGTGACGAGGGGCAAGGCATACCGGAAGACGAGCTGCCATTTGTTTTTGACCGTCTTTACCGTGTGGAGAAATCGAGATCACGTGAACGAGGGGGTTCAGGGCTAGGTTTAGCGATTGCTAAAGAAATCGTCGAATCACACGGTGGACAGATCAACATCGACAGCCAAGTTGGCGAAGGAACGACTGTGACGGTTCGCTTGAAAAGAGGTGGAGACCATTCATAAAGTATTGTTAGTGGATGATGAAAAACGAATGCTTGATTTAGTTGCCCTTTATTTGCGGCCACATCACTACGTTTGTACAAAAGCAGCTAATGGTTATCAAGCTTTGGAGTTATTAAAAAAAGAATCTTTTGATTTGGTGTTGCTAGATATTATGATGCCCGATATGGATGGCTGGGAAGTGTGTCGAGACATTCGCAAATTTTCGGATATCCCAATCATTATGTTAACAGCTCGCGAGCAACAAGAAGACGTGGTCAAAGGGTTACGCCTCGGAGCAGATGATTACATGACTAAGCCTTTTGGCGAAGAAGAATTGCTTGCACGCATGGAAGCTGTGTTGCGTCGAAGTGCGCCTGCCAGACGAATCGAATTTAGAGGGCTGCTTTGGGACGAAGAAGGTTTTGAGTTGAGTTATGAACAAAAATCGATTCGTCTCACCCCAAAAGAATTTTCAATGCTTGGTCTGTTAATGAAAAATCCGAATAAAGTATTCGAACGCGACCGGTTATTAGAATTAGTATGGGGCTACGACTCGGAAACTGAAGGACGAACAGTCGATTCGCATGTCCGCAACATTCGCGAAAAAGTTCGCCAAGCAGGCTTTCCCGTCGACGATCATTTTTTAACAGTATGGGGAATTGGCTATAAATGGGTCCATTAAAAAACCACTGCAGATTTTTCTGCAGTGGTTTTTCTAGATTAATCGCTTGCCAGAAACCGAGCGTGCCGCGTGAATACCACTTGCAGCAGCGCCAATTGTACCGCCGCCTGGAAAAATGTGATCGCCACAAACATACAGGTTAGGCAAACCAGAATGGTGTGAAATCGAATGAAACAAAGCGGCATCTAAAGTTTGAGGAAATCCACCGACCAAGCCGTTAACACGACCCGCAAAACGTTCCCAAGCTTTAGGTGCGCCGCTCTCCATATGAACAATTGCCTCACGAAATCCAGGAATCACATGTTGGATCGTTTGCAGCATCCGTTCGGTTAATACTTCGCGGGTTTCTTCGTACTTTTCTTGGCTGTTCCATTCTTCGATACGTGAATGCGTTGAAATCGTTACCGTTTGAAAGCCTGCAGGCGCACGCAATTCGTCATCTGGAAGAGAAGCAGACATGAAGAAATGACCGCCTTCAGCAAACCCATCGCCAGTTGAAATTTGCCTAAATGCCGGTAAAGGCTCATCGAGTTTCGTCGAATCAACGGCTAGATAAAGCGTCAATGTTGTCCAGGTTTCTCCAGCAATACCGTCGCGCAAAGACACTTTCAGCTTGGCTACAAGTTCTGGGGCTAAAATTTTTGGCAATTGCTGAATCGGCACATTTAAAATAACATCGGATGCTTCATATGTATTGCCGCGATGATCGGTAGCAATCCAGCCATTCCCGTGAGCTTGTAATTTTTCAATAGTACGTCGTTTTTTTAATACGCCACCGCTTTCTGTTAAGCTGTCGCCCATTAGTTCAGCAAAACGATACAAGCCGCCCGGTACGTAATAAGCCCCTTCATGGTAAATATCTAGTGCGACTGCAGCCAATAAATACGCAACATCTTCACTATCTGTTTGCATACTATCAATTAACAATCCATCCAGCATATGACGAAATTCGTGCAGTTCACTGAGGCCATGCTTTTTTAAACGCTGACCTAAGGTTTGATTGAAAAAAGGGAGCAGTTTAATGTGGTGAGGACGCATTGATTTAACCAAATAAGCCCACTCGTTTGCGGTAGCAGGTGGCAGGGCAGGAAGCGGATCCATTAACGTGCGGACAGTCGTAGCTACAGCAAAAACTTCTTTATAAAACGCTCGAATTTTTTCGCTGTGAGATGGAAAATGAGCAACGATGCCGTCAACGTGTTGCGCCCGGTCTTGGTGAAACACGAAAGTCGCAGCCGGATGAACCATCTCCATCACACGCTCAAGTGGTTCGATGGACATCGGTTTGCCGAGGTAACGAAAAACACGTTCGTGAATACCGCCTGGCTCTAACCCCATTCCGAGCGTTGCACCAACGGGAAATAAATACTTATGACGTTTAAATTTACTAGCACAGCCGCCCAGTTCTGAAGACGCTTCGAGCAAGGTTACAGACCAACCGTCTTTGGCAAGCAGTGAGCCTGCTGTTAAACCGCCAATCCCCGCACCGACAACCAATACATGTCGAGTCATCCGAATCCACTCCTTTGCTTATATTATGAAGAAAAGCGGACTTTCCTGCCAATACAAAAGCCCGGTCGCAGAGAATTTTTCTGCGACCGGGCTTTTCTGGAGAGAATTATGCTACGTTACGGCAAGCTTCTGCGCATTTTGCACAAGCATCTGCACATTTTTTGCAGTGATCGTGATCGTGTTTAGAACATTCTTCTGCGCATGCGTCACAAATTGTTGCACAAGCTTTTGCTAGTTCTGCAACAAACGGTGAATTGCGTGTAATGGCGTGCTCAAGGTAAGCACAAATGTCCGCACATTCTCGGTCTAGACGAATGCACTGCGCCATCATTTTTACATCATCTTCTTGTAAGCACGCGTCAAAACAATGGTTGCATGCTGCTGCACAATCGTGCAAAGTCTTAATCAGTTCTGCATGTTGTTCAGTTGCCATCAATAAAACCTCCAATTTCAGATTTTGTTGCTTCTCTTTTTAGGTTCCCTTTAATTTGGAAATTAAACGGAAAAGAAAAGCTCCACAAAAACTGCACAATTAGTTTTTTGATGACGTCTTTAACGAACGCAATTGCTCATCGTATTGCTCTTTAGTAATTTCACCTTTTACATAACGTCGACGTAACGCTTCAATTGCTTGATCTGATTCATGCGGTTCCGTACGCGCTGCATTTTTTCGTGCTTTGATCAATGTAAACCATAAAGCAGCACCAATTAGAGACAACACAATGATAAAGCCAACAGCAATTGTGACACCAAGCGCCTGGTTCCCAGGTGTGAAAAACTCGCTCATTATTTTCAACTCGCTTTCTTTCGTGAAATTTTTATAAAAATGACTATCTCCATACCTTACGGTTAGTGTAGTTCACCCTTTAGATAAATGCAATGAACGGAAATATTTGGTGGCAATTATAGTAATTAGTATATAGAAATTATGCTACGATAGATGCATACAATAAAAGGGGTGATTTCCATGTTCATACATAAAATTGATGAAGACTTATCGCTGAAAGTTTTAGAAGTGCGTGATGCAGATCGGATTTTCGAATTGACTGACGGATCGAGAACATATTTAAGAGAATGGTTACCTTGGCTCGATTTCACAACAAAAGTAGAAGACACGAGAGATTTTATTAAATCCGGTAGCAGTAATTTTGTTGAAGGCAAATCTTTAGGCGCTGCTATTTTATACAAGGGAGAGATTGTGGGAGTTGGAGGCTTTAATAGTATTAATGCAGCCAATAAAACTGCCTATATTGGCTATTGGCTCGGACAGGAATATCAAGGAAAAGGAATCATGACGCGTGTTTCTAAAGCTTTAACTGATTATGCACTGACTGAACTCAAGTTAAACAAAGTTGAGATTCGTGCAGCCGCAGAAAATCACAAAAGCCGCAGCATTCCTGAACGTCTAGGATATAAAGAAGAAGGCACTATTCGCCAAGCGGAATGGCTATACGACCATTACGTCGATCACGTAGTTTACGGTATATTGGCTGAAGAGTGGAAATAAGAGGAAGTTCGAACAAAGCAGCGAAATTGTTGCTTTGTTTTTTTTAGAATGAGCGTACAATAAAAAGTAACACGAAGATTTTATTCGACTGGAGGGAATGCACATGAAGAATAGCATCTCCATCAATAAACTTAGTAAAGCCTATGGCAAAGCGGGCGTACTGAAAGAAGTAGACTTGCAAATTGCAGAAGGTGAAATTTTTGGCTTGATTGGACCCTCAGGATCAGGAAAAACAACGTTAGTTAAAATGATTGTTGGAATTGAATCTGCGACGAATGGGACAGTAGAAGTGCTGGGTAAACGAGTCCCTAATTTAACATTGCTCGAAAATATTGGTTATATGGCTCAAGAAGATGGCTTATACCCTGAATTGACGGGGAAAGAAAATTTAAGCTTTTTCGCATCACTATACAAAATGAAGAAGGCGGACTTGAAAGACCGAATTGCTTATGCTGCAGATTTGGTCGAGTTGACCGACGAGTTAGGAAAAAAAGTCGCGGCTTATTCAGGTGGTATGAAACGGCGCTTGTCTTTAGCGATTGCGCTTGTTCACGATCCGCAAATTTTAATTCTTGATGAGCCAACTGTCGGTATCGACCCAGAACTTCGCATATCCATCTGGCGGGAATTGATGACATTAAAAAAAGAGCAAGGAAAGACGATTATCGTAACCACTCACGTAATGGACGAGGCAGAAAAATGCGACCGCATTGCCATGGTGCGTGAAGGTGGAATTTTAGCAGCTGGAACACCGGCTGAACTGAAAACGACATATGGTGCAACTGATTTAGAAGAGGTCTTTCTGCAAGCAGGGAGGGATGCACGATGAGAACGCTAGCCCTAATTCGACGCATCATGCTGCAATTACTTCGCGACAAACGAACAATGGCTTTGCTGTTTTTTGCTCCGCTAATTGTGCTGACTTTAATGTATTTTTTCTTTAATGGCGAATCAGAAGACCCGAGACTCGCAGTGGTCGGAGGCAGTGAACCGCTCATGACGGCGATGGAAAACGCATCAATTGATGTGATTTCTTACGATGAAGCTGACAATCAAACTATCATTTCAGATAATCTCGCAGGATTATTGGAAATAAAAGACGGCAGTTTCCAAGTGGTTTTGGAAAACAATGACCCAAGCACATCTCGTGGATTGCTCATGAAAATTACGCAAATCGCAGCGATGCAAGGGGGAGGAAATGCGCCGAGCATAGAAACCAAATACATTTTTGGGGATGAAGATACCGCATTTTTTGATGTACTCGGACCAATACTAGTCGGCTTTTTCGTGTTCTTTTTTGTATTTCTCATTTCAGGCATTGGCTTGTTAAAAGAACGCGTATCGGGAACATTGGAACGCTTATTAGCAACACCAATTCGTCGCTGGGAAATTGTTGTGGCTTATTTAACAGGCTTCGGCATTTTTGCGATTATCCAAACCATTATCGTTGTGTTTTACTCGATCCAAGTATTGGATATGATCATGATCGGTCAAGTATGGCACGTTATACTTGTCAATTTAATGCTGGCGTTAGTAGCGCTGTCACTTGGAATTTTGTTATCTACATTCGCATCGTCTGAATTCCAAATGGTTCAATTTATCCCGATTGTCGTTATTCCACAAATCTTTTTTGCCGGTATTATCCCACTCGAAGGCATGGCCGACTGGCTGCAAAACCTCAGCCGCATCATGCCGCTATATTACGCAGCCGATGCCTTAAAAGCGATTATGTACCGAGGAGAAGGATTAGCCGATATTTCAAGCAACCTACTAGCACTCGCTGCTTTTGCGATAGTGTTTATCTTTATGAACATCTTCGCTTTAAAACGCTACCGAAAATTATAAAAGTATTTCAACTGTCTGCTTTTGTGGACAGCTTTTTTTATAGGGGTAAGGGGTTAGCGCAGTTCGCCTAGGCGAACTGCTAGGCATTATAAGGGTGTGGGTTTTGGGTAAGGGGTTGTGGAGTTTGAGGTGTGTGTAAAGAACGGAAAAGTTCATGTAAAGAGTTTAAAAGTTCGTGTAAGAGAGCAAAAAGTTCATGTAAGGGTCGCAAAAGTTAGTGTATAAATCGCGATGCGTGTAAAGAGCGGAAAAGTTCATGTAAAGAGTTCAAAAATTCATGTAAGAGAGTGAAAAAGTTCGTGTAAGAGCCGCAAAAGTTAGTGTATAAATCGCGATGCGTGTAAAGAGTGGAAAAGTTCATGTAAAGAGTTCAAAAGTTCGTGTAAGAGAGTGAAAAATTCATGTAAGAGTCGCAAAAGTTAGTGTATAAATTGCGGTGCGTGTAAAGAGCGGAAAAGTTCATGTAAAGAGTTTAAAAGTTCGTGTAAGAGAGCAAAAAGTTCATGTAAGAGTCGCAAAAGTTAGTGTATAAATCGCGATGCGTGTAAAGAGAGGGAAAGTTCATGTAAAGAGTTCAAAAATTCATGTAAGAGATCGAAAAGTTCATGTAAGGATCGCAAAAGTTGCTGTATAAATCACCACCCACCCAAAGATTCGAAAACCACACATAACAAGAAAACAAATTTCCAACTCTCCGACTACCTCAATCGGGTGACATTTGATAAAATTAACAAGCAGGTGAATTTTAGCCACATACAGTATCTAAAGGAGAGAACATAATGAAATACTTTTTAGCTGGAACAGCGATTGCTTTAATTGGTGTGCTGGTTGCGTATTTGCTAAATGATTGGTCATTAATTTACATGATCAGCGGCATTGTTGCTGGCGTTGCATTGATATGGGGCGTTTTGGCATTGGGCACTGGTAAAAACAAGTCAACAAGAACAACAAGTTCAGAAAAACGTCGCGAAAAGCAACAGCGCGTGACAAAAATGAAAAACGCAGTGATGGTGGCTGTGCCGAATATAATTGCAGTAATCGTCAACTTAGCGATGATTTCATAAAAAGGATGGGGTGAGGCGTTGTTAGGGTATTACAGCAAGTTGTCGTCAGAAGTGTACGATCTCGACAAGCCGATTGGCAGTTCGTTCGGGGATATTGAATACTACTTGGAACGACTCCGTTCGTGTAAAGGCCGTATTTTAGAACCAGCTACGGGAACTGGGCGCATGCTTGTACCGTTGCTTGAAAAAGGGTTCGAAGTAGATGGATTTGATGTATCCGAAGAAATGCTGACAGTGTGCCGAGCCAATTGTGAAAAGCACGGCTTCAATCCGAATTTATTTCATGCAAAAATGGAGTCGTTTTCGGTTGATCAAAAGTATGCAGCCGTTGTGATTCCAACTGGAACATTCCTATTGCTTGATGAACGAGAAAAATCGCTAAAAGCGCTTCGAAACTTCTACAATCACTTAGAAACAGGCGGGCGATTAATTGTCGACTTGGATGTGCCAGCAGGCGTCGAACTAGAGAAAACGTCTACTCGAACATGGCAAGCGCTTAATGGCGATACGTTAACCGTGGAAAGCAAGAAAATCAAAGTAGATTGGATTCAACAAACCTTTGTTTCACAAGGGCGTTACGAGCGCTGGCGCGAAGGGAAGTTGATCGAAACCGAACTCGAACGCTATCCGATGCGTTGGTATGGCGTGGAAGAATTCCGTACCCTTTTAAAAAACATTGGTTTTAAAGAGATTTCGATTTCATCGGGCTATCAGTTTGATCAGTACCCAAAAAACGCAAACTCCATCATCACATACGAAGCGACAAAATAAGAAAACCGAGGTGCAATTGCACCTCGGTTTTTATTTTATTTCCGGTTTAATTCCACTGCATCCCAAATCAATAATTTCAGTTCATCGCTTTGAATGTCATCGGTCCGGTTCAAGCGAACATGACGCATTTTTTTGCCGTCGCCTTCGAGTAGATTGGATTCGTCACGAAGTTCCGCGCCGCGGTAAAAGCCGAAATTGACATGCCCTTTTGCCGTTTGCATATAACACACGAGACCTTCTTTGGCATAACTCGGCTTTGACCATTTAAAGCCTTCGTCCATTTCTGGGTAAGCTTCGAATACCAATGTGCGGAGTTCAGAAACAATGTCTTGTACTGGATTTTCTAACCCTTCGATAAATTCATCTACTTGCGGATCTTTGACTGGATGCATAGACAGATTCCCCTTAATTCGTTTTGGATGATACGAGTAAAAATTGTACATCGTGCTCCGTTAAGTTAAACCAATAATGTCGTTTACGTGCATCAAACATGATGGATTGTCGCTCAGTAAGTTCGGTACGTTCGCCGTCCACCTCGACAGTTAACACCCCATCCAATACGAATAAAAACTCATAACCGCTATGGGCAAATGGATTGCCTTCGGATTCAGCCGGTTTCATGATTACTAGCATTGGGACTAAATTTGCTTCTTTAACACCGTGTGATAAATCTTTGTAATGGAATTTTTCAAGTCGCGATTCCCAATCGGTTTTTTCGGTTTCATTGGCGAAAAAAAGACTAGGGTCGACATTCAAGGCATCCGCTATTTTGCGCAGCGACTCTAATGTCACGCTCGACTTTCCGCGTTCAACTTGCGATAAAAAGCTAATGGAGACATTGGTTTGCTCTGCTAACTCTTTCAAGGTCAATTTGCGCTCCTTGCGAAGACTTTTTAATGTTACCCCAATTGTTCCATTCGGCATGCAGAAACCCCTCTTTACTAAATGTTCTGTCTCTATCATAACGTACATCCACTAAAAATAAAATTTAAGAAGTTCATTGACAGAATATTGCTAACTGACTAAACTGTTGAAAAGGGATAATTAAAGTGTCACTTCAATTTATTCGTAAAGGGGAAGTTAGAATGGATAAAAAGCAAACACGCAAAGTTTTGACGGCAAGTCTTGTGGGAAGTTCGATTGAATGGTTTGATTATTTTTTATACGGCACCATGGCAGCATTAGTATTTAATCAATTATTTTTTGTCAACGAAGATCCAACAGTCGGGTTAATGCTCGCTTACGCATCTTTTGCCTTATCATTCTTTATTCGTCCATTTGGCGGCATTATCTTTAGTCATATCGGCGACCGCATTGGCCGTAAAAAAACATTGGTAATCACATTGAGTTTAATGGGCTTTGCCACGTTCGCGATGGGCTTATTGCCAACTTATCAAGCAATTGGAGTTGCAGCACCGATTTTGTTAATCACCCTTCGTTTGATCCAAGGACTTGGGATAGGTGGAGAATGGGGCGGCGCATTACTACTTGCGACAGAATATGCACCACCTGAAAGACGCGGGTTTTTTGGGAGTATCCCACAAATGGGCGTTACGATCGGAATGGTGATGGGAACTTTGGCGCTGTACTTGATGACTTTATTGCCAGAAGCGGCATTTATGAGCTGGGGCTGGCGCGTACCGTTTATCTTGAGTGCGTTTCTAGTATTGTTTGGTCTTTGGATTCGTAAAGGCATTGATGAAACACCAGAATTTAAAGCAGTCCAAGCATCTGGTGAGATTCCGAAATTACCGATTGTGGATACATTAAAATATCACTGGCGTGAAGTGTTAATCGCGATTGGAGCAAAAGTTGTTGAGACAGCACCGTTTTATATTTTCGGGACATTTGTTGTATCGTACGCAACAACAAATCTCGAGTTTTCAAGAACAGCTACACTCGCAGCCGTTATGATTGCAACGGTGATTACGACGATTTTGATCCCGATTATGGGCGCATTGTCTGACTGGATTGGACGCAAGAAAATGTATGTGACTGGCGCTGTAGCAATGGGCTTGTTCGCTTTCCCTTACTTCTGGATGTTGCAACAAGGTTCTGTGTTACTTTTAATCGTTGCGACAATCATTGGACTAGGCGTTATTTGGGCGCCAATCACAGCGGTACTTGGAACAATGTTCTCAGAAATTTTTGATGCAAAAGTTCGTTACACGGGAGTTACATTAGGCTATCAAATTGGTGCAGCATTAGCAGGGGGAACAGCACCTTTAGTGGCAACATTCTTGCTAGCAACATTTGATAACTCTTACGTACCGGTCGCATTGTATATCATGTTAACAGCCGTGATTTCGTTGTTATCTATCTGGGCAGTAAAAGATTTAAGTGGCACCCAAAAACAAGAAAAAGCAGCTACATTAGTAGCGAAGGAAAGCCGCGTTTAAGCGCATATTTTTAGGAGGGTATTCATGCTTATCATCAACGAACAACAGATTCAGCAACAATACGATATGAGTGACGCCATCCGCGACGTAACAGAAATGCTTCGGGCAAAAGAGCAGGGCCAGATTAATAACCCGCATCGCACCGTCCTTAGCTTTCCAGAACGCCAAGCATCCGCACTTTATATGCCAAGTGCAGATATGGTCAATAAAATCTCAGGCGTGAAAATCGTCACCATCTTTCCGGAAAATCCAGCACAAAACAAACCGACGACTCAAGGTGTGATTCTTTTGTCAGACGGAGATAACGGAGAACATGTGGCGATGATGACGGCATCGTATTTAACGCGATTGCGCACAGGTGCACTTAGCGGAATTGCAACGGATTTGTTGGCACGAAAAGATAGCCGCGTACTGACTGTGATCGGTACAGGCGGCATGGCGTTCGAGCAAGTGCTTGGCGTATTAGCAGTGAGACCCATCGAAAAAATTATTTTAGTCAACCGCACACCCGAAAAAGCACAGCGGTTTGGTAAACGACTTGTTGAATTTGGTATCAACATCCCGTACACAGTCGAAACAACTGTGTCAGTAGCCGTTCAGCAAGCAGACATTATTTGCTGCGCCACCCGCTCGAACGATCCGGTGTTTAACGGAGACGACTTAAAACCCGGTACGCACATTAACGGCGTTGGTTCCTATTTGCCAAGCATGCGCGAAGTGGATGAAACCACAATCTTACGCGCTGATAAAATTGTCGCTGACGACTTACCAGGCGTTAAAGACGAAGCCGGCGAATTAATCCACACCGTGAAAACGGGTGCGTGGTCATTCGATCAATTGCACGCAGAACTCGGGCAAGTTGTTGCCGGAAATGCTGCAGGCCGTGAGTCGGAATCGGAAATCACTTTCTTCAAATGCGTAGGTGCGGCTTATTTTGATCTCGCTGTAGCCAAAGGTGTTTACCGCAAAATCAAAGCAAATGGCACGGGCATAGAAGTAGAGATGTAAAGGTGATTGATCCTCCAAGCGGCACATGTCGCTTGGGGGATTTTTTTTGTTGGGGAGTGGTGAGGGGTTATGTGAAGTTTTTGGGTCTTTACATGAACTTTTGAGCTCTTTACCTGAACTTTTAGAGTCTTTACCGGGATGGCGATTTATACATGAATTTTTGAGCTCTTTACCTGAACTTTTCGCACTCTTACCTGAACTTTTAGAGCTTATACCTGAACTTTTAAAGTCTTTACCGGGATGGCGATTTATACATGAATTTTTGGAATCTTTACCTGAACTTTTCGCACTCTTACCTGAACTTTTGAAGCTTATACCTGAACTTTTAGAGTCTTTACCGGGATAGCAATTTTTACATGAACTTTCGAACTCTTTACCTGAATTTTTAGCGCTTTAACAAGAACTTTTAAAGCCTTTAAAAAAATCAAAATCGCTACACCAAATTCCCAACATATTCTTTACAAAAAATTCGCTTTTTCATAATTTATTTGTATAATGATGGAAAGTAAAAAAAGCAACGCACCGGAGCGCATTGCTTTTATTCCTCAATTTGTTTAATGATTCGTGCGGGATTGCCACCTACTAATGTATTCGCAGGTACGTCTTGGGTAACGACGGCGCCAGCTGCGATGATCGCATTGTCGCCAATGGTGATGCCCGGATTAATAATGGCCCTGCCGCCGATCCAGACATTGTCGCCGATTGTGACGGGTTTTCCAAATTCTTTGCCGGAGTTTCGCGCAACGGCATTTAGCGGGTGAGTGGCTGTGTATATATGGACTCCCGGGGCAATCATGCAATTGTCGCCAATCCGGATTTCGCAAACATCGAGAAACACGCAGTCAAAATTGGCATAAAAATTATCGCCTACGTGAATGTTGTATCCGTAATCACATCGGATGGTGGGTTCGACATGAATCATTTCGCCAGTCGAGCCAAGTAATTTTTTTAGCAAGTCAGCACGATCTTGGCCGTCCATTTCGGTTGTTTCGTTAAACAGCCGGCTAAGTCGGCGAGCGTTCATGCGATTTTGGCGCAGTACCGAATCGGCTGGATCGTACATTTCACCCGCGAGCATTTTGTCTTTTTCCGTCCTCATTTGTTAGCCTCCCCGAAAAATTAATGGTAAATCGATTGTATCATAGCTAATTTCAAAAATATTTAGTAAACTTATGGAATATTCTTTATAATAGAGAGAGATAGGAGTGAAAATTATGAAAGCAATTAACAACAAAGTCGTAGGTTACAAGGGGATTGAAGTACCTTATACCGTGATGCTAACAGAAGATTACACAAAAAAATTGGCTATTTTCTTGCCAGGTGCTGGATATACAACAAAAAGTCCGCTTTTCCATTTCGCAGAAGAAATTTTCTTAAATGCAAATTACGATGTGTTGCGAGTAAACTACCAATACACAGACAAAGCATATGACGAGTTCACGATGACTGAATTAAACGAAGCGATTGTTCACGATGTGCGTTTAGTAATTAGCCAAGTGCTTAAAGGAAGAAACTATCAAGACTTTTACTTGGTCGGCAAATCGCTTGGTACGATTGCGATGGGAACTGAAATGCTGCGCCCAGAATTTAGCGATGCTAAAGCTGTATGGGTAACACCATTACTAAATCAAGAACAGGTGCTCAACACAATGGTCAACAGCAAAAACGAAGCATTATGCTTTATTGGCGACAAAGATCGCTATTACTCAGCAGGTGCTTTCGAGTTGTTAAAAGCAAACCCGAATTTAAAATCGACACTATTGCCAGATATTAATCACCGCTTGGATTGCCAAAACGATCCACTCAAATCGATTGATGCTTTGAAACAAATCATTGCTGGCATTAAAGAATTTTAACAACTAGCTGCCCTTTTGGGTGGCTTTTTTTATGGAGTATTAGTCGTCGTTTAGATAATTAAATAAAATCGCCGCTAAATACAAAAAACCACCGAGTCATACTCGGTGGTTAACAAAACGCTCGATTAACGGATACGTAATTCAGAGTCGCCATCAAAGAAATGGGCTTTATTCATATCAAATGCAAGGTCAACTGTAGATTCAGCTTCAACGTTAAAGCGAGAGTCAACGCGTGCAACAAAATCTTGGTCATCAATTTTCGAGTAAAGAATGATTTCCGCACCCATCAATTCAGCAACATCGATATAAGCTTGAATCTTTGTATGTGGTGAATGTTCCAAGAATAGCGGCTCATCGTGAATATCTTCAGGACGGATGCCAAGCACTAGGTTTTTGTTTTCGTAACCTTGATCTTGAAGCATTTTTAGCTTGCTGTCTGGAATAAGAACTTTGGAATCGCCTATTACAAAATGGCTACCAACTAATTTGCCAGTTAAGAAGTTCATAGAAGGAGATCCAATAAATCCGCCAACAAACATGTTTTCTGGTAAGTCGTAAACTTCTTTTGGCGTGCCGACTTGTTGAACAAAGCCATCTTTCATAACAACTAAACGAGTTGCCATTGTCATAGCTTCTGTTTGGTCGTGCGTTACGTAAACAGTCGTCGTTTGTAGACGGCGGTGTAATTTTTGGATTTCTGCGCGCATTTGTACACGTAATTTCGCATCCAGGTTGGATAAAGGCTCATCCATCAAAAAGACTTTAGCGTCACGGACAATCGCACGGCCTAAAGCGACACGTTGGCGCTGACCACCTGATAGCGCTTTCGGTTTACGGTTTAAGTAATCATCTAGTCCTAAAATTTTTGAAGCGTTAGCAACACGTGCTTTAATCTCATCTTTTTTCATTTTGCGTAGTTTCAAACTAAACGCCATGTTTTCATAAACAGTCATATGCGGGTACAAAGCGTAGTTTTGGAAAACCATCGCGATGTCGCGGTCTTTAGGTGATACGTCGTTAACGCGTTTGTCGCCGATATACAAATCACCGTCTGTAATATCTTCTAATCCTGCGATCATGCGAAGCGTTGTTGATTTCCCACAACCTGAAGGTCCAACTAGTACTAAAAATTCTTTATCACGAATTTCTAAGTTAAAGTCTTGAACCGAAACTACACCTTTTTCGTATTCTTTTTTGATATTAACTAATGTTAAGCCCGTCATTTGGTTTCCCCCAATAATCTGTTTGTCATTGGTAACAGCTTAACCGAATGACGAGGTAGAGGAAATATCAAAATTGCCTAAAAAATCAAATCCGTTTTTGTGCACATTTACTTTTCGATGAGAATCGCTAAGTAAACGGCCAGCGCATCATGAAATTTTCGAACATCAATACCGGTGTTTTCGTAAAAGCGATCAAAGCGGTACTGCAAACTATTGCGATGCATATGCAAAGCTTTTGCCGTTTCGGAGATATTTAAGTTATTGCGTACGAATACCTCAATCATTTTCATCGTTTCTTCATCGCCTTGATAATCTTGCAAAACCGATTTTTTTATTTCATTCTGGAATGGCTCGGGTGTTTGGTCGATCAATAAATACGGTACGGCATCGGTATAACTGATGACGGTTTTTTTCGAATACAGGCTAATGGTTTTTGCGCCGTCTACCATCGCGCGGTAATGAGCGGTAGCTCCGTCCAAACTTGCACGAAGTGGTCCAACAAAAAAATGGATTTTGATATACAAATCGCTCATCAACACATCGATAATTTCATCATAAGAAATCGGGCCATCTTCTTTTGTGACGTATTCCACCAAAATTCCTTGATGGTCGTTTTCCCACAAAATCGGTACGTGCTGTGCATAAAAATCTTGAACCGCTTGCTTAAACGCTGTAGGGCTAATTTGTTTTTCTTGAATGGAAAAATGCACAAAGCGATACGGAGAATGTAATGAAAAGGTCTGCGCATCAGTGGAAAGCTCAGGATTAACCGCAGCCGACCACTTTTTTTCTTCGTCTGTCAGCACCGGAAAAGTCGGATTGTAAGGCGTTAAAAATGTCGTAAGCAAAGACATATCTCTTGGGGCTAGGTCCTTTTCGTGAATGCCGACAATTTTGCCATCAGCCAGTGAAAACCATTTATAAGCTGAATCTGAAGAAAGTGTGCTTTGGTCAAACAGTTGAAGCGAAGGATAGAGTTTTTTTAATTGATTGATCATCGAATACCTCTTTTCGCAGGTTTTAGCGTTCTGAAGAATTGCATAATTTACTCATTATACAATAAAACCACAGTTTAAATTAAGTAGTTGGCAAAACAGCGGATTCATGTATGATGTTAGAATAGTAATCACTTTACGAGAAAAGGGGCATCTTGATGACTGAATGGTGGAAAAAATCGACTGTGTATCAAATTTATCCGCGAAGCTTTATGGATTCAAATGGCGATGGAATCGGCGATATTCGTGGGATTATCCAGAAACTCGATTACTTGCATGAGCTCGGTGTAGATATTCTTTGGCTATCGCCTGTGTATGATTCACCGAACGATGATAATGGCTATGACATTCGTGATTATTACAAAATCATGAAAGAATTTGGCACGATGGCAGATTTTGATGAGCTACTCCAAAAAGTACACGCGCGTGACATGAAATTGGTCATGGACCTTGTAGTCAACCATACGTCTGATGAGCATGCTTGGTTTAAAGACCATCCCGATTTTTACATATGGCGCGATCAGCCAACCAATTGGCGCTCGTTTTTTGGAGGATCGACGTGGGAGTACCAAAAAGAACGCAACCAATATTACTTGCATTTGTTTTCCAAAAAGCAGCCAGATTTAAACTGGGAAAACCCAGATATGCGAAACGCCGTTTACGAAATGATGCGCTGGTGGCTGGATAAAGGTGTAGATGGTTTCCGGATGGATGTCATCAACATGATTTCAAAAGTTCCAGATATGCAAGATGCACCAAATGGCGATGCGAGCAGCCAATTTATGAACGGCCCTAACGTTCACACGTACTTAAAAGAAATGAACAAACAAGTGCTGTCTCATTACGATATTGTCACAGTGGGTGAATCACCAGGTACTACACCAAAAGAAGCCCGCGACTATACCGCTGCACAAAACCAAGAACTCAATATGATTTTTACGTTCGAACATATGGACCTTGACCAAGCATCGGGGGAGAAATGGGATTTAAAGCCGCTCGATTTGACCGATTTAAAAGAGAATCTGGAAAAATGGCAGCACGGTTTACACGAAGAAGGCTGGAACAGTTTGTACTGGAACAACCACGACCAGCCGCGCATTGTATCGCGTTTTGGCAACGATCAGCAATGGCGTGTCGAGTCAGCTAAAATGCTCGCAACGTGTCTACATTTTATGCAAGGCACACCGTATATTTATCAAGGCGAAGAATTGGGCATGACCAACGTTCGTTTTGAGGCGATTGAAGAATATGAAGACATTGAGACCATCAATATGTATCAAGAAAAGCGTGCAGCGGGAATTTCACATGATGACATCATGAAGAAAATCTACGCTAAAGGTCGTGACAATGCACGAACGCCGATGCAATGGTCAACCGAACCAAATGGTGGCTTTACAACAGGTACACCATGGATCAAAGTAAACCCAAATTATACAGACATCAATGCGACGCAGCATCAAGATCCAGATTCCATATATCAATACTACAAAAAGCTTATCGCGTTCCGTAAAAACATGAACATCATCACGCATGGTGACTTCGAATTATTGCACCGTCAAGACAAAGAATTATTCGCATATACGCGTACATGGAACGAAGAAAAATTGACCGTTTACTGTAATTTTTCAAGTCAGCAAAAAACAGTAGAACGCCCACAAGGCGACAGATTAATCGGCAATTACGATCGTCAAAACGACGAAGACGAATTAGTACTCGAGCCATACGAAGCCGTTGTTTATTACAAATAAAAACGAAGACCATAAGGAGGAGCCATGGAAAAAGTATTAGGAGTCGACATAGGTGGTACAAAAATCCGCATGGGCATCATTGACGCTAGCGGTCAAATTATATACGAAGAAAAAATTCCGACGATCATTCCGCTTTATCCATACCTTGAAGAAAACATTTTGCGCATATTAGCAGAACAGCCAGAAGTTCAAGCAATTGGCATTGGCACGCACGGCTTTGTTGATCCAAAACAAGGAAAAGTAATTTACGCGGCAGAAACTTTGCCAGGATGGACCGATACGCCAGTTAAAGAATGGCTCCAAAAAGCAACAGGCAAACGCGTCGAAGTCGAAAACGATGCAAATGTTGTGGCACTTGCAGAAGCAAAGTTTGGTGCGGCGCAAGGACTGGATCGTGTCGTGGTGTTAACGCTTGGTACCGGTCTTGGCGGTGGCGTATTATGGGACGGCAAACTATTGAGTGGTGGACCACACGGGGGTGCGGCAGAACTTGGCCATATGATTCTCTATCCAAACGGAGTGAAATGTGCGTGCGGTCGACTCGGATGCAGTGAAATGTATGTATCCGGAACAGCATTGCAGCGCCGCATTAAAGAAGCAGGGCTACTAGTAACACCACCTGAGCTGTTTGAAAATGCCAAAACCGATCCCGCTGCTAAAAAAGTTGTAGAAGAATTTACAGCTGACTTAGCGCTAGTCATTAGTAGTTTGCAAGCGGTCTTTGATATGGAAATGGTTATTATCGGTGGTGGTGTATCAGAAGCGGCAGGCTTATGGATGACTTCACTGCAGGAAAAGATGGATACCATTTTATTAAATCCGGTGCCGGTAGAAGTCGCACAGTTTGAAAACGATGCCGGCATTTTAGGTGCAGCATTATTAGTTCTTGAAAATTAAATCGGTAAATTGGCGTAGGAGCGGAGAAAGAAACCGCTCCTTTTTTCTTTTATTAAGGCCAGGGAAAAAGTTTTTTAATTATTTTAAAAAGAGACCTTGTGCAAACGTTTTCATAATGATATGATACAGATAATTAATTTTTGGGAACAAGCTCCAGTCCGTTCTCATTTTTTATTTGATACTTTGTGCAAACGATTTCACAAACATTCTAAAGGGGGATTTACTGATGAAAGAATTAAAGTTCAGCAAGGGGTTAGTCGCATCATTGATGTTATCAGCAGCAGTTTTAGCAGGATGTAGTAGTGATGGAGAAAAAGAAGAGTCTGGCGCAGAAGGCGAACAAGTTACGGTTGATATTTTCCAATTTAAAGTGGAATTCAAAGAACAATTTGAAGATGTAGTGGCACTTTACGAAGAAGAAAATCCAAACGTTAATATTGAAATCACAACAGTTGGTGGCGGCGAAGATTACGGCGCAGCACTTCGTTCACGCTTTGCATCTGGCAACGAACCCGCAATCTTTAACATCGGTGGACCTCAGGATGTA
Organism: Planococcus donghaensis MPA1U2; assembly: GCF_000189395.1. Taxonomy (GTDB): domain Bacteria; phylum Bacillota; class Bacilli; order Bacillales_A; family Planococcaceae; genus Planococcus; species Planococcus donghaensis_B. The sequence goes on along the minus strand of NZ_AEPB01000057.1, from coordinate 94,893 downwards.
GCGGACTGGAAAGACAGCTTAGCAGATTTAACAGACACAGCAGCATCAGGCGCAGCTCTTGAAGGCACACTTGATGGCGTTACAGTTGAGTCTGAAGTACTTGGACTTCCTTATAACCAAGAAGGTTATGGCTTTATCTACAACACACGTCTATTCGAAGAAGCAGGAATTGATCCTACATCAATCACGGATTACGCATCACTTGAAGAAGCTGTGAAAACATTGGATTCGAAAAAAGACGAACTTGGTCTTGAATCGGTATTCGCTTTCCCAGGTAAAGAAACTTGGGTAACAGGACTTCACTTGTCGAACACATTCTTAGCACCTGAATTCGACAACAATGTATTAACTGCATTTGACGCAGAAACAGTTGACTTCAAATACGGAGAAGGCTTCAAGAAAATCGTTGATTTGCAAAACGAATACTCGAAACAACCAACAGTTAGCCTTGATTACTCGCAACAAGTAGAAGAATTGTTCTCACTTGAGCGCGTAGCGATTATCCAACAAGGAAACTGGGCTTACGGTTCAATCGCTGGCATCGACCAAGAACTTGCGGACAGCGGTGTTGGCCTTATGCCAATTCCTGTAGAAGGCATGGATAATGCTGGACTACCAGTTGGCGTACCAATGTATTGGGGCGTAAACAAAAAAGCTGACGAAGCAGTTGTCGAAGAATCAAAAGCATTTTTAGACTGGTTATACACATCTGATGCAGGTAAAACAGCTGTATTGGAAGACTTCAAATTTATTCCAGCTTACGAAGGTTACGATACATCAAAAATCTCTGATCCAATGTCGAAAGCTATCTACGACGCTTCTGAGTCTGGTAACACAATCGGATGGGTATTCATGGGTTACCCAACTGGATGGGGACAAGACGAACTTGGCTCGAACATCCAAAAATACCTAAGCGACGAAGCAAGCTGGGACGAAGTTATCGACTCAGCGAAAGAAGCTTGGAAAACAGACAGAGCTAAATAAGCAACTTGCAAGCTAATGATCATTATGAGCGTTTCAAACAAAGTAGCCTCTGTGCTACTTTGTTTTGTTACTAGGGTAAATTAAAAAGTTTAAGCCGCCCCGGACGCTTTGGGCATGGCTCACACAATAAGTCGAGAAGAGCGCTCGTCTTATTGCTCCGCCTAGCCCGTAGACGCGCCGGTGCTAAGAGACTTGCTAGATACAAAGTGAGAGCAGCTGTTTTGTATCTAGGGAAAATTGAGAAGTTTAAGCCGCCCCGGACGCTTTGGGCATGGCTCACACAATAAGCCGAAAAGAACACTCGTCTTATTGTTCCGCCTAGCCCGTAGACGCGCCGGCGCTAAGAACTTGCTAGATACAAAGTGAGAGCAGCTAGTATTGCTACTCGAAAAATAAAAGATAGGTAGCAAAACGGCGGAGACGCCTGCGGGAAAGCGAGACAGCCGAGACCCTGCAGGAGCAGAGCGACGAAGCGGCTTGGCGCTCGCCCGCGGCAAGCGCAGCTGTTTTGCGGACTATCGCTAACCAAATCAAAATTAAAAGAGGAAAGGCGTCCGTCTAGAGCGATTTTTCAACCAAATCTAAAATTAACCGAACAACTCAAGAAAGGAATGATGCCTGTATGCGTACAAAAGATTTATCTTATTGGTTGTTTCTTGCCCCTGTCTTATTGGCACTTACGCTAGTCGTCATCGTTCCGATGCTACTAGGCGTCTATTACTCCTTCACCACTTGGAACGGCATAAATACAGGTGAGTTTGTTGGATTCCAAAACTACATCGACTTATTCCACGATCAGCGTTTCTTGGATTCGCTTTGGTTCACTACAAAATTCTCAGTAGTATCTGTTATTTTAATTAACGTAATTGGCTTGTCGCTTGCACTTCTTGTGACAGGTCGCGTTCGCTCAAGCAAATTATTGCGTACAACATTCTTTATGCCGAACTTAATCGGTGGATTAATTTTAGGTTTCATTTGGCAGTTTATCTTCATTAAAGTATTTGCAAGTGTCGGTGAAATTATCGGCATGGAAAGTTTACAAGGCTGGTTGTCTACAACAGACACTGGGTTCTGGGGCTTGGTTATTTTAATGAGCTGGCAAATGGCTGGTTACATTATGGTTATCTATATTGCTTATTTGGAAGGGATGCCAAAAGAATTGCTGGAGGCGTCTGAAATTGATGGAGCTTCATCGTTCCAACGTTTCCGTTTTGTCATCTTCCCACTTGTGGCACCTGCGTTTACCGTCAGCATGTTCTTGACGCTGTCGAATACGTTTAAATTGTATGATCAAAACTTGTCGCTAACAGGCGGCGGACCTTACAACTCTACAGAAATGGTTGCGATGGAAATCTTCAAGACGGCGTTTATGCAAAATGCCTTTGCTTATGCACAAGCGAAAGCTGTTATTTTCTTCATCATCGTAGCGATCATCGCACTTGTCCAGGTGTATCTGAACAAACGTAAGGAGGTCGAAATGTAATGAAGAAAAAGTGGAATATTAAACTAGAAGTTCTCGGCTTATTGTTAGCGATTTTGTGGCTAGCGCCGTTTTATCTGATGTTCGTGAACTCGTTTAAATCAAAAAAAGAAATCTTTATGGATACGATTAGCCCTCCAGAAAGCTGGAGTTTTGATAACTACATCAAAGCATTCGAAGAACTTGATTTTATGCAAACTTTATTTAATTCGTTGTTAATCACTGTCATTAGTGTTGTGTTGATTATTATATTCTCTGCAATGGCAGCCTACGCGTTATCACGCGCTAAAAGTAAGCTTAGTACAGTATTGTTTTTCACATTCGTTGCAGCGATGTTAATTCCGTTTCAGTCTGTAATGATTCCGCTTGTTACGGTATTCGGGAAGTTTGACATGCTAAACCGCGGCGGGTTGATTTTCATGTACATCGGCTTTGGCGCAAGTCTTTCGATTTTCTTGTATCACGGCGCATTAAACAATATCCCACGCTCACTTGATGAAGCGGCGACAATTGATGGTGCTAACCGTTGGCAAGTGTTCTGGCATATTATTTTCCCAATCTTGAAACCAATTACGGTAACAGTTGCGATTCTTAACATCATTTGGATTTGGAACGATTATTTATTGCCGTCACTTGTTATTAATACCCCAGGAAGTGAAACGATTCCATTGAAAATGTTCTTCTTCTTCGGTGAATACACGAAGCAATGGCATCTAGCACTTGCCGGATTAACACTAGCTATCGTCCCAGTTATCATTTTCTACTTCTTTGCACAGCGCGAAATCATCAAAGGAGTATCGGATGGAGCAGTAAAATAAGGGAGACGGTTAAATGGCAATCACGATTAAAGATGTGGCGAAAAAAGCGGGCGTCTCACCAGCCACCGTTTCCCGCGTAATCGCAGATAATCCGAGAATCAGTGTGAAAACAAAAGCAAAAGTGCGGGAAGTCATGGAAGACATGGGGTATTACCCAAACTTCCAAGCCCGCAATTTGGTGGCAAATAAAAGCCGGACACTCGGCATCATTATGGAAAACTCAGCGGCATTGGCTTTTCAAAATCCGTTTTTTCCTGAAGTATTGCGCGGCATTTCAACCCAAGCTCATGACAGTAAATATGGTTTGTATTTATCAACGGGTGCCACTCAAGAAGAAATTTACCAAGAAGTTGTGGAAATGGTACAAGGTCGACGAGTCGATGGCATTATCCTGTTGTATTCAAAAATTGGCGATCCGGTACTGGAGTTTTTAAGACAAAGCGAATTGCCATTCGCAGTTGTCGGGCGTCCACATCAAGAACCGTGTTCCGTAACATATGTGAATAACGATAATATCAATATCGCGAAAGACACGGTTGAATACTTGATTGGTTTGGGTCATCATCATATTGCATTTGTGGGAGGAGCGACGGATTTTGTCGTGTCTATTGACCGAATGCAAGGGTATAAGCAGGCGCTTGCTGAGCACCAGATTCCATTTGATGTGGATTATACGGTGAACCAAGATTTTATCCAAGGCAAAGAACGCGAATCGATTCGACGGCTGATGGCACTTCCGATTCCACCGACAGCAATCGTCACACACGATGACATGGTGGCGTACGAAGTAATCGGCTATCTTGAAGATTTAAAAATTGGAGTGCCAGATGATGTTTCCATTATTGGATTTAACAACCACACCATTTCAAGGTATTTAAAGCCGCCACTGAGCACAGTAGACATCTCTATTTATGAGCTGGGCCTGCGTGCGGCAGAGTTGGTATTAGAGAAAATAACAGACGAATCGACACCTTCTAAACAAGTCACGGTTCCTTCACGCCTGATTGAAAGAGGTTCGTGTCGACGTCTTTGAGAGGGATCGAATATGACTAAAAAATGGTGGAAAGAAGCAATCGTTTATCAAGTCTACCCACGAAGTTTTATGGATTCGAACGATGATGGCTTAGGCGATATTAATGGTGTCACAAGTAAATTGGATTACTTAAAAGACTTAGGCATCGACGTGATTTGGATTTGTCCGATGTACAAGTCACCAAATGACGACAATGGTTATGACATTAGTGATTATCAAGCTATTTTAGAAGAATTTGGTACGATGGACGATTTTGAACGACTGATGGAAGAAGTACATGCTCGTGGCATGAAGTTGATTATCGATTTGGTTATCAACCACACGAGTGATGAACACCCGTGGTTTTTGGAATCAAGTTCATCACGCGATAATCCAAAGCGCGACTGGTATGTGTGGCGCGACGAACCGTTAAACTGGGAAAGTATATTTGGCGGACCTGCTTGGGAATACGATGAAAAGACGAAGCAATACTATCTTCATATCTTCTCGAAAAAGCAGCCTGATTTAAATTGGGAAAACCCAGAAGTACGCAACGAACTTTATAAAATGATTAACTGGTGGATTGATAAAGGAATCGACGGTTTCCGTGTAGATGCCATTAGCCACATTAAAAAAGAATACGCAAACACAGCAGGTGCAGGCGATCATGTATTTGTGCCGTCATGGGAAAAATTCATGAACGTCGATGGCATCCAACCGTTATTAAAAGAGTTGCACGAAGAAACGTTCAGTAAGTACGACATCATGACAGTCGGCGAAGCAAATGGCGTTTCTGCAGATGAAATCGATGAATGGGTCAGCGAAGAAAGCGGCAAATTCAATATGATCTTCCAATTTGAAGACATCGATTTATGGAATACGGAAATAAGCAACGGCGTTAATGTGCCAGAACTGAAAAAAGTATTGAGCAAATGGCAAGACAAAGTAAACGGTGTCGGCTGGAATGCATTATTTATCGAAAACCATGACAAGCCGCGCGTTGTCTCTACGTGGGGCGACGATCAATACTACTGGCGTGAAAGTGCGACCGCTTTAGCGTGTATGTATTTCTTCATGCAAGGTACGCCATTTATTTACCAGGGACAAGAAATTGGCATGTCGAACGCACCGTTTGAAGAACTTGATCATTTTGATGACGTTCACACGCATAACTTATACTTCCACAAAAAAGAAACGGGTATGGACCATGAAAGCATCATGACGCTTTTGCGCGCGACAAGTCGCGACCATTCACGAACGCCGATGCAATGGGACAACACGTTGCATGCAGGCTTCTCAGAAGAAATGCCGTGGATCAACGTCAACCCCAATTACGAGTGGCTAAACGTTGAAGCACAAGAAAACGATCCACATTCAGTATTAGCCTTCTATAAACAAATGATTTGGCTACGCAAAAATATGGACGTCATCGTTTACGGCGAATACAAACTAATTGAAATGGGGCACGATTCGGTATTTGCCTATACGCGCGAGTCGGCGGATGATAAAGTACTGATCGTTACGAACCTCGGTCAGCACGCGTGCTTATGCGCGGTTCACCCAGAAGATTCCACATTGCTATTAGCCAATTATAAAAACATCGATCCTGAACAATTGCTTCCATATGAAGCACGTGTTTACAAAATTCCAAAAGACGCAGTTGTTGGGTGAGTAAAAGCCGAAGAGAGGTTAACTTTCTTCGGTTTCTATTTGTGTTGAGAGTGGAGTTTTAATAAGAATGAAATCGGTCTTTACATGTGTAATTTTCATCTTTACCTGAACTTTCGAGCGCTTTACATGAACTTTTAAAGTCTTTATATGGATGGAGGCTCTTTACCAGAAGTTTGCGTGTCTATACTCGTACTTTTCGAAGTTATACATGAAGTTTTGAAGCTGTTACATGAAGCATAGCATGGGTTGCATCCAATAGTCCCTAGGCAAATCGGGGGACAGGTGTTCTTTTATTGTGTATACTTAGTCTAGTAAATAGCCATATTGAATTTCCAAGGGGTGACAGAATGAACAAAAACATGCTGCAATTATTTGACGCTCGGCACGATGTCCACGTGCTATACGCGTATGATGAGATTCGGAAATACATCGAACACGTCGTCGCTTATGCCAAGCATGGCGTAGAAGCAGGGGACCATATCATCTTGATTGAGAATCCTCGCTTATCACCAGATATCCATGCTGAATTGAAGAGCCAGCTAACAAAAGAACAGATGGAATTCGTTCATTTTGTAAAAAGCTTTGATTTTTATTTCTCGAGCGGTAGTTACCATCCGCCTGCAATTCAAGCTTATTTTGAAAAAATGCTCGAACCGCTTTTGGAAAAACAAGCAACTTTCAGAGCGTGGGCACACGTAGAATGGGCATCTGGAGAAGTACCTATACATTTGATAGAAGACTTCGAAAAAATTATAGATGTTTCAGTAAAGAACTATAAATTTCCATGCATTTGCGCTTACGACAATACGCTTCTACAAGACGACATTAGAAACGTTTTACTAGAAAAGCATCCATATATATTGGCAGAAGACGATATTGTCGTCTCTGATTTATACGTAAGTACAGAAGCTTAAAAGCACCGTCGAGTTCTCGGCGGTGCTTTTTTTGTATAGAAGAACTTTTACATGAATAAAATCATCTTATACCCACACATTTCGAGCTGTTACATGAACTTTTGATGCTCTTACATGAACTTTTCAGGCCTTTACACGAATCAAAGCTTTTACCAGAAGTTTTCACGTTGTTACGCACACTTTTTGAGCTGTTACCTGAACTTTTGCTGCTCTTACATGAACTTTTCAAGTCTTTACACGAATCAAAGCCTCCCCACCAATCTCCCGCCAACCGTATAAAAAAGATTCACACCCCGACATCCAGGGTATATTGCTAACAAAGAACAGCACAAAGGAGTCGATTACGATGGCATTTGATTATGATCTTGATTATGAAAATCTTGATTTGCGTAAAAATCCGGAATTGTACCGCGTGGGCAAAGGTGAGCAAGGCGTACTTTTAGTAGAGCCGTATAAAAGTGAGATTTTGCCACATTGGCGATTTAAAACACCGGAAATTGCACAAGAGTCGTGCGATAAAATTTCGGAGATGTTCGAGGAGTATCGCAAGCAAGATGATTTTGTTGGCATGGACATGGCACGGAAATTTATACAGATGGGCTATACGCGTGCGCGGCGCTATACCAATTACAAAGGTGGCCGCAAATACAATGAAGATGGCAGCATTAAAGAGCGAGACATTGATCCGGTAAAAGCAGAATCGGCAGCGATTTTTAAAAAACGATGGGATGAAATTCGAGAAGACGAAGATTATTTAAAGCGCAAAAAGAAACATCAGAAAGAATTCGGCTGAGGTGCATCTTTTGTTCAAGCCACGCGTCAACTACTATAACAACTTACAGAAAATAGGTGGCTAGATGAAAAAGATTGTATTAGCTGGAGGCACAGGCTTTGTTGGACAATACTTAGAACAAAAGTTCATAGATCAAGGCTACGAAGTGATTATTGTATCAAGACAATCCGGACATTTGAATTGGTCAAATCATACGGGCATTGTCCACGCTTTGGAAGGCGCAGAAATGCTAGTCAATTTAGCTGGGAAATCAGTGAATTGTCGTTACACTGAAGCCAATAAGCGCGAAATTTTTGATTCGCGAATGGAGACAACTGAAGCGCTTGGCACAGCAATTTTAAATTGCGACAACCCGCCGCCGCTATGGATCAATTCCAGCACGGCGACGATTTATCGTCATGCGGAAGATCGTCCAATGACCGAGGCAAGCGGTGAATTTGGCAGTGGATTTTCGGTAGAAGTCGGCAAAGCGTGGGAGCAGGCATTGTTTTCGTTTAATTTGCCCACTACACGACAAGTAGCGTTGCGGTTATCCATCGTACTTGGCAAAGATGGTGGCGTCATGACGCCTTATGAAAACATGGTACGTTTCGGACTTGGCGGCAAACAAGGAAATGGCAAGCAAATGTTTAGTTGGATTCACTTAGAAGATGTTTATAGAATCATCCTATTTGTGCGCGATCATGATCAAATTAGTGGGGTACTAAATACCACTTCTCCTGAACCCGTTACCAATCGCGAATTGATGAAGCAATTGCGAATGGCAATGAACCGGAAAGTGGGATTGCCTGCAACCGAATGGATGTTGAACATGGGAGCGGTAGTGATCGGGACAGAACCAGAACTGATTTTAAAAAGCCGCTGGATTTTACCCGAACGCTTAGAACAATTCAATTTCCATTTTAATTATCCAACAATTGACAAAGCGCTTGGAAATATTCTCAACCAACAGAATAAATAGACCTATAGCACTAGTAAGTTCTTCAAGTAGAGAACTTTTCTAGTGTTATTTTTTTTATTTTGAATAATTACCTTTATTTCGAGATGATTAGGTTTAAGACATTCACTTAACGGTAATGACAGAATAGGGGGGTGTCGAAATGACCATAGACGAAAAATTGATGACTGGAATTCGCAACCGTGACAAACAAGCTTTATCCGAATTGTACGACCGTTACCATCGCATATTATGGAATATTGCACGTCAAAACCATCCAGATCAATCTGTCTGTGAGCAACTCGTCACCCATGTATTTCGAACAGTTTGGACAAAACCGCAAGACTTTATGCAAAACCGTAAAATGCTAGCGATGTTGATTGACTGTTATCGGTCACAAAGCATGGTTTCAAACAATAAAATCTAACCACTCAAAATGACTCTGATTGATCAAGAGTTGTTTTTTTTATGAATCGATACTTCCAAGTTGACCACTCGTTATAAAGAGAGTAGCTTATAGTAGATAGTTCCATTTGGAACAGTTCAGAAACGAAAGATGGTGAAGTGGATGAAAGAACAAGAAATGTATATGCAGTTGATGATGTCTTTTGCCAATGTGCAGAAAAATATGGTGCGTTTTATTCAAAAATCGGCTATGGAAAAAGGCTTGTCGATTCCACAATATTCGATTTTGATGACCATTTCTCATTGCAATGAAATGACGCAAAAGACGGTTGGAGAAAAAACTTTTTTACCGAAAAGTACGTTGAGTCAAGCGGTAGATGGGCTGGTGAAAGAAGGCTATCTTAACCGCCAACAAGTGGTGTGCAATCGCCGGGAAATGATGCTGTCATTGAGCGAAAAAGGACAACAGTTAGTAGATGACTTCTATTTACAAGAAGACGGATTGTACCAAGTGTTTAAGGCGGCGAGTGAACAATTTACCGCTGAACAAATTAAAGAACTTTTAGACGCTCACCAGAAAATTTCAACCTACTTAACAAGAGTAGAATTAGAGGTGACGAACAAATGATCAAAGTGCTAAAAAACTTAAGTCCGTATAAATGGATTGTCTGGAGCGTGGTGGCCTTAGTTTTTGCTCAATCGATGGCAGAACTGTTTTTGCCGACCTTGATGGCGGACATTATTGATAACGGCGTAGTAAAAGGCAATATTCCGTACATTTGGGAAATCGGTGGCTGGATGCTACTCGTTTCCGCAATCGGTGCTGTGGCATCTGTTTTTGCTAGTTTTTATTCATCAAAAGCAGCGATGGGACTAGGACGTGATTTGCGGCAAAAAGTGTTTAAACACGTCGGGCAATTTTCGCTTCAAGAATTTGATGAAGTGGGAACCGCCTCACTCATAACCCGTACCACAAACGACATCAATCAAATTCAGCAAGTCACCATCATGATGTTGCGAATGGTGATTAGTGCACCCATTATGTTAGTTGGCGGGATTATTATGGCCGTCTCAAAAGACGCGAAGTTATCGCTCGTTATTATTGGCGCGATGCCGGTTTTGGTTATTGCGGTCATGCTGATTTTGAAATATGGGATTCCGTTGTTCCAAGAAGTACAAAAACGGTTAGACGGATTGAACTTGGTCGTGCGGGAAAACTTAACAGGCATTCGCGTGATTCGTGCGTTTAACCGTGAAACCGAAGAAAAAGCGCGTCTTCAAAAAGCCAATCGAGAATTGGCGGATGTGTCTATTCGCGTCAATAAAGTTATGGCGTTTATGATGCCGACGATGATGTTAGTGATGAACATGACGGTGGTTGCCGTTATTTGGTTTGGTGGCATCCGTATTAGCAACGGTGCGATGCAAATTGGTGACTTGATGGCGTTTATTCAATACGTCATGATGATCATGTTTGCCTTACTGATGGCGTCGTTTATGTTTGTTATGATTCCGCGGGCAGCTGTATCAGCCAAACGCATTAACGAAGTATTGGAAATGCAGCCAGCTTTTAAAGACGAAGGTACGGCTAAAGCAGACCGCAATCGCGGCACGTTGGAATTTGACAACGTAACGTTCCATTATCCGGGAGCGGAAGAACCGGCATTGTCGAACATTAGCTTTACCGCAAAGCCGGGTGAAATCACGGCGTTAATCGGGGGAACGGGTTCTGGTAAAACCACACTCGTCAATCTTGTGCCGCGTTTTTATGAAGCAACTAGTGGGACCATCCGTGTCAACGGGGTCGATATTCGCGAAGCTTCGCAACAAGAAATTCGGTCGAAAATTGGCTTTGTGCCACAAAAATCCATCTTGTTTACTGGAACTATCGCAGAAAATATTCGCTTTGGTAAGCAAGATGCTAGCGACGAAGAAATGAAAAGAGCTGCAAGCACCGCACAAGCAACGGAGTTTATCGACCAAATCAAAGGTGGCTATGCAGCGCCAATCGAACAAGGTGGTTCCAATTTATCGGGCGGTCAAAAACAACGCTTATCAATTGCTCGCGCCTTGATTCGCAAACCGGATCTGTATATTTTTGATGATAGTTTCTCGGCACTAGACTTTAAAACAGATGCCAAACTGCGGAAAGCATTAAAAGATGAAACGAAAAATGCGACGGTGCTTCTTGTTGCACAGCGCGTCAGTACGGTAGTCGATGCAGATCGCATCATCGTATTAGAAAAAGGCAAAATGGTCGGCATGGGCACGCATAAAGAATTGTTGGAATCCAACAAAGTTTATCGTGAAATTGCCTTATCACAGCTGTCAGAGGAGGAAATCGCATGAGCCAAATGGGACCTCCACATGGCGGATCGAGCATGCCGCCGCAAAAAGCAAAAGATTTTAAAGGCACGTTCCGACGTCTTGTTTCGTATTTAAAACCACGTCGTAAAAAACTAGCAGCCGTCTTTTTAGTGGCTATTTTGAGTACTGTCTTTACGATTATTGGACCGAAAATCATGGGGATGGCTATTACTGAATTGTTCGAAGGCGCTTATGGTCAATTGCAGGGTGTGCCGGGTGGTGGTATCGATTTTGGAGTTATTGGTCAGTTGCTCGCGCTTCTTGCCGGGCTATATGTATTTAGTAGTTTGTTTAGTTATATTCAACAATACATGATGTCGACAGTCGCACAAGACACCGTCTACGATTTGCGCCAAGACGTCAATAAAAAACTAGAAAAATTACCACTCAAGTATTTTGATGGAAGAGCAAACGGTGAAACGTTAAGCCGTATGACAAATGACATCGATACAATCGGCAGTACGTTGCAACAAAGTTTGACGCAATTTATTACGTCAATTGTCACCATCGTCGGGATTTTCGTTATGATGTTAACCATCAGTCCGCTCCTAACGTTAATTGCCGTTGTCACTTTGCCACTATCGTTATTTGTCATCGGACCGATTTTGAAAAAATCTCAAAAGTACTTTGCGAGCCAACAAAAAAACCTTGGCCATCTAAATGGTCACGTAGAAGAAATGTACACAGGTCACCAAGTTGTAAAAGCATTTGGTCATGAAGCAAAATCGAACGAACAGTTTGATGCAGTTAATGAAGAACTATACAACGCCGGGCGTAAAGCACAGTTTATCTCTGGGATTATTATGCCGATGATGACGTTGATCGGGAACTTGAGTTATGTCTTGATTAGTATCGTCGGGGGTATTTTAGTTACACAACGCGCGATTTCGATCGGGGACATTCAAGCGTTTATCACGTATTCCAAACAGTTTACGCAGCCGATTACGCAAACCGCGAACATTGCCAATATTGTTCAATCAACCATTGCCGCTGCAGAGCGCGTGTTTGAATTGCTGGATGAGGAAGAAGAAGTAAAAGAAGTGTCCACTTCTGTTCTCGAACGTGCGAAAGGCTCGGTTGTATTTGAAAACGTGAATTTTGGGTATGGCAGTGAGTTGTTGATCGACAACATGAATATCGATGTGTCACCAGGACAAACGGTCGCCATAGTTGGCCCGACCGGTGCTGGGAAAACCACTTTGATCAATTTACTGATGCGTTTTTACGAATTAAATGCCGGACGTATTTTAATCGATGGTCTCGATTCGCGTGACATGTCGAGACACGAATTGCGTCAAAACTTTGGCATGGTGTTGCAAGACACATGGCTCTTTAACGGCACAATTCGCGATAATATTGCTTACGGCAAAACCGGAGTGACCGAAGAACAAGTGCGTGATGCGGCAATAGCAGCACACGCGGATCATTTTATCCGTACGTTGCCGGATGGCTACGATACGATTTTAAATCAAGAAGTATCGAATATTTCACAAGGCCAAAAGCAGTTATTGACGATTGCGCGTGCGATTCTCGCCGATCCGCCAATTATGATTTTGGACGAGGCAACATCGAGCGTCGATACGCGGACGGAAATCTTTATCCAAAAAGCGATGAACAAATTGATGGACGGCCGCACAAGCTTCGTTATTGCGCATCGCTTGTCGACTATTAAAGACGCTGACCTTATCCTCGTCATGGACCAAGGGAAAGTTATTGAACAAGGTACGCATCAACAATTACTTGATAAAAACGGCTTTTACGCCGATTTGTATCAAAGTCAATTTACAGCGAAATTGGCTGTTTAACGTAAAAAAGGTCCACTCTGGTGGACCTTTTTTATTCTATAATAGAGTCTTTTTGAGTTGGCAGCCCGCGCGCAAGCCAATAAATCGCACCAAACATGAACACGGCACTAACAACTAGCATGACTGTATTCGGCATGGCTTTCGTGTAAACATCTGTAAAGTTAAAAATAGCAATAGACTCTGGCCACTTTGGCGCTAAAAACAGTGAAGCGGCCGCAAGTGAATTATTGATGATGTGCAAAAAAATCGGGACCAGTAAATTATTGGTGCGCAAATACAAGAGCGAGGCTATAACACCGAACAAAAATGCGCCAATCACATCAAGATGCAACACGCCAAACACTAAACTGGAGATCAAAATTCCGCCCCACACCGAAGTTTTTCCGATAAAACGCTTTAACAACACACCACGGAACATAAATTCCTCAACCACTGGCGCTAAAATGGCAATGGTGAAAATCGTGAACGCAATATACCAAGGCGACTCGGGCAGCGGGATCTCTTCTAGCAAAAAGTCCACAAGCCACGGCGCAAACCGTGCCAAGACATACAGCTGAAGCCAAAACATGCTAAGCGAAAAAGCAATCGACACAGCGACTAACGCAAATAAAATCGGCAACCATTTCTTAGTCCCCGTAAACGATAAAACATTCCAAACAGAGGCATTGTGTTTTTTGAAATAATAGCCAAAGTAAATTCCTGGGACGACGACATACATCATCAACTGGCTGACGACTTCAAACGTGATGACGCTGACATTTAGTAGTACTAACGTGACCATACTCACTACGGTTCCAATCACCGAATACAAAATCAAATACCGCGCTTTCATTTCTTCAAACATGGAGCACCACCTTTTTAGCTATCGTATTAGATTATACGAACGTGAGCGCAGTAAGTTCCAAAAGACGCTATTTTTCGACAGCGGACCTAAAACAGCGTATGCTTAAGGTAGTTTACCTAACCGCTAGAGTGGCGGGCAGAACGGAAGGATGATTCACATGGCATTTCTAGACAAACTCAACCAGTTTAAAGACAAGTCGATCGAAAAAGGCAGAGCCCATTGGGAAGAAAACAAAGACGACTACAAAGAAAAAGCCACCAACTACAAAGACAAAGCAATGGTCATGAAAGACGACGTTGCCAATAAAATAAAAGAAAAAACGAAAAAATGATGGATCGAGTAGCCAAGCTGGTAAAGCTTGGCTGCTTTTTTTGTGGGATTGAGAGGGGGGATTGGTTTTACAGGAAGTTTTGGGGTTTATACCTGAACTTTTGGAAGTTATACACGAACTTTTCAGCTCTTTACCTAAACTTTTGGAGTTTTAACAGGGATGCCTACTTTTACCTGAACTTTTAGAGTCTTTACCTGAACTTTTAAGAGTTATACATGAACTTTTGGGATCTTTACATGAAGTTTTAGAAGTTTAACAGGGATGTGAGTTTTTACATGAAGTTTTGAAGTCTTTACCTGAACTTTTCAGAGTTATACCTGAACTTTTGAGCTCTTTACCTGAACTTTTAAAGTTTTAACAGGGATGCCTATTTCCACACAATAATAAAAACAGAATACTCAGACTTTAATTATCGCGCCATTAAAGCGATAATAGAAGAAAGGAAAAGAGTGGAGGTCATATGATGGAGAAGACCATGTTAAAGACTATTTTCTTTGTATTTATTCTTCTATTAGCAGCATGCCAGCAGGAGGAAGCTGAACCGACTCCTGAACAACCACCAGAAGAGCCGACTGAAACAGTAGAATCTCCGGAAGGACGGGTGGCGGATTTTATTGAGCTATGGAACAATGGCGACTTTCCTACGATGCACAGCACTTATTTAAATCAAGGCACGCAAACCGTTTACGGGGAAGCGAATTTTGTGACATGGCAACAAGAGCTGCACAACCAGCTGGGCGTTGAAAACATGAACGTGACGTATACAAAGCCCGAGGAAGATGCCGAATGGAATCAAGAGCAACCGGCAGATTTCAAAATTAACGTGAGTTTTGATTCCATTATAGGTCCGGTTGAATTCAATAAAACCTTGACCTTGCTTTATGAACAGGAAGATTGGTTTGTAGAATGGGACCCGTCGTTTATTTTGCCGAATTTAGAGGCAGGGGACCAAGTGACGACAGCTGTTGTTGAAGGGGCGCGCGGGGAAATTCTCGATCGCCATGGCAAAGCAATCGCATCGAATAGTGAAGGCTACGAGATTGGCGTGGTTCCTGAAAACTTCGATTTATCGAAAAAACAACAATTGGCGCAGTTGCTAGGCGTTACCGAAGAGACAATTGATGGCCGGCTCAATCAGCCGTGGGTACAACCGCATTATTTAGTACCGATTGCGCAAATTAAGGCAGACCAAGCGACACTGGATGAGCTATTTACCATTCGCGGCACTAAACAAGAGAAAGTAGTAATGCGCAATTATCCGTATAACCGCGCTTTATCGCACGTTACCGGATATGTGGGCCCGATTACGGCTCAGCAACTAGCGGAGTGGAGCGACCAAGGCTATACAACTGAAACCTTGGTAGGACGGCAAGGCTTAGAAGAAGTGTTGCAAGAGCGGCTACGTGGAGAAGCAGGCGGCCGCATTATTTTGAAAAAACAACGCGAAAACGCTGTGATTACTTCGGTTGAAAATAAACCCGTACCAGGCGAAAGGGTTACGCTAACGATTGACGCGGAACTGCAGAAAAAAATCTATACGGCAATGGGAGAACAACCGGGAGCAAGTGCGGCGATCAATCCGACGACTGGCGAAACCTTGGCATTGGTCAGCTCACCGGGCTTTGACCCCAATGAATTTGTGCCAAATATCACCACTAGTCGATTCCAAGAACTTGCGAACGACCCGCTGCAGCCATTTTTCAATCGCTTTGCAGCCGTTTATACGCCGGGACAAGTGATCCAGCCAATTACCGCAGCGATTGGAATGGAAAGTGGTACGCTCAATCCGGCAGAAGGCATGGACATCACCGGCAAGTCGTGGCAACGTTACCGCTCGTGGGGTGATTTTCGCATTACGCGTCCGCGGGATGATATCAAAAATCCAATCGATTTAAACAAAGCACTGGTTTATTCCGACTCAATTTACTTTGCCCAACAAGCATTGAACATCCTAGACAATGAGTTTCAGACAGGATTGGAGAACTTCGGTTTTGGCGAAGAACTCGATTTTCCAATCGACCTGACACCATCACGCATTTCAAAAGACGGCACATTTGGCTCCGAGGGGCAGCTTGCTGACACCGCATCTGGTCAAGGCCAAATGCAAGTCAATATTTTGCACCTCTCGAATCTATATAGCCCGATTTTGACAAACGGCAAACTGTACAAACCGACTTTGTATGTGACTGAAGAAAAACCAGAATTATGGAATGAAAACTTGTTGAGTGCTGCGAACGCTAAAATTTTGCGGAAAAGCTTCAACAATACGGGTGAACAACTCGGTATAGAAATCGCTGGCAAAAGTGGTACAGCAAATGAAAGAGGCAAGCAGACAAAATGGTTCGTCGGTTATCAAGCGGCGAAGCCTGAGTTGATTGTTTCAATGATGATTCAAGGCGAGGAGAAAGTCGAAGAAATGGTAGAAAAAGCACTCCTTTCAGAAGAATAAAGTGAGCCAGGCAGATGGTGCCTGGCTTTTTTGTTTTACATGAAGTTTTTTGGTTTTACATGAATATTTACGAGTTATACATGAACTTTCAAGCTCTTTACACGAACTTTTCAAGCTTTAATAGGGATAGCCGTTTATACATGAAGTTTTAACGTTTATACCTGAACTTTTGAACGCTTTACCTGAACTTTCAAGCTCTTTACATGAACTTTTCAAGCCTTAACAAGGATCACCACTTCAACACGTCCGCCATCCAACAAATGGCGATATAATGTCGCGAATTGGTGATCCCTTCGATTTTATTAAAAAACTAGAACGTTACACTGTATGCTTTTTCGCAGAACGTGCTATATTTTTTAGTACAACGATCTAGTACTACCGAGTCACAGATCAAATCGGCTAAAAAAGGAGGCGTCTGCATTGGGAAGGAGTTAATGAAAATCGGGGAAATCGCAAAGTTGAGCGGGGTATCGACAAGAACTATCGATTACTACACGGTATCGGGATTGCTCCATAGCGAGCGGTCTGACACAAATTACCGGTTGTATCCGGCTTCTACTATGCAAACGCTCCAACGCATTCAATTATTAAAAAAACAGCGCATGTCGATTTCGGAAATTAAAGAAGTATTGAATACACCGGAATATGCCGAAACAGAGTTTCTCGCTGAAGAAGTATACGAAGAATTCGAATGCTTGCAACGAAAAATCACAAGTTTGGAAGAGCAGTTAAAAGATGCGCCAAATTCTGTGAAACTGCACGTCAGCAAAGCGCTTGAACATCAATTAGCAGCAATCACTGCATTGATTGCTTTGTTGTAAATCATTGTGGAGGTGAATCCCTTTTACAGGGAAGACACGTGGATATAGTTACCTTATTGAATTTGGCTTTATTAATTTTATTGCTCGGCTTAACCGCATTTTTTGTGGGTTCGGAGTTTGCGGTTGTTAAAATTCGCATGTCGCGGCTTGATCAATTAATCGCAGAAGGCAATAAAAAAGCGGTAATCGCGAAAAAAGTGGCAAGCGACTTGGATTATTATTTGTCGGCTTGTCAGCTCGGCATTACCGTTACAGCGCTTGGACTCGGAGCACTCGGGAAACCAACAATTGAACGATTGATGTACCCCGTTTTTGATTTTTTTGCGGTTTCCGATGCAATGGCATCAACCGCTTCTTACGCCATCTCGTTTATACTTGTAACCTACCTTCACGTAGTGGTCGGCGAAATGGCACCGAAAACATTGGCGATTCAATTTGCGGAGAAAATGTCTCTGCTTTTGGCACCGCCACTGTACTGGTTTGGGAAAGTCATGAAGCCTTTTATTTGGGCATTAAACGGAGCGGCTCGCGTGTCGCTTAGAATGTTTGGCGTAAAACCGGCAGGTCATGAACAAGCCTACTCGGAAGAAGAATTAAAAATCGTGATGGCGCAAAGTTTTGAAGACGGAGCGATCAATGAGACCGAACTTTCATATATGGAAAATGTGTTTTCTTTTGATGAGCGCGTAGCCAAAGACATTATGGTGCCACGTACCGAACTGGTCACGCTTGATAAAGACATGCCACTCGAAGAAATTATCGAGATTTTGGATGAAAACAATTACACTCGTTACCCTGTAACAGAAGATGGCGACAAAGATAGAATCCTTGGATTTGTCAGTGCCAAGAAAATGCTGCCGCATATTGTCGCTGGACGCGAGTGGTATTTGGAGAATTTCATTTTAGAAGTACCGACGGTTTTTGAAGCAACGGGTTTACAAAAAGCGCTCATGATTATGCAAAAAGCGAGTGTCCACATTGCCATCGTTGCAGATGAATATGGCGGAACAGCGGGCATGATTACAATGGAAGACATTTTAGAAGAAATCGTTGGTGAAATTCGCGATGAATTTGATTTTGATGAAGTGGCGGACATTAGCAAAGTAAGCGACAATCAATATTTGATCAACGGACGCGTATTGTTGAAAGACTTAGAAGAACGCTTTGATTTAACATTTGATGAAAGTGATGACATCGACACCATTGGTGGCTGGATTCACTTCAAAAGTCCGGGAGATGTTGAAACCGGCGCGACTTTCACGGATTTGAATATTTCGTGGACCATCGTTGAAATGGACAACCAGCAAGTCAAGCAAGTGATGTTCCACACTCATTCGAATAAGCTGAGTGAATAACGTCAACTTAACCTTTAATGGAGGTGAATCCCTCGTTTGGGGGAGACCAATTGGACGGACAAATAGTCATTAGTTTACTACTTATTGCGTTATTAATTATCGCAACTGCCTTTTTCGTCGGTGCCGAATTTGCCATTTTAAAAGTGCGCATGTCGAGAATCGATCAACTGATCGCGGAAGGAAACAAAAAAGCTGTACTCGCAAAAAAAGTAGCCAATGATTTGGATTATTACTTATCTGCTTGTCAGCTAGGCATTACAATTACGGCACTTGCACTCGGTGCATTAGGGGAGCCGACCGTTGAACGCATGCTGCACTCATTATTTGAAGCGTTCGCAGTTCCGGCCGCGCTATCGACCGTGTTGTCGTATGCCATCGCCCTTACGATCGTGACGTTTTTACACGTCGTGATTGGCGAATTGGCACCAAAAACATTGGCGATTCAATACGCTGAAAAAGTCACACTGTTGCTGGCGCCATCGCTTTACTGGTTCGGTAAAATTATGAATCCGTTTATTTGGTTGATGAATGGTTCGGCCCGCTTGTTGTTGCGTTTATTTAAAGTAGAGCCAGCCGGCCACGAAGAAGCTCACTCGGAAGAAGAGTTAAAGCTGATTATGGCTGAAAGCTTCCAAAGCGGTGAAATCAATCAAACCGAGCTAACGTATTTGAAAAATATCTTCGCTTTTGACGATCGCATTGTTCGCAACATCATGATTCCAAAAGCGGAAATTGTTTCAGTGGATAGTCGCCTGACGCGCGCTGAGTTTTTTACGGTGTTGGATCAACACCAATTTACTCGCTACCCAGTAGCCGATCATGGCAATGAAGACAACCTCATTGGTTTTATTAACACGAAAGAGTTGTTGACGAGCATGGCAGCGGGAAGAACGCAAAGCCCAGAATCGTTTATTCACGAAATGTCGCGTTTCCCAGAAACGACACCGATTCAAAAAGTGTTGACCAATATGCAGCAAAGCCACACGCATATGGCCATCATCACAAAAGACGGTGCGATGACTGGGCTTGTAACAATGGAAGACATTTTAGAGGAAATCGTCGGTGAAATTAGCGACGACTCGTTTGAAGCAGAACCAATTTAATGAAATAAAAGAAGAGAGAAGCCTGTGGGTTTCTCTTCTTTTTTTGGAAAATTATTGGTAAGATGAAAGGAAGAGTTACAAAAAGGAGAGATGTGTATGCAAGAACGTTCAACGAGAAGTATGCGAGAAGCCATCTTGTTTTTCGGCGCGTTAAGCTTTTTCGCCGTCTCCACATTTTTTAGTTTTTATGAAGGCAGCCGATTAGAAGATGTCTCTTGGGAATGGCCGTACTCGGCGATCTTCACCAATTGGCTAAATGGCGGCGTTGAATCGGCAGGGGATATTTTGACGATTGATTACTTAATATACGCTGCGAAGTTCGCGCCGTTGTTTCCGGTAATCATGTTTGTTTCTTCGTTTATTTTACTGCTGCAACTTGCTTCATGGATCTTTAGAAAAAACAAAATCGCGTTGAGCGTGTTTTATTTAGTATGCGGCGTGGGGCTTTTCGTGATGAGTGGCGTATTCATATCGTCGCCAACAGCCGGACTCCAAATATTTTCATGGATTTTCTTCGTGTGTGGCGTCGTGTTAGTGGTTTTTGGGGTGACTTCGTTAGTTAAAGAGCGAAAAGGCGTAGTCTGAGCGGCGTTATTTGCGGGATACGTTAGTTTGTTTGCAGGGAGCGACGCGTTGTTTGCAGCAATGAGTGATTTGTTTGCGCAAGTCGACTCGTTATTTGCGGGATACACTAGTTTGTTTGCAACTCGCCCATAAAATGATTTCAAGAAAATAAGCACTCCTCAAAAACAGGTCACTTGGCCTGTTTTTTTGTATGTGGCAAAGCAATCGCTGCACCTTACCGGATGATTTCTGCATGTTACCGGAAAAGCACAGACAAAGGATAAATAGTAGCATAAACTTGGATTATAAGTAGATGAGGATTTTATTAATGAAAGATAAGAGGTGAGGTTAGGTGAAAGTATCTTTAAACATTGATAGTCGATTTGAAGAAACGAAAGTAACCATTGAATGCAAGGAAATGGACGATTCGATTAAAAGCATTATTGATTTTATTAACGGGCAAGAAGCGACGCGTTTTCTCGTTGGACGAGATGGCGATATGC
Source organism: Planococcus donghaensis MPA1U2 (assembly GCF_000189395.1). GTDB lineage: Bacteria > Bacillota > Bacilli > Bacillales_A > Planococcaceae > Planococcus > Planococcus donghaensis_B. Next base: position 73,737 of record NZ_AEPB01000057.1, on the reverse strand, counting down.
AACACATATTAAAGCCAGCGGACATTCATTATTTTCATGCAAACAACGATAATGTCACAGCGGTAACAGCTAAAGGTGAATTTCGCTTGAAAGAAAAGCTCTATGAATTAGAAGAAATGTTTCCGTCTAGTCAATTTATCCGGCTGTCAAAATCAGTCATCGCCAATCTCGATGAATTAAGTCGCTTTGAAGCATCTTTCAACGGAACACTGTGCGTTTATTTTCATTCGGGTGCGAAAGAGTATGTGTCACGAAATTACGTCAATGCCATCAAAGAATCTCTGAAAATGAATAGGGGGAAAGGAAAATGAAAACTTTTTTGATCCGCAGTATCGGTGGTATTTGCTTTGGAGCTTTCTTCAGCATTATCTTGACCTACACTGTGATTTTGAGTGGGCAAGAAACGTTAGATAGCGGTTTGTTTTTGAGAAACTCATTAGGCAGTATGGTATGCGGCTGGTTTTTCGCAGTCAGCAGTTTGATTTTTGAGCATCATAACTGGTCATTGCGTCGTCAGACTGTGACGCATTTCTTCACGGTCATCGTGCTGTATTTCGTATTGGCATTCGGAATCGGTTGGGTCTCCTTTACTGTAGAAGGCTTTCTATCAATCCTTGGAACCTTTGTGGTTTTTTACTTGTTGTTCTGGTCAGCTTTTTATTTCTACTTTAAAAATCAAGCAAAGAAAATGAATAAAGAATTGAGCAATAAATGATAAAAACCAGCCCTTGTGGCTGGTTTTTAGGTTGAGGAGGAATTTGAAAGGAGAGAAGTCGATCGTTGTTTGTGGTTTGTCATAGTTTGTTTGCAGGAAGCGACGCGTTGTTTGCAGCAATGAGTGATTTGTTTGCGCAAGTCGACTCGTTGTTTGCGGGATACGCCAGTTTGTTTGCAAAATCTCAATCTCTCTTATAAAGAAGAGGCCATGATGCGCCTTCACTAGTTAAAGCGTGAAAATAGGTGGAGTGAGGACGTTATTTACGGAAGCTCGTAGCTTGTTTGCGGGGAACAATGTTTTATTTGCAGCAACGAGCGATTTGTTTGCGCAATCCCACCCGTTGTTTGCAAGATACACTAGTTTATTTGCAACTCGCACAAAAAAACCAAATTACCCAAAACAAGAAAAAGGCGTTTCAAGCGCGACTCGCTTGAAACGCCTTTTTCGATTTACTCGATCGTCAGTTTCTCTAATTGTTTGTGCTCTAAAGCAAGCTTCTCTCGCTCTAATTGAATATCAGCGAGCTTGATCTCGGATTTCCGATATATATCGAAAGCAGCGAGAAGGATCAAGCCAGTAAAAATAATCGTAATCATTAAGTAGAAACCAATTTCCAAAGTTATCTCTCCCTTTACCCGTTCAGCGCTTGTTGCGCACGGTGCTGATCTTTTTTCTCTACATACAAATCGTATTGAGTCGTGTTTGTCACAGCGTCGCGCATATGCGAGGAACCGATAAGTCCTTCAGTGCCATGAACGTTGGCGTTTACTTGTAATACAGTGTCATAGTCGATGCCTTGTGCTCTAAGACTGTCGGCCGCTTGATAGTACATGTCGTCACCAAAAGCAGTATAAGCCAAATGCTTCTTCTTAAAAAATAACCACCGAACGAGTCCCATATCGTCACTCCTCACATTATTTTATCTCATTACTCTTAATACGAAAAAGCAGGGTAAGGGTTTCATTAAACAGAGGAAGAAAAAATCTGGTAGGAATATTTGGTTTTATTGAAACATTTAGACATCTAGTTCGTATTAATACTATAGGCCACCATCACAAGCTTGAAAAGATCGTGCGTCAAATAGCTAAAGGGGAGTGGAAAGAACATGCAGTCATTAGGAATTATTACAGTTATTATTGCGCTAGTCATCATCGCGGCAATCGCAGGAGTTGGGTATTTTTTCTGGATGAAAATCCGTTACCGCACCGCTAAATCCAACGAAGCGTTGATCATCACGGGACCAAAATTAGGAGATCCAGATAAAGACACAAATATTTTCACCGACGACGAAGGACGTTCGATGAAAATCATTCGAGGCGGCGGATACTTGTTAAGACGCTTCCAAACGTCAACACCGGTTAGCTTGACTTCATTCCAATTAAAACTCGCAACACCGCGTGTTTATACAAACGCAGGGGTACCAATTGTTGCAGATGCTGTGGCAATGGTGAAAGTGGCCGATACGTTAAACGGCATTGCCAATTACGCGGAGCAATTTCTTGGCAAAGAACAAAGTGAGATTGAAACGGAAATTATCGAAGTGCTTGGCAGTAATTTACGTGCCATCTTATCAAAAATGACAGTGGAAGATATTAATAGCGACCGCGAAAAATTCAATACCGACGTTCAAGACGTCGCTCAAAAGCAGCTAGACTTGATGGGCTTTAAAATCACGTCACTTGGTTTGACGGATTTGCGTGATGCTGATGAAGACAACGGCTACTTGGAAAACTTAGGTCGTCCGCGTATTGCCGAAGTGCGCAAGCTCGCTGAAATCGCTGAAGCTAACACGGAGCGCGAAACACGTATTCACCGTGCACAAACCGATCAAGAAGCAAAAGAAGAAGAATACAAACGCCAAATTTCAACAGCCGAATCGAAAAAAGAAAAAGACATTAAAGACGCTGCGTTTAAAGAAGAAACCGAACGTGCGCGTGCCAAATCTGAGCAGTCTTATGAACTCGAAAAAGCGAAGCTCGCGATGGAAATTCAGGACGAAGAGCTTAGTATGCAATTCGCGGCACGTGAACGCGCAGTTAAACTCGAAGAAGAAGAAAGCAAAGTGCGTAAAACAAAAGCCGATGCGACGTACTACGAAACCACACGTTCCGCAGAAGCTGATGCACGCCGTGCGGTCATCGAAGGGGAAGCAAAAGCGAAGATCAAACGTGACGAAGGTGCTGCAGAAGCTGAAGTTATTCGTGAGCGCGGTAAAGCCGAAGCCGAGTCTCGTAAACTACTTGCTGAAGCAATGGAAGAACATGGCGACGTCATCATCACTGAGAAACTGATCGACATGCTGCCGGTATTCGCAGAGAAAGTTGCCTTGCCACTAAGCAATATCGAATCGGTGAAAATCATTGATTCTGGTAACGGCCAAGGCATTCCATCGTTCGGCAAAAGTGTCACGAAAACCATGGTCGACATGCAAGAGCCGCTAAAAGAAATGACCGGTATCGACATTGGTGATTTGCTAAAGTCCTACGCCAACCGCAACAACCAACCAGCTCAACAATCACCGGTTGCAACAATGCCAGTGGTGCAAAAAGAAGAAGTTGAGGATACGAATAAAAACGAAGAAGAATTGTAAACAGCAAACCCCAGAAGCCTTACACAGGTTTTTGGGGTTTTGTTAGATCATCGATACTTGAAGTTTTTATCCAGCATTCCAATAAAATAAGTTACCGTATAAAATAGAAAGTAGAAATAGTAAAAAACACACACCTCACTCAAACTAGCAGAAAGGAGATAACCCTATGAATGCTTTTACAAAAACCCTTTATGTGAGTGGTGTTATGTTGTTACTTGCTGGCTGCGGCGACAATACAAACGAAGAACCAGAAAATAAAGTGCCTGAAGAAAATACAGTAAGTGAGCAAACTCCGGAAAAAACTACTGAAGAAGAAAGCGCAACACCAATGGAAGAAGAAACAGAACCCGAAGAAATCACTCCCGAAACGAGCGAAGACGCTTTAGCAGAGTATTCCAGCAAGGAAATCGAATACGCCAGAGTGTGGCTTCAACTCGGACCCAACCAAGAGTTAGATGGCTTGTACGTCAACCACATACCCGCTGGCACCCCGCTTAACGTAGATGATGAAACGAGCGGCACATACCCGGAAGACGTTATTCAATTGGCGGGATCTCGCTTAGTGGACGGGGGCGTCACTTATAGTGGCAACGGCAATGGCACGTTGAACTTATACAATGTTCCGCTGCGATGGGATGGGGTATATCCAGCAGGTAAAGAGTTTTATGACGAAATCATTGCCAACACCGAGCTTGTCGCTATCGACGTAGGAGAAGACGAGGAAGTAATCAGGTTGATTGAATTGCTGAAGATGGAACCGTAACGAACAAATAAATTAGCGATGAAAAAGAGTGAACAGCCAATTCTGTTCACTCTTTTTGTGATTTTTTACGGACGAAACGAGCAAAATAAGGTAGCATTAGAAATGCAGTGAAAATTTAGATAAAAGGGGAATCGGAAAATGAAAGGGATTACACGTTTTTCGAATAATTTAATGGAGCGTTATTTACCCGATCCGTTTTTATTCGTAATTATCTTGACGGTGGTCGTGTTTGGACTAGGTTTAGGCTTAACAGATTCATCACCTTTACAGATGGTGGCGTTTTGGGGTGAAGGGTTTTGGGCATTACTAGCGTTCTCGATGCAAATGGTACTCGTACTTGTTACGGGATTTGTATTAGCGAGTAGCCCAATTTTTAAAAAGGGACTAGGCAAGCTTGCGAGTTTTGCAAAATCACCAGGCAGTGCTATTTTGTGGGTGACGATTGTGTCACTGGCAGCAAGCTGGATCAACTGGGGCTTTGGCTTGGTTATTGGTGCGTTGTTCGCTAAAGAATTGGCAAAGCGCGTCGAGAATGTCGATTACCGCTTATTGATTGCGAGTGCGTATTCTGGATTTTTGATTTGGCACGCGGGGTTCTCAGGATCAATTCCGTTGTCGATCGCAACAGAAGGGCATCCGTTTGCTGACAAAATCGGCATTATCCCAACGTCGGAAACCATTTTTTCAAGCTACAACTTAATCATCGTTGTCGCGTTATTGATCATTGTACCGTTATTAAATCGTATGATGATGCCAAAAAAAGAAGAAACAGTCACAGTCGACCCGAAAGTTTTGGTCGAGCCCACAGTCGAAGAACTTCCCACTAAAGAGAATATGACACCAGCAGAACGATTGGAAAACAGCTGGATTTTATCTATGGTGATTGGTATTTTAGGTATTGCATTTATAGCTTATTATTTCGCAAACAACGGTTTTGCGTTAACGCTCGACTTGGTTAACTTTATGTTCTTGTTCCTGGGGATTCTTTTCCATGGCACCCCGCGTAAGTATTTGAATGCTGTTCAAGAAGCGGTCAAAGGAGCGGGCGCAATTATCGTACAGTTCCCATTTTACGCAGGTATGATGGGGATGATGACAGCGTCTGGTTTGGCAGCTGTTATTTCAGAAGCGTTTGTTAGCATTTCCACAGTTGACACGTTCCCGCTTTTCGCATTTTTAAGTGCAGGACTGGTTAACTTTTTCGTTCCTTCGGGTGGCGGACAATGGGCTGTTCAAGCACCGATCATGTTAGAAGCGGCAGAAATGCTTGGCAGTGAACCGGCGAAAGTCGCCATGGCAGTTGCATGGGGCGATGCGTGGACAAATATGATCCAGCCGTTCTGGGCATTGCCAGCACTGGCAATCGCTGGACTCAAAGCAAAAGACATCATGGGCTTTTGTGTGATCGTCTTGGTAGTTAGTGGCGTAGTAATCGGATTAGGGTTATTGTTCTTGTAAATAAAAAAGGACGATCTTGTAAAAGGCATATATATGTCTTTTACGAGATCGTCTTTTTTCATGTTTGTTTAATTAGTTGCTAAGACAGCACGTTCAGCTTCAGCAACTTCGTATAAGCTAACTCTATTTCTTCCTTTGCGCTTTGCTTCATACAACGCTTCATCTGCCGTTTTGATCAACGAATGAATGTCTGTGGCGTCTTCTGGATAAGTGGCAACGCCTAAGCTAATCGTCAGCGACACTTTCTCGTTGGCTTCGCTTCGAACGTCTAAGTTTTGGACGTTTTGGCGAATCTCCTCAGCTTGACAAAAAGCTTCTGCTTTTGTTGTCTCAGGCAGCAGCATAACAAATTCTTCGCCACCAAAACGCGCCACGGTGAATTTACTTTTTTGGCTTTGCTTGAACACTTTTCCAACAGCGATAATAGCAGTATCGCCAGTAGAGTGGCCATACGTGTTATTGATATTCCGAAGAAAATCCATATCCCCAAAAATCAACGATAGTGACGTGTTGTTTTTTTGACTCTTTTTGTACAACTCGTTTATCTTTTCATCAAAATGTCGGTAATTGTAAATGCCGGTTTTGGCATCAATGTAGATCAATTCAGCACTATTAGCCTTTTGCAGTAAATTCTGCAACAGCAGTGCCGGAACAATTAGGAATAAAATTAAATACGGGTTGTAAAGATACGTAATCGCTAAAATAGCACCAGTAATTAACAAAATTCCTTCGGATGAAACGGTATCCACTTTAATGACCGGAGCTGTTTTCCAAGCAATGCCTTCATCCAAACTGATCAATGTATTGATCAAAAAGATGCGCGTAATGCCGAAAACCAGCATTTCTAATAACAGCGCAATGGTGAACAATAACTCAGAATCAGGGCTAGTACCGGATATTTCTCTAAAGATCGAATACCCCAATAACCCAGAAACGATGGTCGCAGAAGCATTGAAATCGGGACCCGTGAATGGTTCAGGGTGCTTTTCTTTTAAACGAAAACCAATATTGACGAAACACGAAATCACAATACTCAATGCAAATAAAGGAAAAGGCAAAATAATCAATGCCGCAAATTCAACAACACAGCCCATTCCAGCAGAAAGCTTGGAATCGACAAAATCAAATAGTCCACCATGTCGAGAGATAATCACTAGCGTGAGCCAAATGAGAAAAGTAATGGATGTGAGATCAGCTAGTTGCGGCTGCTCGACTTGCCAACTAATTAGGAAAACAGTGAGGGCTAGCATGTTGGACAGCACGATAAAATTTATGGCTTTTCTTGGGTGTTTGGTATTCATCACTATTCACCTCATGGACAAGAAGTCCAGTTCTAATCACTAATGAATACAATAGGGAAGCGAGTACTCGCTAGCTTAGTAAACTAGAATGTCCGACTTGCAAGTTACTGAAACGTTTCAGTTTAATCAAAGTTATTTCTCCAAGCAATATTTCTCCAAGCAATATTCGACCAAGAGACGTTGCGCCAAGCAATGTTCGACCAAGAATCTGGAGTGTCTAGATTTACATCGTCGCCTGCTGCAGCTGCAATCAGGGAAGACAGTTCGAAATTTTGAGTAACGTTCGCTGGGAGATTGCTTGGTTTAAAGAATACAGCTGCATCTGCAGTGACAAGTCCAGCGCTACCTGCAGGTTGTTTGCCATAAGAACGTGTCGTATTCTTCAAGATCCATTTTACTTGGTCAGGAGTCAAGTTTGGATTTTGTTCAAGCATTAACGCCACAATTCCACTTACCATTGGTGTCGACATTGACGTGCCACCCATGGTGAAATAGTCGTTGCTTACAACATTTTCAGGTTTTAATCCCCGCAACTCGCCTTTTGGCATATAAGCCGTTATTTTAGAACCAGGAGCAACAACTTCTGGTTTAGAAAATCCTTCTGAAGTCAGCCCATTGCTCGACCAGTTTTTTAACGAATCGTCTGCGGTATCTTTTGTGCCCTTATCATCTATGGAACCTACCGTAATGACAAATGGATCGTTTGCCGGTGCGTAACAAGTCGAACAACTTGTGCCGCCTTGGTTGCCTGCGGATACGACAACTACGATTCCTTTATGCCAAAGAAGTTCAACAGCCGCGTTTGTTGCACTTTCTTTGTAATTTTGTTGCGTGGCAATTTGATTGGAAATATTCACTACGCGGATATTGTATTTTTCATGGTTATCGTAAATCCATTCAAGACCTTCGACTAAGTTTTGTTCGCCAGCTTTGCCTTCGTCGTCACTCACTTTGACGTTGACAATATCAACGCCCGGTGCAACACCAGGGTAGGCTCCATTACTTTGAGTTCCGTCGCCTCCAAGAATACTCGCTACGTGCGTACCGTGGCCGAAAGAATCTGACATGTTATTGGCAGTTGAGAATTTAGCATTTGCCGAAACTCGTTTTTTAAAGTCTGATTGAGCGCCGTTAGCGATCCCGCTATCAACAACTGCTACGGTAACCCCTTTACCGGTAACTCCTTTTTTAACCACTTTGTCGCTAGCGAGGACGGACTGATAAACATTGGCGATTAACTTATCATCCGAGGTTTTACTCGACTTCTTGTTTTCGACCACTTTTTCATCTTGATTGACAAAAACTACGCCGGGAACGGACTGAATGGATGGTGCTTTAGCTGGGTCTATTTCTACTAAGTAGGTATTGATAAAAGTCCATTCATCAACAATCGAACCACCAAGTTGTAGGATCGCGTCCTCAATTCCTTGCGTACCTGCTTTTGTGCCTACCATATAGCGAGCAGTAGGTTGTGCTTGTTCGGAAATGACCATGGCTTTTGTGTGAGTAGGTGCGATAGAAGCTGCAAAGCCGCTCAGTGCAACTGCAGCCACCATCATATGAGTGAGTAGTTTTTTTACTGTCATGTTTTCCCTCCTCTTATTAAGTATTTCTTCAAAAGATGTTAGTAAATCATCAGCCCCTGTCCTTACAATGTAATGTTGTATGTGGTGTTCTTGTTGTGCCTATAAAAAAAGGACCATTCGCTGTGGAATAGTCCTTAAACCATTCGGTAACCCAGCCATCGTAGATTGTTTACCAATCCGTAGATCTGTGGTTTTGCGTCTTTGTCTTTCGACAAATTTGCCTTTTCGTTTTTAGTTGTACCTATATTTTACTTAAATTTACTGAATGATTAGAAAATGCAATTTATTAACATTATAAGAATCTTTGTACCTACTGTCAACTGAAAATGTAATTATAAATGCTTATTATGGGATTTATTTCTTTTATATTTTTCCAACTTTTTTTATTAAGTTTTTAGATGGGAAATAAAACATAAAGTTAGTATTTTTCGCGAGCTAATGAAAATCATGCGATAAGACAGGAAAGTCTATCTATCTAAAAGATCAATCCTGAAATTATGCACACACTATTCTTGTTTTTTAAATTAACATTGCAATTAAAACTATTTAGTAAAAGAGTAGTTCAATAGAAGGCGGGGAAATTATTGTGCAAAAGTGCTGAGACAAAGTTCATAAAATTCGACCTTACCAGTTTCATAGGGAGGTCTTTTTTTGTGTATCGGCAAAAATAGTGATCTGTAAAATAAACAATAGACGGGCTAGTAGAGTTTAGTTACATGAATGCTATATGAACTAGATACTCGTTGTGTTATATTGGTAATATTATAGTATAAATGGGAATATATTAATACTACAAAAGTACTATATTAGGGATTATTTTACAAAATAATGTATTTAATAAGTTGCTGATTCATAGCAAGTCAAAATAACAAGCACAATCTAATCTTCATAATCAGAAAGGGGCAAGTATGTATGTGGAAAAACAAAAAAGTAGTAGCGACCGCTGGACTCATCGTTTTGTTGAGTGGCTGTAGTGAAGAAACAATCGAGAAGGACGAACCGGTGATTGAAACAACAGAAGTAGAAGCCGCAGAACCAGAAAAAGCTGAAGAAGTCGCAAAAGCTGAGACAGAAGAGAAGAGTGAAGCTGAAGCAGAAGAACAAGCTAAGGCTGAGGCAGAAGAAAAAGCTAAGGCAGAAGCAGAAGAACAGAGAAAAGCTGAAGAACAAGCAAAAGTTGAAGCCGAAGAAAAGGCAAAAGCAGAAGAACAAGCAAAAGCTGAAGAGACAGCACGTATAGAAGCAGAAAATGCAGGTTCAGCTTCTCAACAACAAGCGACAAGAATGGCCGAAGAGTACTTATCGTATACCGCGTTTTCGAAAAGCGGATTGATCGACCAATTGGAATTCGAAGGATTTAGTAACGCGGATGCTACATTTGCTGCAGAAAAAATCGATGCAGATTGGAGCGAGCAAGCAGTACAAGCGGCTGGAAACTATATCGCGTATACTGCTTTTTCAAGAACGGGCCTTATCGAACAATTAGAATTTGAAGGCTATAGTAGCGACAATGCGACATACGCAGTAGACGAAATCACTGTTGATTGGAGCGAACAAGCGATTTTAGCGGCAGAGACCTACATCGAGTACACGTCTTTCTCAAGATCTGGACTAATTGAGCAATTGGAGTTTGAAGGGCATAGTAAGGCGGATGCTACGAATGCTGTGGATGTTATTGGGCTTTAATAAAATATAGGGGATCAGTCTTTGACTAAAGACCGACTTGTGGTTATTCGAGTTGTTTACCAGATCTTCTGGGATACAAATCGCTCCGGCGCTTTGGGCATGGCTTTCGCAAGAAGCCAGGAAACCCACCTGTCTTCTTACTTCGCCTAGCCCTTGGACGCGCCGTCGCTAGTATGTGGTTCTCTTTATTCATAGTAGGAACATAGCCACTTTTCTAAACAGGTTATTCGCTAATACCAGAAACAATTATGATAAAAGAGGTGTTGGAATGAGTCTATTCCAACACCTCTTTTTCTATGTTCATCAAATGACTCCCATGATTCTTTTAGATTTAATGAGTGAATTGCGCTAAAGCAAAGTAGAAAGGAATGCCAACGATTAAATTGAACGGGAAGGTAACACCAAGAGACAGACCGAGATAAATGGATGGGTTTGCCTCCGGAACGGACGTCCGCAAAGCTGCCGGGGCGGCGATATAAGAAGAGCTTCCCGCCAGCACAGCCATCAAGACCACACCTCCAAGCGATAGGCCAACCAAATTTCCTACTAAGACGCCAGCGCTTCCACCAATTAGCGGAACACATAGACCAAATAAGAGGATTTTCCAGCCGTGCTTGCTGATTTCAGGGAGGCGCTCTCCTGCGATCAACCCCATATTTAATAGGAAAAGTATTAAGATGCTTCCATAAAGATCGATAAACAGCGGTTTAACAATCGATTCAGCTTTTTGTCCTACCAACCAGCCGATGATCAAACTGCCCATCAACAGTAGGACACTTTTGCCCAATAAGCTGTCACGTAGCACTTCTTTATCGAACAGGTTCATAAGGGAAGCAAAATTTAGACCGAACTTTTTGGGAGTTCCGGGAGCTTCTAACAAATCTCCTGAATCGGTTTTATGTAGAATTCGCAACAGCAGCAGCGATATGATGATGGCCGGACTTTCCAATAAAACCACTAATGCATTCATAAATCCTTCATAGCTGATCTGTTTCTTTTCAAGGAAGGAGATGGCGGCTCCGTATGTGACAATGCTGACAGAACCATATGTAGCCGCAAGTCCGATGGAATTATGAAGATCCATCTTCATCGCGAGAAGTGCAATCAACACAAGCACTGGAATGGTAATGCCCAAAAGCAAAGTTCCAGCAATCGGTTTAATAACGGTGTGGAGCTCGTAATGAGACAGCTCCATGCCGCCTTTAATGCCGATAGCCACTAACAAGTAGATGCTTAAGGCTTCACTCAAGCCAGCAGGAAATTTTAAATCAGATTTAACTAAAGCGGCAATGACCCCCAGTACAAAAAATAAAACGACAGGGGACAATAAATTTTGAATCATGATATCGTACATAATGATCAGTTCTCCTTTGTAATCGATTGTATGGTGCAGATTTCTTTATAAAAAAACCGGTACCATCTAATTGACAATGATGAATAAGCTCATCGCCAATTAGATGGTACCGGTTTACCCGCAGCCCAAGTTGCCTTGTTCTGAAAGTCTCCCATATATGCTTATTGTAATTTTTCCTGTAGATTTCCAGATAACCGAAAAACCATGATGCGTTCTCCAGTATGGGTGCTAATATCGGTATGGAAGCTTTTCACTTCTTCTCCTGTTAGCTCTTGTATAAGGTTCCCTAAAAACTCACGTCCGGACTCCACTAAATCTGATCGCATTCGTTTAACGGCCAATAACCCTTCTTTGGCACTGCATAATTGATACTCGGCAGGTGTCAAAACGCCGCTTAACGAAATGACCAGCATATCCCGGAGAATATCTGTTTTTACCGAAACAGAACCTCTGCCTAAAAAATCTTTTTCCCACTGGGTTAAGGTTTTGCTGATCTCCGCTTCTAAAGATCCTTTTGTCCATTTACTATGCTCCATATATTGTTCCTCCTAATAAAGAAAAACGGCATACTTCTACACCTGCAACAAATGCAGATATAAAAATATCCCGTCCTACCATGCTTTTAACCAATGATTCTCCACACTTCTTCATCCAATCAATAAGAAACTTATTAACTGCCTGCTTAAGCCTGAAACAGCACCTGGTTACCAGTTTAAATTTTACGGTTATTCTGTTGAAGTAATCTTATCCAATCTGTTTTGGGTTGTCAATAGGATGTTTTTGGGGGAGTTGTCTATGGAAAGACACAGTTACGAGTTAAGTTGCGCTTCGGTCGCTTTGGGCATGGCTCACGCGCTAAGCCGGAAAGAGTATCCGTCTTTTCGCTCCGCCTAGCCCGTGGACGCGCCGGCGCTGGGTTTGGGTCAATCAGCTTGAATTGAGTTCACTATATAGATGTTAAGAAGTGCTTCAATACAATCAACAAAAAACCATTATCTAAAAAAAGATAATGGTCTTTTAATTGACATACTTAAAATCAACTAAACAGAGATAATCTCCTGTTGTTCAGCTACTTGAGGTTCGTTTCTCAAAATTTCCAATAGGCGAGAGGCTGAGCCACTTGGATGGTTGGTTCCACGTTCCCAAGACTCTACAGATTTAATCGATACGCCCATGAGTGCAGCAAAAGATTTTTGAGTCAGCTGCATCTGCAAGCGGAGTGTTTTAATGTCTTCAGCTGTAAAGTTAGCTAGTTCTTTTATCTCGACTGTTTTGGTTCTAGTTTTTGAAGGTTTTCCTTTCGCGTGGTCAATCGCCTGATTTAGACTCCTTTGTAAGTCGTTAAAGAATTGATCTTCAGTCATTGTTGTTCACCCTTTCTGTGTATAAAGAAATTTCAGTTGTTCGACCATCTGCTTTAGTACTTTCTTTTGGTGAGGTTTTAAATTTTCCTGTTGATTTTTAGCGTAAATAAGGAGTAAGAGCGTGTGAGATGAAGTTTGGATATCTAAGTAAATAACACGGTATGCACCACTTTTACCTCGCTGCTCATATTCAGGAGAAAATCGAACTTTGCGAAGTCCACCAGTACCTGCAATTACATCACCTTGACTTGGATTCATAAGTAATTGCAGTTCAAGTTCACGTTGTTCATCAGAACCTAATCCATATTGCTTCCACTGCTGCTCAAAGTTTTCAATATATACAAATGTTCGTTTCATATATACCTCTTTCTACTTTCTTTTTATTATACCCTATTGAATAGGGTTCAATCAAATTAGAGCAGTCAACAAATTATTCTCTTCATCCACTTAACTCAATTACAACCACCCACATTTGTGGTAAAATTATCTAAATAGAATGACGGCCATAAGAGGGGGATATCGTATGGTACATCAAACAAGAACACAGTCGGAAGCGCAGCTGGAAAACGAGATGATCGAGCAACTCGTGGGACAAGGATTTGAACGAGTTTCGATTCCTTCTGTCCAGGCATTGCAAGACAACTTTCGCACACAAATCAATAAGCTGAACGAAGAAAACCTAGAGGGACATGCTTTGTCTGATAAAGAGTTTGAGCGATTGCTGTTGAAAATTGAAGGCAAGAGCGTGTTTGAGTCGGCTAAAATTTTACGTGATAAAGAAATCATTTCGCGCGATGACGACAGCATCCTTTACTTGAAATTATTCGATACGCAAAACCATCAAAACAACTTTCTCCAAGTGACGCATCAAACCACTGTAGTGGGACGTTACACAAATCGCTATGATGTGACATTGCTGTTCAACGGCTTGCCACTCGTTCAAATTGAATTAAAGCGGAGAGGTCTTCATTTTGCTGAAGGCTTTAACCAAATCATGCGCTACCGTAAAGATTCTTACGGTGGTTTGTTTAACTTTCTGCAAGTTTTTGTGGTGTCAAACGGCGTCGACACGAAGTATTTTGCGAACTCGGACCGGGAGCCGATGAAGAGTTTGATGTTTTTTTGGTCGGACGATGCCAATAAACGCATCACGAAACTAGACGCGTTTACTGCTTCATTCTTAAACCCTGTTATGTTGCAAAATGTCTTGTCCAAATACATGATCATTAACGAAACCGATAAACACTTAATGGTCATGCGCCCGTATCAAATTTATGCAGTTGAGCGCATTCTTCATCAAACCATCGAAAAAGAAGAAAATGGCTATGTGTGGCACACGACTGGGAGCGGAAAAACTTTAACTTCCTTTAAAGCCAGTGAACTTTTAGCGCAGCAAGAAGACATCAAGAAAGTCATTTTTCTCGTTGACCGAAAAGATCTCGATTCGCAAACGATGGAAGAGTTTAATAAATTCGAAAAAGACTCTGTCGACCGTACAACCAAAACAGGAGTGTTGGTCAAGCAGTTAAAAGATCCGAACCGAAAACGAATCATCACAACGATTCAAAAAATGGCACATGCCGTTAAAACCGAACGGTACCGCGACGTGATGAAGCTATACGAAAACGAAAAAGTCGTTTTTGTTATTGATGAATGTCATCGCTCGCAATTTGGTGAGATGAATTTACTGATCAAACGCCATTTCAAACGTGCGCAATACATCGGTTTTACCGGCACTCCGCGTTTTGTCGACAACAAATCACAAGACGGCCGCACCACGTCGGATTTGTTCCAAGACTGTTTGCATACGTACTTGATTAAAGACGCCATTCATGATGGCAACGTGCTTGGCTTTTCAGTCGAATACATCCGTACGATGAAAGGCAAAGACGGCATCGATGACGTCACCAAAGTGCCTGGCATTGACCAACAAGAATTGTGGCTAGCAGATACACGCATTGACATGATCGCACGTCACATTACAAGCATTCATTCGAATAAAACACATAATAAGAAATACACTGGTTTACTGACAGCAGAAAGCATTCCCGCGGCAATTAAATATTACGATGCTTTTAAGAAAATCGATTCCGGCATAAAAATTGCGTCTATTTTTAGTTTTGGGACAAACGAAGAAAGTGTAGAAGGCGAAGAACATTCGCGTCATTCACTCGAACGCATTATGGAAGATTTCAATCAAGAATTTGGCAGCAATCACACGACGGAAAACTTCGCTGCTTATTTTGCGGATGTTTCAAAAAAAGTGAAATCCGCACAAATCGATTTGCTCATTGTCGTTGATATGTTCTTAACGGGTTTTGACGCCAAAACCTTGAGTACTTTATATGTAGACCGTCCGTTAAAGCACCACAGCTTAATCCAAGCGTATTCAAGGACGAATCGTGTCGAAGGACCGAAAAAACAATACGGCAATATTGTGTGCTACCGCAATTTAAAAGACGAAACAGACACGGCTGTTCGGTTGTTTTCTCAAACTGGAGATACGGAAACGGTTCTCATGAAGCGTTACGATCAATACTTGGCAGACTTTAAAGACCAACTAGATCAACTTCTCGACATTGCGGTTTCACCAGAAGCGGTCGACGACTTGGAAGGCGAATCCAAGCAAAAAGAGTTTGTCATCTCATTCCGCGACTTAACGCGCATCCTCACAAAGTTAAAAACATTTGTGGAATATGACTTTAACCAACCAGACATGGGCATTAGTGAACAAACCTACAAAGATTTTAGAAGTAAGTACTTACTGCTTTATGAAAACGATAAAAACGCCAAAGATAAAGTGTCCGTCATCAACGACATCGATTTTGAAATCGAATTGATGCAGACGGATAAAATCAATGTCGATTATATTCTTGAGTTATTACGCAACACAAACTTTGAAAATAAAAATGAGCGTGACGCAGCAGTGCGTCGTGCGATTAAAGAAGTGAACGAAGCATCAAGCGATGAAATGCGCTTGAAACGAGATCTATTATTAGAATTCTTACAAGGTGTCGCACCAACGCTTACGAATAAAGACTCCATTAATCAGAAATACCACGACTTTGAAAACAAGCGCCGCAAACGCGAAATCCAAGCGATGTCTGAGCAGGTGCAAGTGGCAGAAGACCGTCTCGAGTATTTTATGAAAGAATATGAGTATACAGGCGTATCTCCTGACCAAGAAATCAATGATGCGATCAAAGCACCGTTTAAAGAAAAGCGGAAACGTGTTCAGGCGTTAAAGGATTTTATCTATGATAATGTGAGGAAGTATTCGTAGCTTGGAAGAAATCGCTGCAGGCGGACGCTTTCCGGGGGGCACGGCTTCAGCCGCTTCCCTCGCTCTGCTCAGTCCAGGGTCTTCAGCTCGTGCTGTTCCCCCTGGAGTCGCCGCCTTTCGCTCTTTCTTCTAAATGTGATGTCACTAGAGTTAGCGCAAATCGTAAATAGGCTCGAGTATATTAGTAGAAGTAGAAGATGACAAAACGCTTCGGACGCGTTGGGGATGCCCCCCACAATAAGCCAGGCGAAAAGACCGCTAGTCTTATTGCTTCGGCTATCCCGTGGACGCGCCGGCGCTTAGTGCGTAAAATCTAACAAAGCAACTGATGAGAGAATATAATAGTAGAAGAACTGCAAGTAGCAGTCACAACAAACCTCGCGTCACGGTGACAGACACAATTGTTCCTCAAATTGTGACTGTTGCGGGGACGCAATTGTAGAAGAAAAGAATGTATAGACCACACCAAAGGAGAATCCCAATGACAACTTCAGAAAAACAACGTCAGCAACAAGCTGAATTGCATAAGAAACTATGGACTATGGCTAATGACTTGCGCGGTCAAATGGAAGCGTATGATTTTAAAAATTATATACTTGGTCTTATTTTTTATCGTTATTTGTCAGAAAAGACAGAGGCGCGGATTGCGAAGTTATTAGAAGAAGACAATATTTCGTATGAAGATGCTTGGAAAGACGAAGAGTACCGCGAAGGATTGATCGAAACTTTGCTCGAAGAAATCGGCTTTGTTATCGAACCAGAATTTTTGTTTTCATCGATGGTAACGGAAATCCCAAAAAGCGATCAAGGGAAGTTTGATGTAGAGCTGTTGCATAAAGCGATCAAAGCCATTGAAGAATCGACTTTAGGAACAGATAGCCAACAAGACTTTGAACATCTTTTTGATGACATGGATTTAACGTCGACAAAATTAGGGCGTGACGTAAAATCACGTTCAAAACTAATTGCGAAAATCATCTTAAGCATTAACGATATTCCGTTTTTACACGACGATGTAGACATTGACGTATTGGGCGATGCTTATGAGTATTTGATTTCACAATTTGCGGCGAACGCTGGCAAAAAAGCAGGCGAGTTTTATACGCCACAGCAAGTGTCAAAAATTCTAGCGAAAATCGTGACACATGAAAAACCGGACTTAAAGAATGTTTACGATCCAACGTGTGGATCGGGTTCACTAATGCTCCGTGTAGCTAAAGAATCGAATGTACGCTTGTTTTACGGGCAAGAACTAACGACGACAACGTTCAACTTGGCGCGCATGAACATGCTGCTACATGATTTACGTTATACCGATTTTGATATTCAAAATGAAAACACGTTAGAAAACCCGAAACATGTCGATATGCGCTTTGAAGCCGTTGTGGCAAACCCGCCATACTCGGCCAATTGGAGTGCGGACGCAAAATACTTAGACGATGAACGTTTTAGTGATTACGGTCGTCTGGCACCAAAATCAAAAGCGGATTTCGCTTTTGTGCAGCATATGATTCATCAACTAGACGATAACGGAACGATGGCTGTTGTATTACCACACGGAGTGTTATT
The DNA here is from genome assembly GCF_000189395.1 of Planococcus donghaensis MPA1U2. Classification (GTDB taxonomy): domain Bacteria; phylum Bacillota; class Bacilli; order Bacillales_A; family Planococcaceae; genus Planococcus; species Planococcus donghaensis_B. Next base: position 56,065 of record NZ_AEPB01000057.1, on the reverse strand, counting down.
CCGTGGTGGAGCAGAAGGCGTCATCCGTCAATTTCTGATTGAAGACAAGAACTATTTAGATGCAGTGATTGGCTTGCCAGCTAACGTGTTTTTCGGTACCTCTATTCCAACATGTGTCTTAGTTTTCAAAAAGACACGCAAAGAAGATGCCGATGTTATTTTTATCGATGCTTCAAATGAATTTGAAAAAGGCAAAAACCAAAACAACTTAACCGACGAAAACGTCGACAAGATTGTCGATACGTATAAAACGCGTGAAAAGATTGAGCGTTATTCTTATGCAGCAAGTTTGGAAGAGATTAAAGAGAATGACTATAATCTTAATATCCCGCGTTATGTCGATACGTTTAATGAGGAAGAGCTAGTGGATTTGGAAGCTGTGCAGGTTAGATTGAACGAGATTGACCAGGAGATTGAAGAGATTGATCGAGAGCTAGAGCAGTATTTTAAGGAATTGGGGGTTGGTTTAGGTGAAAGTACCTCAGTTAAGATTTGATGGGTTTGATGGAGAATGGAAGCAACAAGAGTTAAGTGAGCTATTGGAGTTTAAAAATGGAATTAACGCGGATAAAGACAGTTATGGACATGGAACAAAATTCATTAATGTTTTGGATATTTTAAATAACGATTATATCCTAAGTGATAAGATTATTGGATCTGTAAATGCCACAGTACAACAGTTTCAAACATATTCTGTAACGCACGGAGATATCCTGTTTTTAAGAAGTTCAGAAACTCGTGAAGATGTTGGTAAATGTAATGTCTATCTCGACGAAGAAAAGGCTTCTGTCTTCGGAGGTTTTGTTATTCGTGGGAAAAAAATTGCTGACTACTCACCATTCTTTTTAAAAACAGCACTTAATAATTCTTCAGCAAGAAATCAGATATCTAGTAAGGCTGGGGGAAGTACTCGTTACAATGTAGGTCAAGGCATATTAAGCGAAGTTACGGTTATGATCCCTAAAATTGAAGAACAGCAGAAAGTTTCTTCTTTCTTAATGTTACTCAATCGAAAGACAGAAAAGCAACAAGAGAAAATTGAGAAACTAGAACAGTTAAAAAAAGGTATGATGCAGGAGATTTTCTCGCAGGAGTTGCGGTTTAAGGATGAGGATGGTGGAGAGTTTGGGGAGTGGAAGAGTATTAAACTGAATAAAATCTTAGAAGAAAGGAAAGAAAAGTGTAATGAAAGAAACTTGAAAGTTCACTCTGTAGCTGTACGTGCAGGAGTTATAAATCAGATTACTCATTTAGGAAGAAGTTTCGCCGCTAAAGATGTTTCCAATTATAGTGTTGTTAAATACGGTGATATTGTCTATACAAAAAGTCCAACTGGGGATTTTCCTTTTGGAATCATCAAACAAAGTCATATAAAAGAAGATGTAATAGTTTCTCCTCTCTATGGAATTTATGAACCAAAAAATTTTTACATTGGCTATATTCTTCATTCATATTTCATGTACAAAAATAACACTACTAATTACTTGCATTCTATAGTACAAAAAGGAGCAAAGAATACAATTAATATCACTAACCAAAATTTTGTTTCCAAGAACATTCAACTGCCTATTTCTGAAGTTGAACAGAAACAGATTGCAGATTTTCTTCGAAATACTGATAGGAAAATTAAAAAAGAAAAAGAGAAGTTGATGGTTTTGGAGGAGCAGAAGAAAGGGTTTATGCAAAGGCTGTTTGTGTGAATTTTAGGTAAAGAAATTTTTACAAATATGGTGAGGTGAAAAAGTGATAAAAGAAGATTTTGCAAAGTTTTTTGAAGAGCCTACTCGAGAAGGTTTAAGAGATATTTTGAAACATCAAACTGGGGAACATAACGAAGTTGATTTCAAAGAAGAATGGCCAAGTTCCGGAAAACTTGCAAAGCATATTTTAGCTTTAACTAACTATGGTGGAGGATGCCTAGTCATTGGTGTAAGTGAGGAGAAGGAGCAAATAGAATCTGTAGGTGTAAAAGAATTTAAAAAGAAAGAAGATGTCTATAAAGAGATAGATAAATTCTTACCCAAGAATCTCATTAATGTCTCTAGAATCTTAGACTTTCAATTTACAGAAACAGAATATGCTTCTATAAAAAATAAAAAGTTTCAAGTTTTATTAGTTCCGGATTTACCAAAGCTAATTCCTTTTGTTTCCCCAAGAGATGGAGAAGGAATAAAGAGAGATAGAATATATACTCGAAGAGGTACACAGACTATTGAAGCCTCTTATGATGATATTCAGAAAATTATTAATAGAAGGATTGACACTGGATATTCATCAACTTCCGAATTAGACTTAGAAGCTCATCTTATGCAATTAAAGTTACTTTATAATTCAATTGAACAATATTATTATTTTCAAGAAGGAGGAGCTTTGGCATCTTGGACACTAGATATTTCAGAGCAGTTGAGTTCCATAGTGGGGAAAAGAACGAAAAAAACTAATGTACATTATCCTGAAGAGGGGTATGACGCGTTCATTAATAGTTTGATTAAAAAGAAGAAGAAAAGAATAGAACTAGATCTTGACGTTTTAGGCATAGAATGAGTTTTTATAAAGAAGTAATGTCTTGTAGCTAAGTAGTTTTGAAAATTATGTTTTGCACTTTACGGAAAGAGAGACAGTTAAGTAAATCAACATTATTTTTTATAATCTCAAATATTGACACTAAAACAAAATACATTTAGAATGATTTAATAACATTGATTTACTTAAGGGGATGGAATACTATGAATAGCACTGCTATGTCTAAATTAATTAGTAACGAAGAGTTATCAATTATATTTACTGGCAAGGATGAGGAAGTGTTCACAAATTCACCTCTACTTAAATTCGTGAAAGAATGTTTTACTGTAGTTCAAAAAATTAGTGAAGTAAATAACGTAGATGAGTTTTTCTTAGAAAACATTAAGAAACATCAAAGTGAAGACATACGAGATATTTCTTTTTGGTTAGAAGAAGAAGGCATTAATATGCTTAGAAATATTTTAAGTAAGGCTGTATTATTTAATGTTGAAGTTGAGCCTTTTGTTAAACGTTACCATCATATTCTTGAAACTAGTTTTATTGACGCTATTGAATACAACGATTATAATTCATTTTATTTATCATTTTTAGATGCTATTTATGGAATAGATGATCATGTAAGTAGTTTAGAACATAACGGTGATTTTAAGGGTGACATTATTACTAGTACAATATATTTAAGTAGCGACTTACAAAATTATGATTTACAAGATCATTTTTGGATAGAAATTGCCATGAATTCCCATTTATTATTAAAACCTGCTAAAGAAGCGGGTTTTTTTTATGAGGAGAGATATCAGTGATGAAATTTGAAGAAATAATTAAGGGTTTGTCAGAGCATAAAATTCAGCTTTTAGAAGTTCAGTTAGTCGAAATGAACGTTAAATTTGGTACAGACTATGATTTAACTAAAATTAAAGACCATTTAGCAATTCAGTTATCTAATGGTTCAAGAATTATAGACAAATATAGGGGGGAAGCATTATTAGAAATGAGAATGGTCGTCGAGGATTCTGAGTGTCCTCTAGAGGTGGTTATTAAGTACGTAGGGCAATGCCGTACAGTTTCTGAACTCACTGAAGATGAATTGAAGATTTTTCTAGAATATCAAAGTATTCCGTTGCTATGGCCATATATTAGGCAAGCAGTTTCAGATACAATGACTAAGATGTCAATCCCGCCCATACTTTTACCTACTATAGATGTTTTAGAAACCTTAAAGAATCGGTACAGTTCTGATTCAAATTTAATGGGAGATTAATTAAATGGTAGTAAATATTGAGTTAACACCCATAGAACCTATCAAACCTGAGATTAATAACAAAACTGTACCTGCTGCGAAAATTTTATATAGGCATAAGGACTATTTAGATATCATATGTGAGGGCTTAATGGTTATCAAGCATTATGAAAGATGGGAAGAGGAATTTAAGAACTGGCAGAGTGCCAATGATAAAATTCCGAAAGAAATATTTGATACATTAGAAAATCTTTTTAGTAAAATTAAAACTGAAGAAATTTTTAATGGGGTAAGAGGAGCTCTATTAGAAAAGTTTGTTGAATTATCAGTTTCTGAAAGATTTAATAAACCTACTTCCATAAAAAAAGCTGGATGTGCTGTAAAGATAGAGAGAACTAATATTCCTTCAGACATGTCTATTTATAAAAAAGCTTTTGATTATGCAGCTTTTGACCGTTCTGATCTAAAATCGGAGTTTTATGAATGCAAGGCCTCTCCACAAAGTTTTGAAAAAGGCAATATTGATTTGTTTCAAAATTTAAAAGAACATATAGATAAAAGTGCAATGAAGTCATGTGTGCTAGGATGTGTTTCTTATCACAACAGCAGAAGTATCAATCAAGATTTTAAAAGGAAGAAATTTAATACCGAAAATTTAACAATAATTGGGAATAAGGAAATTAAAAATTTATAATATTTTTAACAACAGTCACGAGTTGCAGAAAATCATAAATTGCGTCCCTGTGTAAAAAACTATTCTAAACGATTCTGACAATACACGACAATTTATAATCCATACATTACCGCACTCGATGCATCGACTTTTCGGGTGTGTTTTTTCGATTTTATTCATTCGTATAAATTGTGTTTGAATGAAAAGAATCGCGATCCTGGGAAAGAAACAATTCTAAACGATTCGGAAAATACGCTACAATTTATATCATATACATTGCTACACCCGCTGCTCCTATGTTGAAGGTGCAGCTTTTTTATATTATTCATCTGTATAAATTGTTTACAAATTATTCCGCACCCTGGGACGAAATATATATACGAGCGCTTGATAACCTGCTCCTATATAATGGTGAAAAGTCTTTGGATAGGAGTGGAACTTCTTATGGAGATGATTCTTGCAATATGCATCGGGCTGGCTTTAAGCGCTACAGTCGGGTTCCGGATTTTTACGCCTTTATTTATAACCGGTGTTTGTGAACGGGCAGACTGGATTACCGTGTCAGAAGGATTTAGCTGGCTCGGCAGCACCCCTGCGCTGATTGCTTTCGGAGCGGCAATCGTATTTGAAATAGCGGTCAATTACATTCCGGCTGTCGGGTCGATGATGAAACTGATTGCCACACCGATCGCGGCACTTGCGGGTATCCTGCTGACAGCGTCATTCATCGGAGATATGAATCCGCTGCTTGAATGGAGCATCGCCATTATTGGCGGCGGTGGAGTTGCCACGGCATCACATACTGTGGTGACTGCTGTTAAAGGGGTAAGCGAAACCGCGCTGCTCAGTCCTGCTGTCGCCGTTGCGGAAGATGTAACTGCAACGACAGTACCGATTGCCATTTTCCTGATTCCGGTGCTGGCTATTGTTTTTGTTGTGCTGATTCCACTGCTGCTTTTCATTTATTACCCTAAGCGGAAACGGCGTAAAAAACGCGTCCCTGGGAGTTAAACTATTCTAAATGATTTTGACAAAACACAACAATTTATATTCCATACATTGCTACACCTGCAGTAGCAATACTGCGGGTGTGGTTTTTCTATTTTATTCATTCATATAAATTGTATGTGAATTGTTTGCGACAGAGGAAACTGGAACCGCTGAAATAACTTAAATAGAAAAATTCAGGTAAATATAAAAAAGTTATCCCAGAAAGTCAGAAGGAAATGACTTCGAGATAACTTTTCCAATTTACTTACTTAAGTTTTTTTAATTCTTCCAGTACATCAGAAGGTTCGTAGCGATCTTTGTAATCTGATTTGGTGTATTCAAATTCAATCGTTCCGTCTGTTTGGATGATGTAGGTTGCTGATACAGGAAGCGTCCACGTATCGTCACCGTTATGCTGGTCGACGCGGAGTCCGATTTCTTTATACGTTTCAATCAGGTATTCCGGCAATTGATAGACTAGGTTGAATTGGTTGGCCACTTCGTTGCTTTCATCGCTTAAGACGATGTATTCCAAGTCGTGTTTTTCTTGAATGGACATGGATTGATCAGGAGTTTGTGGGCTGATGGCAATCAGTTCAGCGCCTTGCCCGTGAATGTCACCAATGATTTGTTGGTACGCGCGCAGTTCCATATTACAGAATGGGCACCAGTTTCCGCGATAGAACGTTAGGACGACGGGCCCTTGTTTTAACTGTTCATAAAGCTCGATTGTTTCGCCAGTTGCATTCGGTAAGTTGAAGTTTGGCGCTTTCTCACCTTTTTTCAATCCTTTTTCTGCGCTCGATGCTTCCAATTCTTCCAAAGCATTTTGCATTTTCTCTTGGACTTCTGCAGGCGCTGTTGCTTTAAAGTTCTCTACGTATTGCTCAAAATCGTTCTTCATATTTGTTGTCATAAAATAAAAACTCCCTTTTCATCTATTGATTGTATTGACCGCTTTTATGTCTAACTATTTGAAATGTTTTATGCGGTTAGTTTCGAACTTTAGGGTATGTTAGAATGTAAGTCAATCATTCTGTTTGAAGGAGGGTTCATATGGAGAATAATTCGGAAACAGCATATTCCTTTGTCAGTCAGTATTTGTTTATCAATTTTTTAAATACGATTAACATCAAAAAAGTTTCTGTGACGGACTTTCTTGATGAAGAGAATGGCCTGGATGATTGGCTTTCGTTAATGACGCAACAAGGCATACTGAATCAGCAGCAAGTAGAAAAGCTCTACAAGTCCCCAATTGATGTGGAGCGGGTAAAAGAATTTCGTGGTCAATGGTGGGGGTATTTGTCTGTGCTGGAAGGGAATGAAATTCCTTTCACTTCTTTAGCCACTTACACCGAAGATGCTCCTCTTTTTATCGATAAAACATTTACACCAGTGCCGAGCAAAGGAGGCACAGAGGGGTTTCTGGCATTGCTTTCTTTTGAAATGATCCAAGCCTTTCAACAAGGAGTTTTTAACAAGATTAAAAAATGCGAGAGCCCAGTTTGCTATGCTTTTTTTATCGATACGAGCGGCAGAAGAAAATGGTGTTCAATGGAAGTTTGCGGGAATCGTGAAAAAGCGCGGAAGCATTACGCGAAAAAAGGAAATGTATAAATCACGCCACTGGGCAAAAATTATAAAAGATTTTGACAAGACTCAATAATTTATTTTCTATGCATCGCCACACCTGCAGCATCGCGGGTGTGGCTTTTCCTATTTATTTATTTCCCCATCCAATAAACGTTTGTGTAAACAGGACCCAAACAGGGAACTCTTATATCAATTGGGTTTATCACCTGACTTGATCAGAAAAGGAGCAGTTCGCTATGGCAGAAAAAAGAGATGAAATCATCTTGAGAGGGTTGCAGGAAAATAATTTGAAGAATGTCAATTTTGTCTTATGAACTGCACCTACATTGTGAAGTCACGCCCCTGTGTATGAAACAATTCTAAAATATTCTGACAATACACGACAACTTATATGCTATACATTGCTATACCTGTAGTATCAACATTGCGGGTGTGGTTTTTCTCCTTTATTCATTCGTATGAATTGTGTGGGAATTGTACGGATCACAGGGGAGTGTTTGAAGGAAAAGCGGAAAAGAAAGTAGAACAATTAAGGGATTTGGTTGAAGACTTTGCTTCTGAGTTAGATGAACTTGCTAATTTTATAAATAACAGGGAAGAATCTATTATGTGGAATAAGTTTGAACAAATTGATATAGGAGAAGATGTTGATTCTGCCTTAGAAGATGCTTCAGAATATGTAAGGAATTATAAATATGATAAATTCCGAGATATAGAAGATATAGGGCATGAACTAGTCCAATCTTTTGATGACATAGAGCAGTGCATTAATGATATTGAAACAGTTATTGATGAGATAAAGGATGCTATGATAAATAAATCTGTCTATCAAAATATAGATCAAATCAAGAATTATAAATAGGATTTTTTAAGAAAATCATTGAAAAAATAATTGTTAACTTCATTACAAAGTAGCGATACCCACTAAGTAGGCAAATGCATTAGCCGCTTGGTGGGCTTTTTTTGTTGTGGTGCAAATGTTTTAAATTGAGACAAGTCTTTCTATTGATATGGTAAAATTATCAAAAAGACCAGTTTTTATAAAGGGGAATAATAATGAATGAAACTATCAAACTTACACCAGGTGATATACAAAATATTAAAGCTGATATAGATGAAGCAACTAAACTAATTAAATATTATGCTGTCCAATATAAAGGGCAAGAGCACTATGACCATCTAGGTGCCAGTTGTGTTATGTCAGCAACCAATACAGTCGATACAGTCATTGGCTCAGCTCAATATTTAGATGGTGCGTTTCTTATGTCGGATGAAATTCATGTTGAAAGGCTAGTTGACTGGTTTATAAAGAATAGAGAATTTGAGTGTGATAGAGCCATTCTTACCTTTTACTTTGCAAATTATATTAAGCGAAAGATCAATGCTTTATATCGTTCTATCAATAAAGATGAGTTTGCTACAACTCTAACTATTATGGGGAATAAAGAAGCGACTAAAGAATTTAAAAAGCAATGCCGGGAACGTAAGAAGTTAGGTGTTAAAATCATCCGCAGTAGCTAAGGAGTGAGCATTGATGAGTAAGGATCTCTACATGAAAAAGCTTGATAAATTAATTAACAAATTTATTTTTAGATCACGTGATTTCGTGGATTATGCAGCACACCTTTACGGATACAATGAGATGTTGATGACAGGAGAAACAAACTCAAAGTTTACCTATGATCATGAGTACTTTAATTTTACAAAGAGCACTAAAACCTTAATTAGTATTAGAGAATTATTGAAGATGGGACATAATGAAGATGCACTAATATTAATAAGATCTATGTTTGAAAATTATCTGAGCAGCAGATACCTTAACGAAAATGAAGAATTTATTGACCAGTTGATAACCTTTCCTTTAAATTTGTTCTTTGCTGAATATAATGTTCGAGAGGAAGGAGAGATATTTAATCGAGAAGGGGAAAAAGTGGGGGAGCTAATAAATCCAAGTGGATTTAAAACAGGTAAAGATAAACAGTATTATTATACGTTTTATGGTTTCCTATCTCCTTTTGCTCATAGCAATTTTGGCATAGCAAATTATTATTTAGACGAACATTTTCGTTTTACAGTTGAAAAGGTAAATTATCCGATACTTGTTCGCTTCTTTACACTTTTTGTATTCACTAAGATTTTCGAACATTATTGTAACCATTGAAGGTGAGGACTTTCTCAACAAGAGAACAGAAAAAGAATGTTATAAGTTGGTTAAAGAATCTATCAAGTTTCAGTATGGGTTAATTCCTGTTTTAATTTCTTTCTTTCAATCTAAATCAGATGATACTCAATTTAAACACTACAACAAAAGAATGAAAGAAATGTTGAAGGCCATGAGGAAATCCCTGAAGGAAGAGTTAGGAAGTGTAAATAAAGACTTTCTAAATATATAATAGATGTTTGTTCTATAAGTATTTCCCGATTAATGTGTACGTGAAGTGTAATGAATACTATATCTAGCAATATCTGCTGGTAATACATGGTGGTTGTAAGAAGATTTATAAGTTTTAAATTTTTGTTGACAAATTTAAAATCAAAAGGTTTAGATGAAATTAACATACTAGAAAGGAAGTTGTTTATGTCAAGACATCTTATATCAATAAAGGAAATTTCACCAGATGGTGAGAATGGATACTTCATTACTATTGAAGGATATGATGCAGAACAACAAAGGGATTTCTATGAAGTGATTAAAAGAGACAGTGAGGGGTTTTTAAGAGGAGATTGTCTTAATCCTAGAAAAAACCCAGTATCAGCAAGCTGCATAAGTCTGATTCGTACAAAAGTAAATGTAGCTATTAACCATTTCATAGAATAAAAACTGAAAAGGGGGTGTCTATAGGCACTCCTTTATTTGCATGTATATAATGGAGTAATATTTTTTTATGAGGTAATTTGTCGTGAGGATCAGCAGAATATTAAATGAAGAAAAAATTTGTGAAAATTTAGGTGTTGATGGACAGGATTACAAGTTAAAAGCTAGTGGTGAAAACTTACTTAACGGTTCAGCTTTTGCTAATGAGAAAGGTGTCAGACTTAGTAAAGTATTATTGAAAAGATGGGATGAAGACAAAAACATTGTAGAAATCGCGCCCCTGTGTAAGAAACAATTCTAAAAGATTCTGACAATACACGACAATTCATTTGCTATACAGTGCCACACCCGCTGCTTCAACATTGCGAGTGTGTTTTATTAATTTTATTCATCTCTATGAATTGTGTAGGAATTGTGCGGTACACAGGGAAGGTCCGGGGACAATTTAACCTGGATAGTGGAAGAAAAATCGCTTTCCTGTGTTAAAAAATTCTAAACGACCCTGACAATCCATACTCCATACATTGCCACACCCGCAGCAGCAATACTGCGGGTGTGGCTTTTCCGGTTTATTCATTTCCTCATCCAATAAACGCTTGTGTAAACGGGACCAAAACAGGGAACTCTTATATCAATAGGTTAATCACCTGACTTGATCAGAAAAGGAGCAGTTCGCTATGGCAGAAAAAAGAGATGAAATCATCCTGAGAGGGTTGCAGGAAAATAATTTGAAAAATGTCGATTTGAATATCCCGAAAGAAAAGATAAATGTGTTTACCGGTCTGTCGGGTTCAGGCAAAAGCTCGGTTGTCTTTGATACGTTAGCAACAGAAAGCAGAAGGCAAATGACGCTGAATTACCCGCTGTATATCCGGCACCAGATGCCGAGGTATGAACGGCCGCATGCCGACTTGATGCAGCATTTAAGTCCCGTGGTCGTTGTTGAACAGAAACCGGTAAGAGGAAATTCACGTTCGACGGTTGGCACGTATATGGATATCGATCCGTTGATCCGCTTGCTATTTTCGCGGATTGGCAGCCCGCCGATCGGCTCAGCCGCCGAGTTTTCAAGCGACAGTTCTTTCGGTAAATGTCCGGAGTGCAGTGGACTTGGCGAAATTATTGCGCCGGATGTCCACAAACTCATCGATCATTCGAAGTCGCTTCGCGAATCTGCGGTGAGATTCAGACCTCTCGCGCCGCCCGGCTGGCAAGGCAGATGGATGGTGGACGGTGGATTGTTTGATCCCGATCTTCCCATCAAGGATTACACGGAAGAAAAATACAATCTTCTGGTCTATGGTCCGCGGGAAGGCGAGCGGGCATTCAGTACTTATTATTACAAAGTAGGCAATCGGGATATCGAATGGGACGGCATTCTTCCCCGGTTTATCCGCCTGTACATTAACCGCGACCTCTCAAAACTGAAAGTAACGTCACAGGACGATGTGCTGGCGGTGACGGCGCGTACACCGTGTCCGACTTGCGAAGGTTCTGGGTTGAATCCAAAAGTGCTGGAAAGTAAAATCAACGGCTTGAATATCGCGCAATACGACCGGCTGGAAATGACGGATTTGCTGGGTGAACTGGAGAAAATAAACGATCCGGTTGGCACATCGATTGCGCAGCAGGTGCTACCGGGTGTCAAGCAGTTGGTGGATTTGGGACTTGGCTATTTGTGTTTGGCGAGAAAAGTGGGCACGTTGTCCGGAGGGGAAGCGCAGCGCGTGAAAATTGCGCGCCACTTGGGTAGTAGTCTGAACAATATCACGTATATATTCGACGAACCGAGTGCGGGGCTGCATCCAGAAGAAATCGAGAAGTTGACGCACATGCTGAAAAGTTTGAGAGACAATTACAACACTGTCGTCGTCATCGAGCACAATTTGGCCGTCATCCAAACAGCGGATGAAATTATCGAAATGGGTCCGGGTGCAGGTGTGACCGGCGGTCGAGTAGTTTATCAGGGCGCGCAGGAAGGTCTGCAGCAAGCATCCGCGATCACTGATTTAAACCATAAAGTCGCTATCAATAAAACCCCGCGACAGAGAGAAAATAGTTTTTCGATCAACAATGCATCTGCGAATAACTTGAAAAATGTAAGTGTGGAAATCCCGAAAAACGTGTTGGTGTCGGTATGCGGCGTTTCGGGTTCCGGGAAGAGTTCGTTAATGTTTGACGCATTTATAGAAAATTATCCCGAAACCATCGCGGTGCGGCAAAGTAGCATCGGAACATCAAGTCGTTCGACACTCGCGACCTATATGGGAATCATGGATGACATCCGTTCGATTCTTGCCAAAGAAACAGGGCAGCCTGTGGGCTTATTCAGCTTTAATTCAATAGGAGCTTGTCCTGTCTGTGAAGGCAAAGGCGTCACCACGCCGGACGTGGCATTCGCGGATCCCGTGACCGTTACTTGCGAAGCATGCAAAGGAACGCGCTATTCCGATGAGGCACTGTCGTATCGCCACTTAGGGAAAAATATTGTAGAGATTTTGGAACTGTCGATCGACGAAACCAATCACTATTTGAAGATGCCGAAAATCGTCAAAAAAGTGGACACCTTGAAAGATGTCGGCTTGGGCTACCTGACACTCGGCCAGACGACCAGTTCGTTGAGCGGCGGCGAAGTGCAGCGCCTCAAACTCGCCAGTCACCTGAAAAAAGAAGGGCAGATTTACTTGCTCGATGAACCCTCATTGGGGCTGCACACAAAAGACAATGCCCATCTATTAGCTGTATTCCAAGGACTCGTTGACAGAGGGAATTCGGTGATCCTCATCGAGCACAATCTGGACTTTATCGCGGCAAGCGACTGGGTCATCGAAATGGGTCCAGGTGGCGGTAAAAGAGGAGGAGAAATCTTATTTGAGGGAACCCCGGAAGCGATGCTCGAGTCGGATACGGTGACGGCGAAGTGGCTGAGAAAAGATGCAAAGAGATGAAAAGATTCTTCTGTGCGGGGCAACATAAAATCGCGCTCCTGTGCAGAAAACAATACACGCCAATTTGTTTACTATACATTGCTGCACCTTTTTGATTTTATTCCTCTCTAAAAATTTGTGAGAATTGTACGGAACACATCGAACACACACTGCAAATGATTCATTTATGCTAAAAATCGGTTTGATGGAGTAGGTTTAAGGGAAAGTGCATTTATAAGGGAGTTTTTAGTTAGGGTAGGCAACTCTTAATCAATTTCTGATGTTTGATTTCTGAGAACTGAATTTAATAGTTACTCAGTAAAAATTTTAAAAAGGGAGGAAGATATGATGACGAAAATTTCGTGGTCAAAATTAATGTTCTCTGCAATGCTGATGTCTGTAATGACTTTAGCAGCATGCGGTAATGATGATACTGCAGACGAAAAATCAACGGATGATTCGGATGCGGTAACAGAAGAAGGTGTTGACGAGGGCACTGAAGAAAGTGCTAATAAAAGCGCAGAAACTGAACCAAAAGTTACTGAGTTTGAACCCGCATTTCCAGAACAAACAAGAGCACCTGCAATAGAGACTGAAACAGAATTTGATACGGAAGTGGTTGTTGAAGGTCTTGGCGTGTCTTGGGGTATGGCAGAGTTTGAACCAAATCGCTTACTTGTGACGCAAAGAGATGCAGCAGAACTTCTTATTGTAAACCTTGAAGACGGCTCTGTTTCAGATCCGATTGAAGGTACACCCGAGGTAAATAACGAAGATCAAGGTGGGTTACTTGATGTAGCCGTTGCACCTGATTTCGACGACTCACAATTAGTCTTTATGACGTTTTCTCAAGACATTGAAGGTGGTACGGTAACGGCTGTTGGTAAAGGTGTTTTATCAGAAGATGAAGCCTCACTTGAAGATTTTGAAGTTATCTTCCAAGCGACACCAGCATATGAAGGTACTTTACACTATGGTGGACGTATCATCTTTGATGAAGAGGGCAACCTGTTCTTAACAACTGGTGAGCGTTCAGATGTCGAAAGCCGCGATCGGGCACAAGAATTGGATGCTTATTTAGGTAAAGTCATTCACATTACACAAGACGGAGAACCAGTAGAGTCGAATCCATTTGTTGAAGATGAAGATGCACTGGATGGTATTTACAGCTACGGTCATCGTAATATTCAAGGTATAGACTATAATCCTGAAACAGGAGATTTATGGATTGTTGAATTCGGTCCACAAGCTGGGGATGAACTGAATATTATTGAACCCGGTAATAACTATGGTTGGCCGATAGTTTCTTATGGTCTCGAATACTCTGGTGAATTTGTCAATGAAGGTATTTCAGAACATGAGGCACAAGGTTTTATTGAACCAAGATATTATTGGGATCCAACAAGTGCACCAAGCGGTATGGCATTCTATGATCACGACGCAATTCCTGAATGGGAAAACAATTTATTCGTTGGCGGTTTAGTGTCGAGTTATATTGCACGTATTGTTATTGAAGGAGACATGATTGTTGGAGAAGAACGTCTATTAACTGACGAAGGCGAACGTTTCCGCGATATTCTCGTAACTGAGGATGGCGCGCTTATTGCCATCACTGATGGCGGTAAGGTTTATAAGCTTTCTGCAGCAGGGGAATAAGTTATTATTCTCTACAAGTAGCTAACCTTATGACAATGTTATTAACTTAAGACGGTCGACAATATTAAAGAAGCAGGCAATCATGGACATCCATGGTTGCCTGCTTCTTTTTTGCCTGTACAGGTAATTAAATTATTAAAGTTTGCCTCTGTGTAAAAAACTATTCCGAACAATTTAGATTCTAGATATAAGGATGGGTTTTGACATGAAAAAAGTATGTGAGCTAGTTTGAACTAACTTTATAATAAAAACTAATTATTCAAACTTTTTTAAGCTTCCGACTGGTAATCGAACGTAAGTTCTGTTATATTAAGTGCATACCACTATGGAATGAGGTGTATTTCGATGGTGCTTGCGATTAAAGAAGTGAACGGATTTGAAAAAGGGAAGAAATATACGAGGGATCTTAAGCTTTTGTCGTGCTTTAAAAATGACGAATATCGTGTAGTCGCTTTAGGAGATAAAGATGGCAACGTTCTTTATTGGACGACCACAAAAAATTCACCTGAATATCAAAACTTCCGCATAAAAGCTATCTATACATTTAAAGTTAGCTATATTTCTACAGTATTTGACCCTTCTACTCCTAAGGTTGTTATTGCAGAATTGAATGACCTAACAACTGAAAATGGCATGTATGGTGTGGCAGAGCAATATAAATTAAATGCTTAATATATATAATTGTAAAAAGAACCTTGGCAGTCTCAAGGTTCTTTTTGTTTGGCTATATAGTCAGTTAGTGTTTTGTCTTTGAGAAAGAAACAATTTTAAATAGTTAATACGCTACAATTTACATCACATATATTGTTGCACCCGCTGTGTCTACATAGTAGGTGCAGCTTTTTCACATTATTCACCTGTACAAAGAGTGTGGGAATTGTTCCACTCCTATAGAAGTGATATCCATATAAAAATCGTTTTTACACTCTCGCTTCCAAATTAGAATTCAAATCAATTTACAATTCTATAAGAAAAGATGTGGTAAAATTATGAAATAATAATAACTATTAATCAGTAACGAGTTTACTTTTGAAGAATATAGAGGTGAAGATATGAAACAGGAATTGGTACATATGCGAGACAAATTGAATAATATCAGCAAACGAAACCGTTCGATCCGTTTGTTGAAGCTTTACGATAAATGGAGTTTTGATCTGACGCGTAGCTCTTCTGAAATCGCTGAAGGAATAGTGGAAGGCTTAAAAAGGAAGTCGACAAAGTCTTTCTCTTTACTAACAAAAGAGGAAGAAAAGGATACTGCGAATACGAGAAAACTGACTACGCTCTATAGAAATATAAAAGGCATTGAAGATGAGACCGGTGTTCATGATTTTTACTTGGGGACACCATTTGTTTCTGGTACTTTCTCAGATGGGACGTTCTTCCAAGCGCCTCTATTCCTTTACCCGGTCCGTTTGGAAAAGGGATCAATCAACCGGCAGACATTTGAGTTGAAAAAAGATGAGGGTGAGCCTATTCTCAACCGGACTTTATTTTTGGCGTTCAAGAAAATAGATCAATTGCGCTTTTCAGAAGAGTGGATGGATGAAGCGCAGGAAGTGGCATCAAAGGGGGATGCAGAAATCCAGGCTTTCCTGGAAAGGTTCCAATTAGCTGTTACACAAGTATCCGCCCGTTATGTGCCTTTAAAAGAATACAAGACGGATGAGATTCCACTTAAGAGCCAGTTGGAACTCACAAAGAATGCTATCATTGGCCATTTTCCACAGGGGAGTTCTTCGCTTGTTCGCGATTATGATCAATTGATTGATCTTAGCGAAACGAGCAATTTATCTTTAGTTGGTGATCTTCTAAATCCTGAAAATGCAACAATAATGGAAAGTGATTGGGATGCACAGAAGACCGAACCAGAAGACATCCGTGAATTTAATCGTCTGTATCTGTTAAACACTGACGGTTCCCAGGAAGAGATTTTGAAGGAAGCCCGCTACAAAAAAGGGTTGGCAGTTCATGGTCCGCCTGGAACAGGGAAATCGCAGGTGATTGTCAATCTGATTACAGATGCTCTTCATCAAAAGAAGAGAATTCTGGTAGTGTGCCAAAAAAGGGCTGCTCTGGATGTCGTTTACCAGCGGCTCCACAGCCTCGACTTAACCGGCTATACCGCTTTAGTGCACGATGAAAATCAAGATAGAAAAGCACTTTACGGAAAAATAAATGATACCCTCTCGTATTCTTTAAATTATGAACAAGGGTGGACGCAAAATTTGCGAACCACGTCTCAGAAACTTGAGCAGCAGGAAATGGAACTGAATAATATTGCTGTCGGGCTGCATTCGAAAAATGAAAATGGATTATCGCTTTATGATTTGTATAGTAGAACTAAAAGCACTGGAGATATTGAAGCTTTCATCGTAGTCGATTCAGCTGCGAATGAGTTGAATGCTGAAAACTTGGAAGATGTTTTGGCAACGGTTTATACGTATGCGGAATGGTATGAACGGTTCGGCAAAGATTCCTATCCCCTGAAAGACAGACTTTCCTTCGCCAAATTTGGTATGAAGGAAAAAACGGATTTTACACAAAAAATGGCTCAATTAATTATACAGATCAAAAAAGCGGAAGAGTGTTTAAATCTCTTGGATGCTGATGATATCACTCCCGGTTATACATGGGGAATCCAACAAGATCTTCTGAAAATCCAGCCAGATATCTCTGACGGAGAACCACGGACAATGCAAGGCTTGCGCTTATGGTATTGGACAAGTTTTACCGGCAAAAAAATTATTGAGGATTTAAATAAAGGTGCTAAGTTTTCAGGTGTTAAATCGCAAGAGTGGCCGAAGATTAAAAAGAGCTTATTACTGATGAATGATCTGGCGCAAATCACAAGTGAAATCAATAAAGAAATGGAAGTCTTAAAATATTTTCTTGAACCTTCGAAAGTAGAGAAGTATAAAGAGCTAGTTTCTGATGGCTCGTTACCCGTAAAGGAAATGGAACTGATTCAAGAATATCTTCATACCGATTTTGAAGATTTGCAGCATATGGATCAGTTTGGGCAGGAATGTAATCCAACTGAACAAAAGCTAATAAAGCTTTTGATAGAGAAAAAGAATCAAATTGGTTTTGATAATCTTTCAGAAAAATGGACAGAGACGTTACGCCAGTCGGTTTATCTTTACTGGATCGACAAAGCGGAGCGTAAGCATCCGGCTGTAAAAAAAGTATCGAACTCCGAATATAACCGGCTGCGCTCTAATTTTGAAGAATTGGTTGAAAAGAAAAAAGAACTTGCTCGCCAGTACTTGATCAATGAACTGAAGCTATCCTTGCAAGGAGCTCAGGATTCCTCACGGGATGTATTTAAAGATCTGAAGCACCAGACCGGTAAAAAGCGGCAAGTCTGGCCGTTGCGGAAACTGGTGAATCAATATGCGGATAAAGGATTAATGGACGTTGCACCGGTATGGCTTGCATCTCCAGAAATCGTTTCATCCATTTTTCCATTGACTGAAAATCTGTTTGATCTCGTCATCTTTGATGAGGCTTCACAATGTACCGTTGAAAACGGCTTGCCTTCAATTTATCGTGCGAAGCAAGTAATTGTGGCAGGTGATGAAATGCAGTTGCCGCCATCAAATATGTTCATGTCTACCATTGAAAATGATGAAGATGAAGAAGACTTTCTATCCAATGACTCACCAAGTTTATTAAATTTGGCTAAAAGAAGATTCGATGAAAAGACGCTTCAATGGCATTACCGTTCCAAATATGAGGAATTAATCAACTACTCGAATCATGCTTTCTATAACGGTGCAATTCAAATATCGCCAAATGTGCAACCTTATAAAGAGCCCCCAGCTATCCAATGGATCAAGGTAGAGAATGGCAGATGGATTGATCGAGCAAATGAAGTGGAAGCGATAAAGGTAGTAGAAGTTCTCAAGGAACTTTTGATTGCTAAACAAGAAAAGTCAGTCGGGATCATTACATTCAACAGCACTCAGCAGACGAAAATTCTGGACATGATTGAGAAAGTAGCAATTGAGGATATGGAGTTTGGATCTTTGTATGGAGAAGTGATGAGCAGGGGTCTGGATGAACGAGTTTTTGTAAAAAATATTGAGAATGTCCAAGGCGATGAGCGTGACATTATCCTCTTTTCAGTAGGATATGGCCAAAACGAAGAAGGGCGCGTATACAACCGATTTGGTTCCCTGAACCAGGAAGGCGGAGAAAACCGTCTGAATGTCGCTGTGACACGTGCAAAAGAAGAAACAATCGTCGTAAGCAGCATTGAACCAGAAGAACTGGAAGTGGCGAATTCGAAAAGTAATGGTCCACGCTTGTTTAAGGATTACTTGAAATACGCGAGAGCGGTTTCCAATGGTCAAATAGAAAGAGTTCAAGAAGTCATACAAGACGTCAATGAACTCGGTAACACAAGTGTCTCCACATCAGCATTGCAATTCGATTCACCTTTTGAAGAGCAAGTGTACGAGCAATTGCGAAACCTAGGATACGAAGTTCAAACACAAGTTGGCATGTCAGGTTACAGAATTGACTTAGCCGTCATCCATCCAAACGATCCTTCTCAATATATCGTAGGAATCGAATGCGACGGGGCAATGTACCACAGTTCCAAGAATGCAAAAGAACGCGATATCTACCGTCAAAAGTTCCTCGAAAGCCGGGGCTGGACCATCGAACGTATCTGGAGTCGCAATTGGTGGAAAAATCAGAGTGTGGAGATTGAGAGAATTGATCAGGTTATTAAGGCTTTAGTGAAGAAAGATGAGGTTAAAGAGGGTATGGCTGGGAGTTTGAAATAAGAGATAGGAATTATATATTGGGAAAGAATTATAAACGCTTTTAGCAACATGCTACAATTTATAATATATATAAAATAAGAAGGGTAGTACAAAAATGCAAGATGATGTGGAAAGCAATTTATTCAAGAGAGGCTACGAATTAGCTTGGGTCCGCAAATATAATGGTCCGGAATTGATTCTGCTAATTATGGCTACATTTTTTCCAATATTAATTTTGTGGGAAAATAGCTTAATTTATATTCTATACTTTGTTTCATTTGTTTCTATAGTATTAACTATAAAAGATCATAATGTTAAAACTAGTTATCAATGGAGTTTATATCATAAAATAGTATTGAGTTTGACGTTTTTAGTTCCACTAATTGGTTTAATATTTCTAAGTCTCATAATTTTTCAAATGGATATGAATAGTCCACTGTTATTATCAACTATACTAATTTTATTTGTTGCATATATCAGCGTGTTATTAATAGTGCTTTCTTTTGTGCTGAACCTTATATTTTATATATTTCTTAAATATCTCTTTCCTCATGATAATGGTATTAAAGGGGTAGTTACTAGTTATAAACTTCAGGAATTATCATCTTATATGAGCATACCAAACCAAGTAGTTTATCTAGTACTGCGTATTTTTTATTCGATAATATATATTACTTTTTTAATTATAGTATTTGGTTGGATAGCTAGAATTACAGAAAAAACTAGTGAAAATAACATAATAGCATCTATAGAAACGTGGTTAGTAGATTCTGGTTTGGTATCATTAGGAAATACCATCGGTGTCTTATCGATAATACTAACCTTATTAACTATTACATTGCCATTTAGTTATAGAATTATCAACGAAGCTGTCACTAATCTTGAAAGTGGTAAAGACAAAAATTAAGTTTATTGTTTCGCTTCCAGAAGAATTTTGGTGAATTAAAATGAAGTAACTTAAGGGGAATACAATTGAAAGTTCCGGATAAAGTAGTGAAGGCAGCGTTCGGTTTAGGAGCAAGTATGTTAGCGAATGAATTTATAAAAAGGTTAGGCAAAGAGACAACCGAAAGTATAGTTAAAGAAGGTGTGAAAAGCGCCAGTGACAAAGTAGCTGAAAAAACAAAAGATATATTTTCTTCTTCAGATGATTTTAAGTATAGATATGAGAATCTAAGAAAAGTAAGTTTATCTACAGAATCAAATATAAAAAATTTTCGAGATGCTATATTTGAAGCCAAGAATATACAAAATCACTACCAGTTTGATTTAAATAATATAAATATAAAGAACCCAACCAATCTTCCGAAATATAAATTAATTACAAGCAAGCATGAAAAATCGAAAGCTTTACTCGCTAATCTTCGAAATGAAGCAAATGATAGAATTTTGAAAGAAGCAACTGTAATTTATGAATCAAAAAATGAATCCGAGTTCTTTAATCCTTATCCAAAGATAAATACTCAACTCATTAATTGTGATTCAGAAAACGATTTCAATAAAATTTTATTGGATATTAATAAATATTATTTGAAGGACTTTCGACCTGAGGAAAATTCCATATAGTTTCGGCTTCAAAATAATTAGTTATTTAAAGTGAACGAAATTTAGTAAGTAAATCTAAAGGAGTGACACAATGGACGGATTAGTAAAACAAAAATTAGGCGAGATACTCGATGTGTTTGAGGGGCTTCCTCATTGTAAAGTGGAGCCGAGTACAGACGATCAACTTGTAATCACCAGTGATAAACCAGTCGTTTGGAGTGATTCACTCGAGAATCAGGATGCGGAATCCACGCATAAAATTGGAACGATTAAACCTCATAAACTTTCACTTGGTCTTTACATCGATTTTCCACACGGATACTTAGATGCTGACAAGTTAGAAAAAATTATAAACCCTGAAGGAACGTTAACGTATTATCCGCCTGGTACAAAGGCGCCTACTGTGAAAAGCTGGTGGCGTTTCCGCTCTGATGAGAAATTTGATAGTCTTCATCTAGTTTTAAGAAAAATAGAGTTAGCCTATTATAATTTTAAAAGGGAAGACTGGATTGAGTTAATGCGAGAAATTACTGAAGCTCATGAAGGAAAATGAAAACCGGCTACTTAGACAGAAGTAATTCTAATAGATGATGACAACACACAATAATATATAACTGATCCATTGCTACACCTGCTAAATCAACAGCGCAGGTGTAGCTTTTTTCATTCTATTCGTTTTCAAAAATTATGCTCGATCTAGAGAATAGGAAGGTAAGCTCCTGCGAAATTGGGTAAAGATGAATAGAGTGAATCGATTTACCTGAAATCTATAAGAGCGAATTAGAAAGCTTTTATGTGCGTTCCAGGACTATTTATGAAGTGAGGGAAAGCCCGTGGAATATATTTTTATTTCGGTTGCAGTAATACTGACTTTGCTGATTGCTGTCTTTATTTACTTTAGAAAGGAAAGGCAGGCCTTAGCGCAGATAGAAGAACCACATGCTGAAGAAACGACAGAAGAAAATGATACGATTGAACCAGAGCCAGAAGATGACGACAGCCATTTAAACCCGAAAGTATCGGAAGTAGATAAAGAGGAAATCGTCAAAAGCGGATATGACAAAATCGAGCTTCCCATGCATATGATTCCGATTATCACACAGACCCTAAAAGACGGGGCGGTAGTGCTCCACCAAAGCCGGACGTACCGCGTGGAGTTTAGCCCGGAAGTAGTGAAGGGTCTGAAAGATAAGAGCATGAAGTTGATTGGACGGGTAGACGGCAAAGGGTATGTGCCGGCAGTGAAAAAAGATGGCGTGAAAGGAATTTATGAACAAGCTGTTCTCGTGAAGCGTATAAATCCAGCGCTCTTAGCACACGCGAGTATGAACTTGTTAACGACGGTCGTTGGTCAGCAACAGCTCATGGAAATCCAAAGCTCTTTGAAAAGCATGGAACAAAAGCTCGAAGCTTTGATTCAGCACCGCGAGAATGATTTTGCAGGACGGATCGAGGCGCGCTTCGGTTATTTCAAAGAAGTCATTGAACGGTTCCGCCGAAACGGCATTACCCTTAATGGTGTGGAAGATGCAGAAATTGAAAGGTTTTATACGGCGACGTTGCAGGATTTAAACGTATTGATGAAAGACTTGAAGGGAATTGTTGCAAATATCGAAGGCTTGAAAGAACATGAAACGCTGCGAAAATGGGGAGAAGCCCCTGTAAAAAAAGAGTATGAGCAGCTCGTCGGGCAGTTTAATGCCAAGCAAGAGCTTGTGCTGCTCAATGTACAGTTTATTGAGGAATGCTACGAGCTGTATCTCCGGACCATCCGGAACTTTGAGGAAGCAGACGTCAAATCACAGGCGTTGGCGACGATTGTTGTAGAGAACCATTCAATCATTGAAGCGATCGAAGAAAAAGTAAAAAGCATCGAAGAAAACTATAGAGTGAAAATCAATTTTGGCATCAAGGCTTTGAAATACCGCAATTGGGAGAGCTTAAAGGAACTGGCGCCAAAGAAAATTAGCCAGCAACAATTAGGAGAAAAAGAGATTCCAACCGAATTGCTGGTCGAAGTGATGGAAGATGATAAAGCTTATGCATATGTACGCCCGAAAAACGAACAGTAAAAATTACACCAAAAAACACCCTTTGTTGAGCGGCAGGCATCTCCATGCTAGCGTTTCAATAAAGGGTGCTTTAATTGACTCAATATTTGACTGATTTTTTCTCTCAAAACGTCACAGACAAAATCCATCGGTTGACGTTCTGTAGATTAAACATAATTATCGGGACAGGGCAGAATGTTTACTTTTTTCAGCCAAGTAGGTTCTTCATCATCAATGAGTACGATGTGAGAAGTCGATTATTTGAGTTCTTCTTCTGCTGCTTGTATATCTTGTTCAATTATTTTTAAAATTTCCTCGGCTCCGTCTCCGCCAGTTTCAATATAAACATCGCGGATAGGGGCAACAAGTTCTTTAAACGATTCTCTTTGATCCTCAGTCAATTCAATAATCTCCAGATCCGATTTTTTGATTTCAGTCAGCGCTTTGTCTTCTTCTTCTTGTTGCATTGTGAACGACCAATCATTCACTTCTTGCATTATTTCATTGATCAATTTCTGGTCTTCTTCAGCCAATGAAGAGAACCACTCAGAATTCGCCACTGTAGCCGTGATGTAAATATGGTGTTTAGAGTCCATCAAATAATCTTGCACTTCATGGAAGTTACTGTTGTAAATAAAGAATAATGGATTTTCTTGGCCGTCGATTCCGCCTGTTTGCAGCATCGTATAGATTTCACCGGTATCTGTAGCTTGTGGATCTGCGCCCATTAACTTGTAAGATTCCATGATCATACTAGTTGGCATTCCACGCATCTTCAGCCCTTTCATGTCCGCTGGTTCTGTGATTTCTTTGTTTCCTGTCCAGTACATAGAACCTTCTGTCCAGAACTTGAATATTTCCAATCCTTTTTCCTCGTATTTGTCTGCAAGTGTGCCGTATAACGCTTCACTCTCATCCAGTACTTTTCTATTTACTTCCGGGTTATTTGAGAATAAGAATGGAATATTCATAATTTGTGTTTGTGGAATAACACTTCCTGTAAATCCTGGGGAAGTAATGGCCATATCAACCGCCCCCGTCTGGAGTTGAGTGAACATGTCATCATTTCCTCCAAGCGTCCCTGTGGTATAAATATCAACAGTAATTCGACCTTCTGTTTCTTCTTCGATTAATTCCTTGAATTTATTTGCATATAAATCTTGTACGTCCCCTTGACTTTCTTCGTGTGCAAAGCGAATGCCTATACTATCATCACTTGATTTAGCTTCAATGCCCTCAGTGTTATCGTTGCCGCATGCAAACAAGAAAATTGGCATCAGGATCAAAAGAATTAAAAGCATGGAATTTTTTTTACTAAACATATTGTTACCCCCTATTAGTTTTATTTGTTTCAAGTAAGCTCAACGGTAGTAAGTGAATCAGTTAGAGGAAACACCCCCCTTTATTTGGCGATAATGCCAAGAATTTTAAAGCACATAGCGGTAAGCGATTATAATGTCCGGGAAAAGGATTAATAGGACATTAATGATTAAAAAGATAATAATATAGGGGAATACCCCTTTTACAACTTCTGCATACGGTTTATTGAATACAGCACAAGCGGTGAATATGTTTACACCGAATGGCGGCGTGACAGTACCAAGTGTCGCTTGCATGGTGATTAAAATTCCAATTACGACTGGGTCGATGCCCATTTGAGAAGCAATCGGGAAAAAGATTGGTGTTAGAATGGCAATCGCCACCAGCGAATCGACAAACATACAAGAAACTAAAAAAAATAACGACATGATGATGATTACTTGAAGTTCACTTGGGTTATTTCCCAATACGGCTTCTGTCAAAGCTTGAGGAACTCTTAAGTACGATATGATCCAAGAAAACGATCCACCGGCAGCTAATAAAATAAACACGACACTGGTTATGACTCCGGTTGATGCTGCAATTGGCAGAAGCTGTTTGATCTTAACGGACCTGAAAATAAATACTTCCAAGATAATGGCGTAAAATACAGAGAATGCCGCTGCCTCGGTCGGACTGAACATTCCTGAATAGATTCCACCTAAGATAATGATAGGGAACCCAAACGTTAAAAGAGCTCTTCTAAATGAACTCCATCTTTGGCCCATCGTCGCTTTAGGTTCAACCGGAATTTTCTTCCGTATTGCGATAAAGTATTCGTATGCAGCAAAGCCGAAAAAAATTAGCACGCCAGGAATGACTCCGGCTATAAACAAGTCTCCTATGGAAGTACCGGTCAGCATTCCGTAGTAAATCATGACAATACTCGGTGG
This sequence comes from Planococcus donghaensis MPA1U2, assembly GCF_000189395.1. Lineage (GTDB taxonomy): Bacteria > Bacillota > Bacilli > Bacillales_A > Planococcaceae > Planococcus > Planococcus donghaensis_B. The sequence continues at coordinate 31,025 of NZ_AEPB01000057.1, read as the reverse complement.
AATCAAAATAGCGATTCCGGCGGAGTTGACGATCAATCCCATGATATGTGAATCTTGGTATCCATACTCCAGTGCTCTTTTGCGCATCGGCGGTCCAATAGCTGCTATTGTTGCTTGGGAGGAACCCGAAACCGAACCGAATAAGGTGCTTGTAGCAGCAGTCACAATCCCCGTTCCACCTCGGATATGTCCGAACAAATCCTTAACGAAATCCAATAATCTATTTGCGGTGTTTCCCTTAACCATGATGTCCGCTGCAAAAATGAACATTGGTATCGCGAGTAATACATAAGATTGGACACTGCTAGCCAGTTGTTGAATAAAAATGACAAAATCGATATTTGGAGCAAGTGTCAGCATCATGACAAGGCCTGTTGTTAATAAAACAATCATGATTGGAAAATTCATAAATAGCATAACGAACAATAATACAATTATGAGCCATAGCAATGTATTTCCTCCTAGCTGTGTCTGGGTTTATGAGACGTTAATTATTTGGCGTCAATGTCATTTTCTTTTCTCGTATAGATGCCCATAATAAAGTCAACTAAATAACTAAGAAATGCAACGAAGAACCCGATAGGTATGACAGCCATAATAAGATAAACGGGGAACTGAAGCATCGTCGTCACTTCACCGATTTGATGCAAATGCAAAACGTACTCATAGGCGAGGTAAGTGAGAAAAAGCAAAACAATAGCTGATACCAGATCAATAAACAGTCGGAGAGCCCACTGTGCCTGTTTCGGCAATAAATCGTAAAATCCGGACATCTCGATATGCTGCTTTTTTCTTACCGCATAGCCGATCCCCAAGAATGTCATGGCGACCAGTGCGAGGGAACCAACTTCTTCTGAAAATCCCCAGCTTTTATTGAAAAGGTAGCGGCTGACCGCATTTCCGGCTAACAACACACTCATTACAAGCGTTATTAGTCCTAAAATGGCCAATTCGATGGAGGACCAGATTTTTTCAATTTTTTTGAATGTTTTCATCTTCTCTACACCCCCTGCGTTAGTTGGAAGTCTTTTATAATATGTGTAGCCTTATTGTGTTTCTTCGCTTATGATATCTTTTCTGATTATTTATAAAGTGCATAGAAAATTTCCTGAATTTTAACCATGACTTCTTTTATGCACTTTATAAACGGAATAAGCTTCCGAAACCTTTAACATCCTCATTGATTCCAGCTAACTTCATACTATGCCAGAAAGTCGCCTGGTTGGATGATACAACCGGCTTTCCTAAGTCAGCTTCCAGTGTCTCAATCAAGCGTACTGCCGATAAGCCGGTACATGAAATGAAAATAGCTTCGGCGTCGGCTGTGTCCACTTCCATCGCCATTGTGTAAATGGTATCTACAGTTGTGTTTGATATTTCATAATCACTTGTTATACCAAGTCCAGTCATGTTGGTGACCGAAAATCCGCTATCTTCTAAAAAGGTTCTGGCAAGTCTGTTTAAGGCGTCTTCATAAGGTGTCGCTACTGCGATTTTCTTAACATTGAAAGCATTTAATGCTGCTACAACTGCAGTAGTAGTTGTTGTGCAGGGGATGTTATTGGAAGCAACCCCCATTCTTTTTATCAGTTCTTTATCGTAGCCCACACCGTTTGCAAAACTGCCGCTTGTGCAACCGAAGGCAATGGAACCTACTGGAGCTTGCGCTAATAATTTCGCCGCTTTTACTGCATCTTCTCCAAGCGAGTGGACATCATCAACTGTGAAATGATCGGGATTTTCTGATAAAGCGACTCTCGTTGTAAGGGTAGTAACCCCATCAGGAGCCATATCAACATATTCAGCGTCCATTGACCAAGCGGAAGCAATGTAGATCAAGCCCAATTTTCCTCTCCAGCCATATGGCAAGTCTTTCATAATTTCACCTCTTGCTTCATTTTTTAGTGCACAGTTATGAAAGAACTATGTAAAGCTAGTCATCCTATGAAATTCATCCCCTTTCTTCCAATGAATATTTGAAACTTTTTAAATATTCTTTTTATTATACAATATTAGAATTCGAATTCTTCCAAAAAAGTGTATGAAGTTTTTATTGTTTTGTATTCATTTTGAACAATGAATTGTTCCGCTCCCAGAAAAGCGCAACATCTAAATCGCAGATTTTGACGGCGATTGTGGTAGAGAACCATTGAGTGAAGATCAATTTTGGCATTAAGGTTTTGAAGTATCATAATTTAAAGAACTTAAAAGAACAGGCGTTCAAGAACATCAACCAGCAACAACGAGCAGAACAAAAGCTTCCGTCCAAAGTACTATTCGAAGTTACGGACGATTACAAAGCTTATGCATATATGCCTCGAAATAACGGATAGTTGAAACGACACAGAAAAACCCTTTAGTGAGCGACTGCAATTTCCTGCAGTCGTTTCAGTAAAGGGTTTTTTAAATCGTGCAATTAAATTTAGTAAGATTCCAAGTCTGGTGCTTTTCGTTTCAAAGTCGCTTGTTCATACGAAAAAGCCAATTCAATCAACCGCGCTTCACTAAATGCCTGTGCGCTAAACGTAACACCAACGGGATGCCCGCTGCTCGCGTATCCAGCTGGAACAGTGATGGACGGATAGCCTGCTTTTGCGGGCATAGCGGCACCACGGTTGTTTTGGAATAACAGCGCATCGAGTTGGTGTTCTTGCGTAATGAGATCCAATCCTTCTGATGTAGAAGAGCGTAAATCAGTTTTACGGTGTTCTAAATAGGTCGAGTCGTTTGGATCGTCGCTTAAGATTTGTGATTTTTCCAGTTCAGCTTGCCCGAATTTCATGCGACGTTCAGGGTCTTGTTTATTAAACTCGATAACATCTACGAGTGACTTGACTGGTACTGCGTCAGGTGTAGTGCGCAAATAATCATTAACGGTGCGCTTGAATTCATACCACAAGACGTCTGACTGGAATGATGATTTAGGAATGGTCACTTCAACAACTGTGGCGCCGAGTGCTTTGATTTGCTCGATTGCCTCGTCCATAATGGCACGTTCTTCTGGGGCCTCGTTGTTTAAGAAATTTAGATCCACACCAATGCGTGCGCCGTCCAATCCGTCTTTTTTCAAGTGCGGTGTGTAATCAGTGAGTGCTTGGCCAGTGCTTTTTTGTGTTGCTGAATCCTGTTCGTCGACGCCGGTCATAGCGCCGAGCAAAATCGCGGCATCTGTCACAGTACGCGCCATCGGTCCTGCGGTATCCTGACTTTCGGCAATCGGGATGATGCGCGAGCGACTAATGAGACCAACTGTTGGCTTAATACCGACAATCGAATTAGCACTTGCTGGACTTAAAATCGAGCCGGATGTTTCTGTGCCGACACCCACAACAGCGAAGTTCGATGCAATTGCTGCGCCTGTCCCTGAACTCGAACCACCAACGTCTTCTGCTTTAAAGACACCAATGCCATATGGGTTCAGTACTTGTCCGCCGAGTGAACTGTAACCGCTCGGGCCGTCTTGCGACATGAAATACGCCCATTCGCTCAAGTTCACTTTGCCGAGAATAATCGCCCCAGCGTTTCGCAATTGCTTGGCAACAAATGCATCTTCTTTTGCAAAATTGTGTTCGAGTGCAATGGCGCCGGCTGTTGTCGGCATCGGGTCCGCGGTTTCGATATTGTCTTTTAGTAACACAGGAATACCGTAAAGAGGACCTTGATTATCCTGCCCGCGTTTTTCGTCCAGTTGTGCTGCAATTTTTAGCGCGTCCGGATTGATTGTTAAGATGGAATTGATTTTTGGGCCATTCTGGTCGAAAGCTTCGATCCGATCGAGATAAGCTTGAACCAATTCCACGGAAGTTAGTTTATTGTCATGAAAAGCTTGTTGAATGTCTTGGATTGTTGTTTCGGTTAGTTTGAATGTGCTTGTTTCCATATGTAAGCTCCTCGCTATAGTGATGTACTGTCTCTAATTGTACATCAATTCTTAATTTTACATAAAGTAAAGCGTCATGAATTGAGACCAAATCGTTTGAGTTTAGAGAGATGTAAGAGTAATCTGAAAATAAAAGCGGGAGGAGTGGAAGTAGATGGAAAAAGCAATTCCAAAAGTGACCTTAAACGATGGAACGACTTTGCCGGTTATTGGACTGGGTACATACGGACTGTGGGGCAATGCGGGAGCGAACGCAGTCAGCAGTGGAATCAATGCCGGCTACCGGTTGATTGATACAGCGTATAATTACGAAAACGAAGGAGCGGTAGGAGAAGGCATACGACGTAGCGGCATTTCTCGTGAAGAACTATGGGTGACATCTAAGCTGCCGGGACGTTATCACACATATGAAAAAGCCTTAGTGGCCATTCAAGAATCGCTGTACCGTTCCCAGCTGGATTATTTTGATCTTTACTTGATCCACTGGCCAATGCCCAATCAAGACACTTACGTAGAAGCTTGGCAAGCGTTGATTGATGCGCAAAAATGGGGACTTGTCCGGTCGATTGGCGTCAGCAATTTTTTACCAGAGCACTTAGAGCGGATTATTCATGAGACCGGGGTGACACCGAGTTTGAACCAAGTGGAATTGCATCCGTTCTTTAACCAAGCACACCAGCGCAAAGTACACGTAGATCATGGAATCCAAACACAGTCGTGGAGCCCGATTGCCAAGGCGAAAGATATTTTGATAAACGACGCTATTAAGACAATTGCCGAAGCTCATAACAAAACCATTGCTCAAGTCGTGCTGCGCTGGCAATATCAAATCGGCTCTGTCTCTATTCCACGCTCCACTTCGCCCGAGCGGCAGCGAGAAAACCTGTCCATTTTCGACTTTGAATTAAGTGAATCCGAGATGATTGCAATCTCAGAACTGTCTCGCTCAGATGGCCGATTGTTTGATATGGATCCGGCCACGCATGAAGAATTTTAGGAGATTGGGTTAAGAACAACTGCTCGATGATTTTGGAAATCTTGATGATAAAATCTAGGCTCATTCAATGGAATGAGTCTTTTTTAAACACAAAGAGCGATGCATTAACCAATCAACCAACTAGTTTCGCCTAAAAACTCAACAGCGAAGGGGTGAGTCTCGTGAAAAGACTACTAGCCATTAGCGATATTCATGGAGAACTCGAATTGTTTAATGAGTTATTAGAGAGGATAGAGTACGATGCCGCTGTAGATCAGCTAATTTTACTAGGGGATTATGTGGACCGAGGACCGGACTCAAAAGAAGTGTTGGAGCGCGTTATCGAATTGAAAAGGCAGGGAGCTATTATCTTGCGGGGAAATCACGACCAAATGATGCTAGAAGCCGCAGCGGAGAAACCTTGTGCGAAAGAAAATTGGGTGCGAAACGGAGGACTGGCTACATTGCATAGCTATGATCCTTCCATACAAAATACAACACTACCAGTGAACGGAATTTTTGGCGGGCACGTGGAGTTTATTAAGGAAATGGATTACTACCATGAAACGGATGATTATATTTTTGTGCATGCTGGGGTTCAACCGGGTGTCTCGCCTCACGAGACGGACCCGTATCTCTTACTATGGATTCGCCAAGAATTTCATACAGGGTATTCGGGCAATAAGACAGTAATCTTTGGCCATACACCAACGTTTGTACTTCGAGGGACAGAAAATTACGATGTTTATTTCGGTGACAATCAGATTATCGGAATTGATGGTGGCGCGGTTTACGGGGGACAGTTAAATTGTTTGGAACTGCCGAGTAAGAAGCTTTATAGTGTGAGGAAAAGCTAATATAGGGACAGCTCTACATAAAAAAGTCGCATTTTGATATGCGGCTTTTTTATGTAGAGGGAATTTTTTAATTCTACTAATTCGTTGTTAGTTACTTCAATTCAATAGGCTGTGCATCTGAAAGTGTTTCGTGAATTTTACCGTCCCTTGTGAAATGCAATGTATATGCCAACCAATGGACCAATACAAAATTGAATGGTAGTTCAGTAGTCCTTATAGAAACTGTATCATTTGATTTATTTTTATAAATATTCAAACTATTTCGTGTTCCGTAGTTGTTTTAATGATTTCCATTTAATAGAATAAAGTAGAAATAAGATTAATTTTTCAAAAGGAGGAAATATATTGGTGATTAAAAAGTCGTTTACCCATGTAATGCTTGCTTCTGTACTAGTACTATCAGCGGTACCTACCGCTTTTGCGCACGATGAACTCGATAGTTCAGGCGTATCAAAAGGAGAACATGAAGTATTTTCCAATGAAGAAATTGCAAATCTGAGTGATGCAAAGGTAGAAGGATCTAAGAATCTTTCGTTCCTGAAAGAAGCTGGCGCAGCACAGTTAAAAGAAATTGATGGGGTGCAGAACAACACAGCTGATGTCTTCGCTCATAAAGGCTATGCCTATGTGGGCACGCATACGGCCAATGGGGGCAATGGAGGTGTGCGAGTTTTTGATTTGAAAGATCCTGCCAATCCGGTGGAAGTTGCGGTCTTTGCAAACGACGACGTAGAAAATACATGGCAGGAAAAAGTCATTGTTAAAAGTATTAATACTCCTGACTTTAAAGGAGACCTGGCCGTCGTGAGTGTCCAACAGCTGAATCGTAATGCGAAAGATACGTCGGGCGGATTCCTGCTATATGATGTGACCGATCCGACTAATCCCAAAAAGCTAGGCTACTGGGAAACTTATGAAAACACGCGCGGTACCCATGAGCTTACTTTGACGATGCAAGGAAACAAAGCTCTTGTGCTGGCTTCTAATCCATACGCTGATTATTATAGCCACGGCGAACACAAAGACTTTACGATTGTCGATGTGTCCAATCCGGCAGAGCCGGAAACACTTTGGGAATTTGATCCGCGGATTCTGGACGAAGTACCAGCCGACTTTAATGGCTACCACTGGAACTCGCCGGATGGCAAAACTCGTCCTGTGTTCAATCACAGTGTCATCACCGACAATAATGCGCAATACGCTTATGTCTCCATGTGGGACCTCGGCACGATCATTTTTGATATTACAGACCCGGAAAATCCGGTCTATTTGAGTAGCACAGACTATGCATCCAATCAGCAGGGATCAGCCCATTCAGCGGCTTTAGCCAAAGGCGGCAATGTGCTGATTGAAACTCGGGAAGTTTCTTCGCCTGTGCGTCCTGGGTACGAGGAATCTTATGGCTATACGCGAATTTTTGATATCAAGGATAAAGCAAATCCCGTGTTATTGAGTGAGTTTAAAACGGACTTGACCGAAAAAGTTGAAGATGGCCCGACATTTGCCAATACAGTGCACGATCCGAAAGTACACGGCAACACGCTTTACTTAAGTCATTATGCAGGTGGAGTTTACGCAGTGGATATCACCGACCCGGCTAATCCGAAACAAATCGGCCAATACGCGCCTGACCAAGCAGATGTTTGGGGTGTGTTCGTGGACCGCAATTACGTGCTGGCTTCCGATATGGCGCAAGGTTTGAAAGTGCTTGTAAAAAATAACGCCAAACAGTAAATGATCAATAAAGCAGAAAAGATAAACAAGAAAGGAGCAGTGCCAGTTATTTCCCTGGCGCTGCTCCTATTTATTTTGCAATTATTTCTCTGTCTCTCGTGCAGCCTGCACACTCCCCGGATCAAAAAACTTATCCACTAAATCATAAATCGTGATCAGTTCGTAAAGAATCGTAAATTCGGGTGGGAATTCAGTAGGGCGTCTAGCATCGCTTGCTGTGATACCTTTGCTGTTGTCCCAAAAAAGATCGGTAATATTTTTTAATTGGCATTGATGCTTTTCGTGATCGTAGTCGATTGAGTGTTTCAAGTCGTTCGCAAGTTCAGTTACGGCGTGCATAACAACTTTTCGCTCGGCAGTGGTCCACGACAAATTGTGCAGCGGGATATAAAGCAAAGCATCTAAATGGAATTCTAAGTTATGTAAAAAGAGCAATTGCTTTTCTGCCATTTGAAGCTCGGCTTCTCGCTCGCGAACCCACGGATACAAACTGGATTCGTCGCGCTGAAAATGGATTAGTTTCTCGGTTTTTCGAATTTCAGTAATCAGTTCTTTTACGATCAACTGCTCTTTTTGACGGTTCGCGTCACTGTCAAAAAGGATGGTTTGAAATGTCTCTTCCAACATATTGCCTGCGCGTTCCCCAATGCGTTGAATGCTCTTCAAAATATTTTTTCGATAGTTGGGCGGAAACACGAGCATATTGACAGCGGTAGACACTAACAGTCCAATGGTCGTCGTCCCTAAGCGAATAAAGAAAGAGATCAAAATATGTTCATGAATCACTTCGACCATTGCGACAGATGTTAATGTGGCAACCAGTAAACCGGCATGCAAATTGAGTCGGTAACAAGCTAAAATCGTTGCTACTGCAGCGAGTGTATAGGTAATCGGGGAGTTCCCGAAAAGTGTGATAAAGAGGACAGCGAATGCAGAGCCAATCGCGGATGCTGGGAACCGAACGAGTCCCTTTTTAATCGAGTCGCTAACTGTAGGTTCGATCGTCACGATTGCGGTGATTACCGCAAATACAGGTGGCCAACCAAACCATTCACAAATGACGGCGGTTAAAAAGATAGCAATCCCAGTTTTGACAATTCGACTGCCATTAAAGTGAAAAGAACGCATTTTTTATCCATCAGCTCCTTTCTGTAATTTTTCTCCTATTGTTCAGTATATCACCCAAGTTCTTATGAACAGCAACACATTTTTTTGCTTCTCACGTGCAGCTACTTGTGAAACTAACTTTTGATGCAAAGATTTTATGGATACAATTCTATAATTTATGTGGATCCGAAACAGGAGGGATTAGGTAGCGAGCATTAATGCTTTCTACCTTTCTTTCTGGTTTCATGTTATTTTGGTATATACTAAAGGTACAAATTTTACTTCTTTTGGAGTTGGAATCATGAAAACAATTGCGGATATAGCTCAATTAGCGGGTGTAGCAAAAAGCACCGTGTCGCGGTATCTTAATGGCGGTTCGATTAGCGTGGCCACCAAAAGAAAAATCGAGCGAATTATACATGAAACAGGATATACGCCCAATAACTTTGCCCAAAGTTTAAAAGCCAAAAAACCAAACATTATTGGAACGATTGTGCCACGCCTCGATTCGTTTGCTTCTTCTCAAGTTTTGATGGGGATTGACGAGCAACTAAGAGATTTGAATTATCAAATGTTGATTGCGAATACCAGTCAAGATTTGGTACGGGAAATTGAAAGTATTTATAGTTTGTACAACCAAAAAGTTGCCGGGATTATTTTACTGGCCACTCAAATTTCAGAGGCACACTTAAAAGCATTTGAAGAAACAAATTTACCCGTGATTCTAGTCGGCCAACAACACGATCAACTGTACAGTTTAATCCATGACGATGATTCGGCCGGCTATGATTTAGGGAAATACGTGTTGAAAAATGGTCATCGAAAAATTGCTTATTTAGGTGTGACTGAAAAAGATATTGCTGTAGGCGTACGAAGAAAAGAAGGGTTTAAAAGAGCTATTAGTGAAGACGATAGTTGTGAAGTGAATTATTATGAAACCAGTTTTAAAATGGAAAATGCGGTTGAAGTGACATCTTCCATCATTGAGAGTTTTGATCCTTCTATTATCGTATGTGCTACAGATAATATTGCTTTAGGGGCGTTAAAAGCAGCCCATTTAAAAGAGATTGACGTTCCGTCTAGTTTATCAATTGCCGGATTTGGCGGGTATGATGTAACTGGAATTATCCATCCTGGCTTAACAACAGTTAAGTTTCATTATGAAAAAGTAGGGAGAATGGCAGCTACTAGTTTAGTGGCCTTATTGAACGGCGGCGAAATTCCACGCTCTCAATTGTCTGATTATCAGATAATTGAGCGAGAAAGCGTTGACAATAAATTAAAGCGGTAATATAATCAGTGAATGGAATCGGTTTTATTGGAATAAAAATGGAACCGGTTTTATAATAGCTTGAAATGGAACCGGTTCCAAAAAACTGAATCGAAGAGGAGAGATGGGGAAATGAGTTATAAAAAGTTGGCGGAAGACATTATTCGTTTGGTTGGGGGAAAAGAAAATGTATCAAGCGTTGCACATTGTGCGACTCGGTTAAGGTTCAATTTAAAAGACAACAAAAAAGCCGATAAAAAAGAATTGGAAAAACTGGCGATTTTAAAAGTTGTTGAAAGTGGCGGACAATATCAAGTTGTCATCGGCCCGCAAGTTTCAAGCGTGTTTAGTGAAATTATGAAAATCGGTAATTTCGGAGCGGATTCAGATGCTACGGAAGAGACAAAAGAAAAAGGCCGGTTGTCTTCAAGAATTTTTAATACGATATCAGGCACTTTTACGCCGTTAATCCCTGTCATCTGTGGTTCTGGTTTATTGAAAGCGCTTATAATTGTTCTGGTTATGCTGGACTGGTTGTCAGCTGAAAGTGGAACGTATTCTATTTTATCTGCTGCTGCGAATGCCGTATTTTACTTTTTACCAATTTTGATAGCGGTAACATTGGCTTTAAAGCTTCGTGTGAGTCCGTACATTTCAGCCGTTATAGCAGCTGCTTTACTAGAGCCAAACTTTACGAGTTTATCGGAAGCAGGAGATATTAGTTCGTTTGTTGGCATACCAGTAGTATTGATCAATTATTCCTCAACTGTACTTCCTGTGTTTGTTGCTGTTAGTATTTATTCACTATTAGAAAGAGTTCTTAAAAAAGCATTTCACGTTCAGTTACACATGATTATTATTCCGATGGTATCTTTACTCGTGATGGTGCCATTAACAGTGTTGATTTTTGGACCTTTCGGTATTTATGTAGGAGATGCGATTTTACAAGCTACCGTTTTTGTTTTAGATAAGAGTGCTATTTTAACAGGACTTTTACTCGGAGCGGGTTGGGTATTTATCGTAATTTTAGGGCTTCACTGGGCAATTATCCCACTGATGCTATCGAATATTACAACTACCGGCAGTGATGCGCTATTAGGAATTGTTATGGGAACGGTTTGGGTTGCAGGTGGAGCAGCACTAGGCGTCTTCTTAAAAACAAAAGACAAAAACCTAAAAGCGATTGCGGGTGCTGCTTTAATCCCGAGTGTGCTATCCGGAATTACAGAACCGGTTATATACGGTCTATTTTTCCGCTATAAGCGCGTATTCGTTATCGCTGTTATCATGGGCGGACTGGCGAGTGCACTTGCTGGAGGGCTAGGAGTCGAAGCTACACAATTAGCTGGTGGCGTTTTTACAATCCCAACATTTCTACCGGTCATTGGCTATGTGATTGTTATTGCTTTTTCGATCTTAGGTACGGCACTAGCAGTGTTGTTATTAGGATATGAAAGCAAAGAAGCCAAAACGATCGAATCGGGTGAGTTGCTTATCGAAGGACAAAATATCGTAAGTCCATTAACTGGCAAAGTAAAAGCTTTGAGCGAAGTAAATGATCCTGTGTTCTCAACTGAAACAATGGGCAAAGGAATCGCGATTGAACCGACAATTGGCGCAGCATTTTCGCCAGTAAACGGCGTCGTTACCGCTCTTTTTCCAACGCGTCATGCAATTGGCATTACTTCCGATACGGGCGTAGAGATGTTAATCCACATTGGGTTGAATACGGTAGAATTACAAGGGAAATATTTCGAAGCGAAAGTTAAACAAGGAGACAGAGTCAAACAAGGAGATGAACTGGTAACGTTTGATTTGGAAAAAATCAAAGAAGAAGGCTACGATCTTACAACGCCAGTCATTATTACCAACTCAAGTCTTTACAAAGAAATCATTCAAACAGACAATAAAGTTGTCGAAAAAAATGATGTGTTATTGAGTGTATCGGTTTAATCTCAAGACTTAGAGCAGTTAATGTTGGTTTAAATAGCGTAAACTAGTATTATAGCAAGGAATGTTTTACGCCCTCTTGCGGAACCGGTTCCGCAAGAGGGGTCTTTATCAATTTATACTAAAAATTTTTAGTAAATCGGAATGGTGTTGCTAAAAGGAGCTTACCAAAATGAAATTACAAAAAGTAAAAAAATATACCCGAATAGAAGAAGTCAGCCAGCAAGAAATTGATTTGCTAGTTTCAAGAGTCAATAATTGTTCGTGGCGTCAAACTTTCCATATTCAACCGGTTTCAGGTTTGTTAAATGATCCGAATGGCTTTTGTTTTTACGCGGGGGAATATCATTTGTTTTATCAATGGCATCCGTTAGGTCCGTTTCACGGACTAAAATATTGGTACCATACCAAGTCAAAAGACTTGGTAAACTGGGAAAATGTCGGGATCGCGATTGAACCAAACAGTTATTTTGATAGTCACGGCGTTTATTCAGGTAGTGCCATTGAGCATGACGGAAAACTGTATTTGTTTTACACAGGTAACACGCGGGATGAAAAGTTAGATAGACACCCTCATCAATGCATCGCCGTGATGGATAACGAGGGCACGATTTTAAAGTTGAACGAGTCTGTTTTTGACCATGTACCTGAAGGCTATACAGAGCATTTTCGTGATCCTAAAGTATGGAAAGAAGGAGAACAATTTTACGCTGTGATTGGCGCGCAAACAACAGATCAAACAGGATGTGTGGGGTTATTAAGTTCGCCTGACTTATTTGAATGGAAGTTTGAAGGTGAAGTCCAAACCCAATTGGGCGATTTCGGATTTATGTGGGAATGCCCAGATTACTTTGTACTGGGTGATCAAGGGGTGTTGATCTTATCACCGCAAGGAGTCCTACCAGAAGGCGATCGTTACCAAAACATATATCAAGCTGGGTATGTGCTAGGAGAAGAAATCGATTTACAAAAGAAAGAAATGACTCATGGAAATTTTGAGGAGCTTGATAGAGGATTTGATTTTTATGCACCTCAAACGATGGAAGATCCTAACGGTAGACGTATTTTAGTCGGGTGGATGGGGTTACCAGAAGTAGAGTATCCGAGTGACGTGAACGGATGGGCGCACTGTTTGACAGTTCCGAGAGAATTAACGGTTCGAAACGGTAAGCTGCGCCAAACACCAATTCCAGAACTCGAATCTCTTCGTAAAACAAAAGCAGAAGTGTCAGGCTTCATAACAAATGAAGTGAAAACCTATGATAAGTTTTCTGGTGCTGCTTATGAATTAGTTTGTGAATTTGAACGGCAAGACGCTGCGATTTATGGCGTTGAATTCCGAGCAAGTGGTGAAGAAAAAACAGTCATCCAATACGATGCGACGCAAGAGAAAGTGATACTAGATCGTACGGCGTCCGGTGAAGAAGTAGCGATCGCGTATGGCACAGAAAGAAAATATCAACTCGATGGAGAAAAAATAAAATTCCACTTGTTTGTAGATTCTTCGTCCGTAGAGATCTTTGTAAATGATGGAGAAGCCGTATTTACTTCCCGAATTTTCCCTTCTGCAGAAAGTAAGGAAATTCGCTTTTTTGCAACAAATGGATCGGTAAATTTCAAAGCAGTAAAGTGGGATTATTGAAAAGATCATATTTAGAGAAAGAGGTGTGTGGAGTGGGGAATCTACTTTCAATTGGCGAGTTATTAATCGATTTTATCCCCCAACAAAAAGGATTAGCATTAAAAGATGTGACCTCTTTTGAACGGGTTCCGGGCGGTGCGCCTGCAAACGTTGCCGTCGCTGTAGCGAAGTTTGGGGGCAGTGCTTCACTGATTACTAAATTAGGACAAGATGCGTTTGGCGATTTTCTGTTGGAGCAACTTACAGTGGCTGGTGTTCAAGTCGGTAAAATTTCAAGAACACGACAAGCACCTACTGGATTAGCCTTCGTGTCTTTACGTGAAGACGGGGAACGTGATTTTTCATTTTACCGAAACCCTTCTGCCGATTTACTGCTGACTGCTTCAGAAATAAAGGGCGAATGGTTCAATCACGGCGACATTTTGCACTTTTGCTCTGTAGACTTAGTTGAAAGTCCAATGAAACAAGCGCATGTCGAAGCCATTCGATTAGCGAAAGCTTATAGTGGTGTCGTTAGTTTTGATCCCAATGTGCGCTTGCCTCTTTGGGAAGATGCAGAAGAGTGCAGAAACACGATTTTGAAATTTATCCCGCTGTCTCACATCGTTAAAGTTTCTGATGAAGAACTGGAGTTTATTACGGGAATAGCGGATGAACAAAAAGCGATTGCGTCGTTGTTTACAGGAGACGTAAAAGTTGTCGTGTTTACAAAAGGTGCAAACGGTGCCGATGTCTATGTGCAAAACAACCACTATTCATCTGAAGGATATGGTGTGAAAGTAGAAGACACCACAGGAGCGGGAGACGCATTTATTGGCGGATTTCTGTATCAATTACTAAATAAGGGTGCGACTCAAGACAATTTAGAAGAGCTTGTAGCAGAGCATGTTAAAGAAATTCTCGCTTTTGCCAATGCTAGCGGTGCGTTAACGACCACGGGGAAAGGCGCGATTTCGTCTATTCCTTCTAGAGAGCAAGTATTGCAATTAATCGGATAGGGAGTCGGTCGAATAATTGATGTTGTCCATTTTATCCCCATAAAAAAGAAGCTCTGCGCAATAGCGGAGCTTCTTTTTTATTCTAGTCTATACTCCTAATTACTAATTACGGAGAATACGCTTTTTGCTTCTCAATCATTTATACTTGAGTTGAAAGTAACGAACGACTGTATAAGCAAAAAAGAGATATGGGGGACAAGTGGATGAAAATAGCAGTAACGGCTGCAAATGGTAAGTTGGGTGAAGCAATAGTAGATGCAACAGTCTCGCTGCTGTCATAAGATGAAGTTATTGGACTAGCGAGAACACCTGAAAAAGCAGCACATTTAGGTATTGAAGTGCGACCAGGCGATTACGAGGATCAACTAGCATTAGAGAAATCACTGGAAGGAATAGATGTATTGTTACTCATTTCCGGTATGGATGCACCTGACAAACGTATACCCCAACATCGCAATGTTATTAAAGCGGCTAAAAACAGCGGAGTAAAGAAAATTGTCTACACCAGCATACAAGGAGCAGAAGAAGGCACAGCGTTTTCGCCGATTGTTCAAAGTAATCGACAAACCGAACAAGATGTAATCGATAGCGGACTAGACTGGGTGATTGGACGTAATGGTATTTACATCGAGCCCGATGTGGAATACATTGACTCTTATATCCAAGAAGGTGGCATTCGAAATTGCGCAGGCGATAGCAAATGTGGCTACACGACAAGAGCGGAACTGGCTTATGCTTACGCAAAAATGCTGATAGAAGATCAGCACAATTCGAAAATATACAACCTTCACGGTGAAGCCATTACGCAGTACGAGTTAGCGGACTACTTGGGCAATGCGTTTGATGCGGATTTAACTTATACAGCTATTAGTGTAGAGAAATTTAAAGAAGAACGAATCGCTGAGTTAGGTGAATTTATCGGCACAGTCGTAACCGGAATCTATCAAGGCATTAAAGACGGCAAGTCGAATAACCCAAGCCATTATGTTGAAGCTACAGGGAGAGCCCATCAATCTTGGGAAGATTATTTCGAAAGTGTTAGTCCAAAGAGCAAGTGATGACGTGAAGTAAATTGGTTTGATAATGCATATGCAAAACTAGCGTAATTTTTAAATTTAACACCAGAAAAATTTTTCACACCACCAAAAGCAGCTCCGCGTAACAGCGGAGCTGCTTTTTTATTGAAATTATATTCAGAACAATCAAAATTAAAGTGGCGCTGTATTAGTGAAATAGTGTACACTCTTTATTAACGGAATGATTAAGGTCTATTTCCTTAAATAGAAAAGCAGGTGACATTGTTGAAAAAGCAAACACAAGAGTTGTTCGAAGAGATTCGCGCATTTAGACGGGATCTTCATGAGAACCCTGAATTGAGTGGCGAAGAAACGGAAACTTCTCGAAAAATACAAGCGAAACTTGATGAATATGGTATCTCATATTCTACGGGATATGCAAAAACAGGTGTCCTTGGTGTGATCCAAGGCGATAAGCCAGGAAAAACGGTTGGATTGCGTGCCGATATCGATGCCTTACCGATTTTAGAAAAAGCAGATGTGCCGTTCAAGTCTAAAGTCGATGGCAAAATGCATGCATGCGGGCATGATGCGCATACGGCCATGTTGCTCGGAGTCGGAAAATTACTGCAAGACCAGAAAGCCGATATTGCTGGAACCGTGTTATTAATTTTTCAGCCGGCTGAAGAAAATGCACCAACAGGTGGTTCGGAGCAAATGATGGCAGATGGTGTTTTTGATACGTATCAACCGGATGTTTTAATCGCGCAACATGTTTGGCCAGGTCTACCGGCTGGGCAAGTTGGTGTCATAGACGGAGCCATCATGGGGAACTCTGACCGTTTCCAAGTGACAATCTACGGAGCAGGGGGCCACGCATCGATGCCTCATCAAACCGTCGATGCGATTATTATCGCCAACCAAGTCATGTCTGCCATCCAAACGATTGTTAGCCGGAACGCGAACCCGATGGATTCAGGTGTAATCACAATTGGGAAAATTGCAGGAGGCTATCGTTACAATGTCGTAGCGGACACGGTAGTGCTCGAAGGAACGATTCGTTCTCTTTCAGACGATACCAAGAAACTTTTGAAAAAACGTTTCCATGAAGTGGTTCAAGGAGCTGCGGAAATGATGGGCGGTTCTTGTGAAATCGACTATTCGGATGGTTACCCAGCAACGATTAATACAAAGCGTTGGGCTGAAGTAGTTCGGAAATCGGCAAAACATCAATTAGGTGATGTTGGTACACCAGAAGTAATCGGCAGTATGGCTGGAGAAGATTTTGGACGTTTCTTGAAAAAGTATGAAGGGGTTTATTACTGGTTAGGCACTTCGGTCGGAGAACATCAAAAACCGCTCCACGACCCTGGCTTTATGATCGATGAACAAGCTTTGTCGATTGGGACAGAGTTGATGGCCCAAGCAGCGCTTGACGTGCTAGCCGAATTGAACAAATAGGAGGAACAGAAATGGCAAATTCCATTGAACAATTCATGGAAGAGATTGAGCCGTATGTGATTGAACAACGACGCGAGCGACATCAGTATCCTGAAATCGGCTTTGCGGAATACGTAACCACTTATGAGTTGAGCGAAGAATTAGCTGGAAAAGGATTTTTACTTTTTTATGGAACAGACTTTTTAACAAGCTCAGAACGCATGGGTGTACCGTGTGATCCAATGCTCGCGGAAAATGAACAGCGAGCGCTTCAAAAAGGCGTGCCGCCTGAGTTTCTTGAAAAGATGAAAGGTGGACATACTGGATTTGCAGCTGTACTTGACACAGGAAGACCAGGCCCGAACTTTGCTTATCGCTTTGATATAGACGCATTGCCAATAGAAGAAGCAGAATGCACTGATCATGTGCCAGCACAACAAGAGTTTCGTTCTCAAATTGCAGGAATGATGCATGCTTGCGGTCACGATGGTCACGCGGCAATTGGACTCGGACTCGCGAATTATTTGGCGAAGAAAAAAGACAGCTTAAATGGCAAGTACACAATTTTGTTCCAACCTGCAGAAGAAGGTGGACGCGGTGCAAAAGCAATTGTTGATAAAGGGTGGCTTGATGACATTGATTACTTTATGAGCGGTCATGTCGGGATTCACAATTTAACGTCAGGAACAGTTGCAGCGACCACATCAAAATTTTTGGCCAGTTCCAAAATCAATGCGAAGTTCATTGGCAAGTCGGCACATTCTGGACTAGAGCCCAATGAAGGACGCAACGCGTTGCTCGCTGCCGCATCAGCTGCATTGCATCTACATAGCATTGCCAACCATAAAGACGGAATCACTCGTATCAATGTCGGCACTTTGCATGCAGGAGCCGGACGCAATGTTATCGCAGACAAAGCGTTGATGGAAATCGAAACGCGCGGTGAGACCAATAAGTTGGATGCTTACATGCAAGAAAATGCAACGCGGATTTTACAGGCGAGTGCTGCATTATACGATGTCGAGCTAGAACTTGAACACATGGGAAGATCGGTTTCGACAGCTGCGGATCACGAATTCGCGAAAGTTGTAGAACGAGCATGTGCATTGTCAACAAGCTTAAAGATTGTTCCGCATTTGGAAGTGGGAGCTTCAGAAGATGTTACATACATGATCGAGCGCGTCCGTGCACAAGGCGGAAAAGCAACATTTATGATTTTTGCAAGTCCGTTACCTGCCGGTCATCATCATCCTTGTTTCGATTATGAGGAACAGGCGTTACTGGCTGGATTGGAAACGATAATACGAACAACGGATTATTTGCTAAAGGAGGACGGGTTACGTGCTTAGCTGGTTAGTTGAACATTTACAGCGGATGAATATGACTAATGCATTGATTAGAACAGAAGGGTTTACGCGAGAAGGCTATACACCTGAAGAAACAAGCGCCATGGAAGTTTTTAAAGACATCGCGAAAGAGTTAGGCTTGGCTGTAAAAGTAGACGCGGCAGGAAATATGATTGCGCGGTGGGAAGTTCCAGGTGGCGAAAATGCGGCGGTAGCGACCGGCTCTCATCTTGATACGGTGCCAAACGGTGGCGCATTTGACGGAGGAGCGGGCGTTGTATGTGGCCTCGGCGCAGTTAAATTGCTAAAAGAAGCCGATTATCAACCAAAACGACCGATTGAAGTCATTTGTTTCCGTTCGGAGGAATCTTCGCGGTTCGGTGTCTCGACAATTGGCAGTAAAGCGATGAGTGGATTATTGGATCATTCTATTGGAACGCTTGTCGACCAACACGGCACGACACTGGCGGAAGCTGTTAAAAGCCAAGGCTTTAACTGGGAAGAGTTGGCCAAAGCGAAACGTTCAAAAGAGGAACTAAAAAGCTTTGTCGAACTGCATATCGAACAAGGAATGCATATAAACGACCATGAAAAAAATTACGGCATTGTTAAAGGTGTGGCTTGTCCGATTCGCTTAGCCGTTACGTTTAATGGCAAAGCAGGACATACAGGTACGACGCCGATGGACCGCAGACAAGATGCTTTAGCGGCAGCGGCTCCTTTTATTTCATTTGTTCAAGATACAGCTCTTCAACTCAATGATGTGTATGAGAAACCGCTAGTGGCGACAGTTAGTACCTTGACGTCCTCTCCAAACTCGATGAATGTAATTCCGCAAACGGTAACTGCTGGAGTAGACATCCGTAGTGTTGATGATGGGTTAAAAAAGAAAATGGCAGAAGCGATTCGGATTGAAGCAAACCGTATTGAACAAGCGACCGGCGTAGCTATCTCTATTGAAGTATTAGTCGATAATCCATCTGTTTTGCTTGATGAAAAGATAGCTCGGCAGTTAGTTGATGCGGGTGACCAAGAAGCTTATTTAGCACATCACATGGATAGCGGCGCGGGACATGATGTCATGAATATGGCGCAAGTATGGCCGAGTGGATTGCTGTTTATCCCTTGTAAAGACGGCTTGAGTCATCATCCAGATGAATATGCAACAGCGGAAGATTTGAAAATGGGCTCAGAACTTTTAGCCCGTTATTTGATGGAGGCAACGACGCTATGACAGAAATCGTGAAAGTCGGATTAATCGGACCAAAAGACTCGGTTAACGAAACGATGAAAGCGGCCGGCAGTTTAGACGGCATCGAACTGATTCCGTTCATTTACGAACAGACCGAAGAAACAAAAGAAATTATCAATGAAAATTCAGCCCGTATTGGCCATTGGCTTTTTTCGGGTCCGGCGCCTTATCATTTTGCATTAAAAGAACAGTTAATCGATGCCGACCACGCAGATTATATTTTGCTGCATGGGTCGAGTTTACTCGGGACGATGCTGGACGCCATTATGCAAGAAGGTGTGGTGTTGTCGAGCATTAGCCTCGATTCGGTTCCACGCGGAGAAGTGTTGAAAATGTTGAAAGACTTTGATTTGGAAAAGGTGAAAATTCACACCGCTCCAGAACTCGGTTATATTCCTGCTGAAGAATTGGTCGATTACCACGAGGCACTTTATCGTTCAGGTGAAATACAGGCAGCGCTAACTTGTGTTCATAGTACGTATAATGCCTTAAAAGAAAGAGGCGTGCCGGTTTATCGGATTTGTGTATCGGAACTGGCAGCGCACCGAGCAATTTCAGTTATTAAAGAAAGGAGCTTGTCGGATCTTTACCGGATGAAGCAATTAGCAATGATTGGCATCGAAATCATTTACCCAAGCCAAGCGCAACAGCGCAAGACACCGTTCAAAATAGAACGGCAGGAGCTCGCCACGAATCGCGTGCTTATCGATTTTGCTGAAGAAGTAAAAGGCTCGAAAGTGAGCATGGGGAATGGCATTTATTTCATCTATACAACAAGAGGTGAACTAGAGCTATACGGTAAATTCCACCACTTGAAAGAGTTGCAAGAAGAAATTTTTGCCAACAGCAATATGCACGTCCGCATTGGTGTGGGATACGGCAGAACAGTTACAGACTCCGAACAAAACGTCAGATTGGCATTGGATTATACCCGAGAAAAAGAGAACGGTGTTGTTATCAATATTGACGAAGGCGGAAAAGTGACGGAGATCAATTCCCTAGGAAATGAGCTCAGCTATAGCCGGCGCAGCAGTGAAGCAAAATGGCAAGAAGCGCTAAAAGACGCAGCGATTAGTCAAACCGTTGTCGCCCGTATTGAATCGCTATCTCACCATTACGCAAAAGAAGAAATCACGGCACTGGAATTATCGCAGTGGATGAACAGCACCGAACGCAATGCACGCAGAATTTTGACCGAACTTGAAAGTGTTGGCGTAGCAGAAGTTTCAGGAGAAGAATCTGGCCGAAGAGGACGTCCGCGGAAATTGTACCGTTTACTATTTGGTTCAGAGAACTAAACGAGGAGGAATGGGAATGACATCACCGACAGAAGAACAAGGCAAAAAAGGGTTTTTGAACTTTATTGAGAAATGGGGCAATCGCTTACCCGATCCATTCTTTATCTTTGTATATTTAGCAGTGTTTGTTGTCTTACTCTCATGGTTAGTTAGTTCGCTTGGTGCCACCGTAATCCACCCAGGAACCGGTGAAGAAATGGCGATTCGAAGCATTGTCTCAGGAGAAGGAATTCGTTATATTCTCGCAGAAACCATCAATAACTTCACCGGCTTTGCGCCACTTGGTCTGGTGCTTGTAATGATGCTCGGTATTGGTTTAGCTGAACGTGTTGGCTTAATGGAAACGGCTATTAAGAAATCGATCTTAAATGCACCAAAATCATTGATTACATACGCGGTGATCTTTACCGGGATTATGGGTAACTTGGCATCGGATGCCGCATTTATCTTAGTTCCACCGCTTGCTGCGATGGTCTTTGTCTCGGTAGGTAGACATCCGCTCGCCGGTCTTGCAGCTGGATTTGCTGGAACGGGCGCTGGATTTACAGCAAACATATTGATCACAGGAACAGATGCATTGCTATCCGGGATTTCAACGGAAGCGGCGAAAACGATTGATGAGACGTTTATCGTTACACCAGTCGATAACTGGTACTTCATGAGTGCTTCGGTTATTATCATGGCGATTGTTGGCGCAATTATCACAGAAAAATTAATCGAACCGCGCCTTGGTAAGTATACAGGCAGAATAGATAAATCGTTCGAACCTGTAACAAAGCAAGAAAACAAAGGGTTACGCAACGCCTTAATCGCGGCAGCTGTCTATATTGGCTTGATCGCATTGTTAGTGTTCTTCCCAGGTTCTCCTGTTCGAAATGAAGATGGCGGCATCATTCCGTCACCGTTCTTATCCGGAATTGTTCCAATCATTCTTTTCTTCTTCATCACGGTTGCTGTCGCATACGGCGTCACAGTGAAGAAAATTACGGAATCAAAAGACATCCCTGCTTATATGGCGGATGCTATTAAAGACATGTCGGGTTATATCGTTCTTATTTTTGCGGCAGCTCAGTTTATCAGTTATTTCAACTGGAGTAATCTTGGCATTTGGTTGGCTGTTAACAGTGCAGAATTCCTGACAAGTATAAATATGACAGGATTGCCGGTCATGGTCGCATTCAGTATTCTTGCTGCATTATTGAACTTGTTAATCTTCAGTGGTTCTGCGCAGTGGGCGTTAATGGCACCAATCTTTATCCCGATGTTCATGCTGCTTGATTACCACCCAGCATTTGTTCAATTGGCGTTCCGTATTGCCGATTCTTCAACGAATATCATCACGCCACTTAATCCGTATATTTTAATCGTTCTCGCCTTTATGCGCGAATACGATAAAAAAGCGGGACTTGGTACATTGATTTCATTGATGTTGCCATACAGCCTGATTTTCTTCGGCGTGTGGGTTATCATGATGATCATCTTCGCATTGACTGGGCTTCCAATCGGACCTGGTATTAGCTTGCGGATGTAAACTATTTATTAATCAAAACTGCACCACCCTTGTTAGTTGTGTCTAACAAGGGTGGTGCAGTTTTTTTGTTGTGAAAAAATCGCGCTGGCCGCTTTGGGCATGGCTCACACCCAAAGATAAGAAGAGCACCAGTTTAGATGTCATATGACCTTCGTTTCAATCCACGTATCAACGGGTAAATTTTGAGTGAAATCTTATATTTAAACCTGTTCGGAGAGGGAGTGAAAAGATGCTGGATACTATCTTCTTTGATGGATGGAAGAGTCTTTTGCGTGTGGCGATTATGTGCTTGTTGGCATATCCTTTCCTGATCTTGCTGCTTCGTTTGTTTGGAAAACGGTCGCTTGCAAAAGTAAATATGTTTGATTTCATCATAACGGTCACATATGGTGCAACTTTGTCGAGCATTATCACAAGCGAAAAAGTTTCTTTTGCTGACGGTGCGGTAGTGTTGATTATGTTGACATTGCTTCAGTATATAGTCACAAAACTAGCAGTAAAGTCGAGGAGGTTTTCAGATTTTATCAAAGCAACACCGACATTTTTGTACTACGAAGATGCATTAAATGAAAAAATGTTATTGAAAGAACACTTACGGGAAGAGGATTTGAGAGCGAGATTGCGTCAAGAGGGTCTAAGTTCTTTTGAAGCAGTAGAAGCAATTGTTCTTGAGGGAGACGGCTCAATATCTGTTATCAAAAAAGAATCGGTGAAGTCGAAGAGTGCGTTAGAAGGCATATCGCGAAAATAGAGGGGGTCTTAAAATTGTCCCTCTAGTCAGTTTGTTTAAATGCAAAACATTCGGGAACAACTAGTATTAGGATGATTTATCAATCAGAGGAGGAAACAAAACATGGCAAAAGTATTAGCAGTATTATCAAGTGGACACAAAGATACAGAAAATAATTACGAAACTGGCTGGTGGGCTGAAGAGTTATTTGCTCCGAAAGAAATTTTGGAAAAAGCAGGACATCAAGTAGACCTAGCTTCACCACTAGGCGGCAAACCAACGCTCGATAAAATCAGCATCAGCGAAGATTACGATCCTGAAGGCAAATACAAAAAAATGTACGAATCAGGAATAGCGGATAACACAACAGCTCTTTCAGATGTAAATGCACAAGAGTACGACGTAGTATTTATCGTTGGAGGCCACGGGGCTATGTATGACTTGGCTGAAAGTCAAGAACTGCGCGACATCATTAACACCGTCTATGACAACGGAAATATCGTTTCAGCTGTATGTCACGGACCGGCTCCATTAATCTGGACAACACGTCCAGATGGTTTGAGCATCATTGATGGCTTAGACGTAACAGGTTATCCTGAAGCGGTTGAACCGGAAGGTCTTCCTGAAATTCTACCATTTAGCCTAGAAGGAAAAATGAACGAAGTCGCTAATTATAGTGCTGAAAACAAAGTAGTATGGGGCAACGAGCAATTAGTAACTGGGCGCGATCCGTTTTCTGCTGAAGAGTTAGCAGACGAATTGGTTAAAGCGTTAGATAAAAGAAACAACAAGGACAACTAAGCAATGGAATCAATCGTCATTACTGCGATTCTAAAGCCAAAAGAAAACATGGAAGATCAATTATTGACGGAATTGAACAAAGTTCTAGAAGCTTCCCGAGCAGAAGCGGGTTGCGTAAACTATGTTCTCCATCAATCAATTGAAGACGACACGTTTGTCCTTCACGAAGAGTGGAAAGACAAAGACGCGTTAGAGAGTCATGTCGCGTCTAGTCATTACCAAGAATACCGGACTAACACGGCGGACTTGGTTGAAAGACGCGAAGTTTTTAAGTTAAAGACCGTCTAAACGATTCATAAAATTTCATAATTACTAAATGCAGCACTTTGTGATGATCTATCGCAAAGTGCTGCATTTTTTTAGCTCTAGTAAAGCAATAGCTATGAGTATACATAGAACAAAAATTAGAAAAAGAAAATTCGATTTAAGTTGAAAATCTCTTAGAAATCAACTAGCTTTAAGTAATACATATAAAGTAAGAGTTAGGTAGAATTTGTAGAGGAAGGTCGGAGAATCAAAATGGTATCGTCAAAAGATGTGGCAAAATATGCAGGTGTTTCACAAACGACCGTATCACGCGTCGTAAATACACCTCATTTAGTAAAAGAGCCGACATATAGAAAAGTAATGGCTGCAATCGATGAATTGAATTATATTCCAGACGGCAATGCGAGATCTCTTGTACAAAAAAAGAGCGATACGATTGCGCTTATTTCAGGGCCTTTGTACAATCCGTTTTTTGTTGAAACGACAACATCAATTGTTAACTATGCAAATGAAAATGGATTTAAAATAAATGTTCATTTTTCTAATGACGAAAATATAGAGGAGATTTATAACGCTATTTTTGAAAAGAAAGTGGATGGCATTATTTTGTCATCGGTTTTATTGGAAGATCCAGTGTTTGAGAAGTTAGAGAAATCAGGAATTCCATTTATTCTGTACAATAGAAAACACGAAAATAACAAAAATTTTGTGGAAATGGATAACGAGCAGGCAGGCTATTTGGCGACAGATTATTTGTTTTCACTTAATCATAAAGAGATTTGCTGGATTGGTGGACCGACAGAGATGAGCACTTTTAAAGGTCGTTATGATGGGTTTTTGAAAGCATTTCAACAAAATAACGCCGCGATAAATCCAGAAAAGATATTCATTGGGAAGACAAGTAAAGAAAATTTGTATCAAACTTTTTTGAAGGTAGAAGAGCTTTCAGAAAAGCCTACGGCAATTTGCGCGGCAACCGATGCCATCGCCATACAAATGATGGATTTTTATATTTCTGCAGGTTATAAGGTGCCAGAAGACATTAGCATAATTGGAATTGATAACGTGAAAATTGGACAACATGCTTCGATTAATCTAACGACCGTTGGTATTTCTTCACCTATCGATCTAGGTAGAATTGCGATTGAAAAGTTAATTAAGATGATTCAACAACAAAATAAACCTTGTGTTCAAATAACAGAAGCTGTTAGACTATTTGAAAGAAAGACAATAATTAAAAAGAAGAAGGAGGCATAAGTTCTTTTTTTTAGTTAAATGGTTACGTAACCATTTTTTTAATCATAAATGGTTACGCTTCCATTTTTGACAAGGAATCCAGGGGATTTGTAAAGAACGCTACTAACAAAGAGATAGGGGATATGTTATGAAATGGAAAAATCGAAAGTTTGGTGAAGAATCGCCGTATATTCCAGCTGGTCCTTTTAAAATTCGTTTGCCGTTTATTCATTACCGATTCGAATGGCCAGATTATGTACAAGGCTTGTTGATGTGTGCAGTTGATTTGGCAGCCATTCCGTTATTGATAGAATTACTTGGAATGTCGTTTGAAGTTGCATTAGCGATTGTCATGTTAAATGGCGTCTTTTATTTATTGCATCATCTTCTAGGAGATCCGACAATACCGGGATGGATTACACCAGCCATTCCACTCATTATGCTGTATTGTCTTCAATTTCCAGAAGGTCCAGAAAGGGTACATGCTTTAATCGCATTTCAATTGACCTTAGGGTTGTTTGCCATTTTCTTAGGATCTACCGGATTAGCTTCTAAAGTAGTATCAAGTATTCCGTCTGCGATTAGATCAGGCATTATATTAGGTGCTGGTTTTGCGGCAGTTGCTTCTATTTTCGAAGTAGGAGGTCGTTTTGAAACGTATCCTTGGACGATTTCGATTGCTGTAGGCATCGGTTTTTATTTACTTTTCTCTAAACATTTTACCAAGCTGAAACTAACGAATAATTTATGGGGAACAATCGGCAAGCTCGGTATTTTCCCAATCATTATTATCGCAATTGTTATTGCACCACTGTTTGGTGAAGCTCCTTGGCCAACAATTGAGTGGGGAATTAGCTCTCCCGATTTCATCGGTTTGTGGACGGGTTACACGGTTTTCGGCTTAGGCTTCCCACCATTAATGCTGTTTATAACAGGCATTCCAACTGTGTTTGCAGCGTATATCGTATTGTTTGGTGACGTTTTGCAAACAAAGGCTTTAGTAAAAGAAGCAGATTTATCTCGTGATGACGAAAAAATTGATTACAATGCGAATCGTGCGCATTTGATTTTTGGAACAAGAAACTCTGCAATGAGTATCCTTGGACCCGATGTTACGATGGCAGGTCCGCTATGGGCTGCTATGCAAGTGGTACTGGTTCAACGATTTAAAGACGGAAGAAAAGCGATGGATTCCTTTATTGGTGGTGCTGGTTCATTCCGTTGGGGAACTAATACCGGCTTACTATTATTACCGATTGTAAGTTTAGTTCAACCAATTCTAGGTGTAGCACTTGCTTTAACACTTCTGATTCAAGGCTATGTCAGTGTGAAAGTTGGTATTTTAGAAGCAAGAAGCCAAAGTGACTTAGGAATCGCAGGAATTATTGGAGCGGTTTTAGTCATCAAAGGAGCAGCTTGGGCTTTCGCGATAGGGATCGTCTTATGTTTATTGATCTACGGAAAAGACTTCTTTAAGAATGAATCAGACAAAACATTTACGAAAGATGTACCTTTACAAGTTAAAGAAGAAACTTCTGTTTTATAAAGGAAAGGATGTACCGCATGAAAAAGAATCTTTACATTGATAAGCAATGGGTAGAGACTACTGACTATGTTGAGCTGTTTTCACCGTATTCAAATGAAAAAATTGGAGACATTCCAAAAGCGTCAAAAGAAGATGTAGAAAAGGCTATTGATGCTGCCACAAATTCTAGTGAAGAAATGACAAATTTGACGGCGTATCAACGGGCAGAAATTCTTGAACAATTGGTTGCATTATTTATCGAACATAGAGAAAGAGCAGCAAAACTTATTTCACTAGAATCCGCAAAGCCACTAAAGTATGCGCTAGGCGAAGTGGATCGCACAATTGAAACGTATAAATTTGCAGCAGAAGAAGCAAAGCGCTTAACTGGCGAAATGGTTCCAATGGATGCAGCAAAAGGCGGAAGCAATCGCTTAGCCTATACATTACGAGAACCGATAGGTGTTGTAGCTGCCATAACACCGTTTAACTTTCCACAAAATCTAGTAGCACATAAAATCGGACCGGCTATTGCTTCAGGAAATACAGTAGTTTTAAAACCTGCTTCTCAAACCCCATTATCTGCTTTTCTACTGGCAGAATTATTGGACCAAACAGATTTACCAAAAGGTGCTTTTAATTTGGTGACAGGCAGTGGGAAAACGGTTGGGGACGTTTTAGTTGAAAGTGAAAAAGTAAAAATGATTACTTTTACAGGGAGCCCAGCTGTCGGTAAAGGCATTCGAGACAAAGCTGGATTGAAAAAAGTAGCGTTAGAACTGGGTTCAAATTCAGGGCTTATTATTGATGAAGGTGTAGACATGGATGTGGTGATTGAAAAGGTTGTCATTGGATCTTTTTCAAACCAAGGACAAGTATGCATTTCGTTGCAGCGGATTTATATAATGGAAAGTTTAATCGAAGAGTTTCTTACTCGTTTTAAAGAAGCGACGGCAAAACTGAAAGTTGGAGATCCACTGGATCCGACAACAGAAATTTCAGCTATGATTTCTAAAGAAGAGCAACAACGAGCTGAAACGTGGGTACAAGAAGCTGTTGCTGAAGGAGCGAAGTTAGTCATTGGAGGAAAAGTTGAAGATGAAGTATTCCAACCGACTATCCTTACCCAAGTCGCTGCCGATTCGAAAGTTTCTTGCCAAGAAGTGTTTGCGCCTATTGTAATCGTCAACTCAATCCAATCAGTTGAGCAAGGCATAAGTGAAATCAACAACTCTGATTACGGTTTACAAGCGGGTATTTTCACCAATGATATTAAGACCGCGTTCAATGCATCTAAAAAGCTGCAAGTTGGCGGCGTACTTATCAACGATATTCCGACATTCCGAGTGGACCAAATGCCGTATGGTGGAGTAAAAGAAAGCGGCAATGGTAAAGAAGGACTGAAGTATACGATTGAGGAAATGACTGAAATGAAACTCGTCATTTGGAATCAATCTTAAAAAGCCCTTTTTGTATGTATGATATTTGATAAGGAGTGTTTACAGTGTCAAACAAAATAACGTTTGTGCCGATCAGTTATACAGGTTGGAATTCATTAGAGCATTTGGTAAGTGAGGTAGAACGCTTAAATGCCAGCAATATTTTAATAGTGACAGATCCACTTCTAGAAGAATTGGGGATGACCAATAAAATTATTGAACCGCTTCAAGCGCAAGGGTGGAAAACAAGTGTTTATACAGAAGTGGTTCCGGAGCCTCCATTAGAAGTAGGAGAGAAACTAGTCGCTTTCACGAGAGAACATAAATTTGATCTAGTAATTGGGTTAGGCGGAGGGAGTGCACTCGACTTAGCTAAATTGGCCGGAGTTCTCGCAACACATGAAGGGAAAGTTGCTGACTACTTGAACTTAACGGGGAGTCGTTCGTTAACTCATAAGGGCATACCAAAAATATTGATCCCTACAACATCTGGAACAGGTTCAGAAGTGACCAATATTTCGGTGCTGTCGTTGGAGTCCTCAAAAGATGTGGTAACGCATGACTATCTGTTACCAGATGTCGCCATAGTGGATCCAGCATTAACAACATCGTTGCCTCCAAAAGTAACGGCTGCTACAGGGATTGATGCGTTAACACATGCGATTGAAGCCTATGTTTCCAAGAATGCGAACCCAGTGACTGATGCACTTGCCTTGCAAGCAATCCGTTTAATTAGTGGCTCTATTCGAACGGCTGTAGCAGATGGAGAAAATAAAGAAGCGCGTATGGATATGAGCTATGGCAGTTATTTAGCTGGTTTATCATTTTTCAATGCGGGCGTAGCGGGCGTTCATGCGTTAGCGTATCCTTTAGGCGGGCAATTTCACATTTCACATGGCGAATCGAATGCTGTTCTATTACCGTACGTCATGGGCTATATTCGCCAAAGCTGTGAAAAAAGAATGAAAGATATTTTAGAAGCGATGGGCTTTAGTTCGAATCAGTTGTCTCAAGAAGAAGCTTCACTAAAGTGCATTGAAGAACTGAAAAAATTAGTAGCTGATGTCGGAATTCCATTGTCATTAAAGGAATTTGGCATTCAAGAAGACGTTTTGGATAGTCTTGCGGATGATGGCATTAAGCAAAAGAGAATTTTGGCAAGAAGTCCAATGCCATTGGAGAGAGAAGACATTTTCGCGATTTACCAAGCAGCTTATAAAGGCGAAGTTGTAGAAAAGTAAAGCTTGCGTATTAACTAAATTGAATGTAGTACATAAAACTTCTATTTCCTGAGAGTGAACATCTTGGGAAATAGAAGTTTTTTTAATTTCTAAATAGAAGCTTGCTTATTCTGAGATCCGAACGATATAAACATATGCTACTATATATGTAGTTGTATAATATATCCATTTCAGTAGAGGAAGGAAACCAACTATGGATTTTAAAACGAGAATTTTAGAAACTGTTATGGCAGCTGAATTAGAAATTAAGAAAGTAATAGCTGGATACGAAACAACGATTAAAAGTCAAAAAGAAGTAATAAAACGGCAAGAGGAAAAAATACAAGAGCTAAAAACAAAGTTGAAAAAACGTGAAGGGGAAAATCTGCAGCTTCAAGTACGTTTAGACTTAGAAGTATCTAAACAACAAAATAATCCTTTACCTAAACCTATAAAAAAAGTAGTTAAAGAAGAAGCGCGTGCTGATATAGCAGTTAATAAACCTGCTAAGGAAGATGAGTGGGAAAAGACCTTGTTACAAGTTAGAAATGAGCTGTCGGCAGCAACTGAAAAGAAAAAACGTGAAAAGACTTATTATGAGAATTCTACATCCGAAAACGAATCTGCTACAACTGACCTTACAGAATTAAATGACTCATTAAAACCTGCCATTTATCGTTACAAAATTAATGTTATCGACAACGCAGTTCTAGAGACATTCATAAGAAAATATAATTTAGTCGGACGAAAAGCTATTCTGCCATTATATGAAACGAAAAGCTCTCGTGAAATATATTTGTATACAGAAGTGGAAAATATTTTTGTTGATGTATTGCTTAAAGAAATTTATATGGTTAAAGAGCAATTTGAAAAGTTATCTGCAAGATATTCCCCACTAGTACTCAAGTATCGCCAAATTACGAATATCAAGAATGCTTCCCAAGAAAAGAAAAGTGCTGAAAAGACAGGTCAATGGAACTCAGTGGACACGAATTCGTCTGCATCACTTGCTTCTATTGAAGATTCGTTATTTAGTGAGCAAAGTGAATTGAATAAAATCGGTTATCGAATTAGTGGCTCTACAAGAGAAGAACGATGGGAAGCGATTAGAAGAGCGATTCCAGCAATAGGACTAAAAAAAGTAGTATACATTATTAGCGCAAATGTGAGGTTAAGAAAAAAACAAAAAAATGGGGAACAAAAATACCGACATGCGATTACAGAATGGGAATATGATCTCAGTCAAATTAAGACACGATATTATTATGGAGGTTTTAAGTGGCCAGAGACTTGAATAGCTTTTTCAGCATGTCGCAATCCATATCTCCAAAAAAAAACTCGGCACCCAAAGGTACCGAGTTTTCTTATTTTTACAAGCCTTCGTCAGAAGTTTCGTCGTTTGTATTATCGCGTTCTCCACGGTGCTCTTTAGCCCCACCGCGTTGTTTAGGAAGTTCGACATCAAGTGCTTCAAGCTGAGTCTGAGCTTCTTCTTTCGTCAACGTGCCGT
>NZ_AEPB01000058.1 GCF_000189395.1 Planococcus donghaensis MPA1U2 | reverse complement strand
CGTCAGTGACGAGGAGGCTGAAGCTGAGCCCACGGAAAGCGAAGTGGCCAGCCCGGTTGAAGAGTATGCATCACTATTCAGTTTAATACGACTTTATCTACAGTCTGAAACCATCCGAAGACGGATGGTTTTTTTATGACTTACTTTAGGCAAAAAAACCAACACAGCGTTCTCTTAAGAAGGCGTGTTGGTTTTTTTCAGCTATGAACTAATTCTTTTTCTTCTACAGCAGGGAAGGGCTCACTGTGGCCTTCTTGACGGTAAACATCGAGTAGGTCACATGGACGACCGATAAAATCAGTTTGCCCATTTTTAATTTTGACAATGCGATCAGCCAAAATGTGAGCATCTTTTTCATCGTGTGTAACAAAAATAGATGTGATATTGGCTTTTTTAAGAATATCACGCAATTCTTTTCGGATTTTTTCCTGCAGTTCTGCATCCAAATTACTGAATGGTTCATCTAGCAGGAGAAGATGAGGGTTTGGCGCAAGTGCTCTAGCAATCGCTACACGCTGTTGCTGTCCACCGCTCAATTGGTGAGGGTAACGATTTTCATAGCCTTCTAATTCAACAAGCTCCAACACTTCGTGGAGACGTTTCTGCTTGGCAGACTTTTTCATGCGAAACAATCCAAATAAGATATTATCAGCAACCGTCATATGAGGGAAAAGTGCATAATCTTGAAAAACCATGCCAATGCCACGCTTTTCGGGCTGTATAAATGTTTTATTGTCACAGAGAACTTGATCTTGAATCGTTACTTTACCAACTGAAGGATTTTCAAGTCCGGCAAGAAGACGGAGAACTGTACTTTTTCCGCTTCCGCTTCGGCCAAGAATGGAGATAACTTCACCTTTTTCAATTTGCAAGGAGAAATTATCAAGTGCAACAGCTTTTGTATTTGGATAAGAAAAACAAAGATTTTCAATGGTTACGAACATATTAATCCAACTCCTTTTCCAAAAACTTGTAGAAGACCACAATTGCTAAAGCACTAATACCAACAATCAATAACGAAGCTTGAGAAGCCTCCATAATTTTTTCGTCGCTGGCATATTGGAAAGCTTTCGTAGAAAGTGTATCAAAATTAAATGGTCTTAAAATTAAAGTTAATGGAATTTCTTTTAATACATCGATAAAGACTAGAATAAATCCACTAATGATCGCGCCTTTCATCATCGGCATATCTACTTTAAAGAATGTTCTTGTTAGTCCTGCTCCTAAAAGGCGAGAAGCATCTTGGAAGTCCGTACCGATTTTATCGTAACCGGTCTCTATCGAGCTATAGCCAATGGCGAAAAATCGAATGATATAAGCAGTAACAAGTAAGATAAGACTAACACTGAGTACGAGTGTCGATTTTGTGCCCACTAATTGATAAAGCGGTGCTAAAAAATTGTCTAATGCCACAAAGGCAGTTACAACGGCCACTGCAATAACAGCTCCAGGAATAGAGTAACCGAGAACAGTCAATTTTGGCAACAATTTAGCCAGCCTCCCGTGTACTAGACGGGCAAAATTACCAACAATTAATGAGAAAACAATAATGGTAGCGGCACTAATACCTGCCACAAATACCGAATTTTTTATATAAGACATAAATTCATCTAACGGAATAGTACCAAAAGTTAAGATTGTCCAGTCGATTAATTGAATAACTGGAATGAAAAAACCTAGTGCTAATATTGTAAAACCATAGCCGGCTGCTGCAAATGCTTTCCACCCGGTTAACCGAATGAGCGGCAACGGACGTACTTTAGTGGAAGAATAGCTGTATTGACGTCTCCCGCGCAGAATTTTCTCAATCAGTAAAATGATAATAACAAAGCCCATTAAAGAGGCAGCGAGTTTAATCGAAGTTTCAATATCCCCTAAACCAAACCAGCTTTGGAAAATTGCTGTCGTAAACGTCTGGATGCCGTAATATTTCACAACGCCGTAATCATTTAACACTTCTAGGATAACTAAACTGGCGCCAGCAATAATCGAAATTCGTGAAATTGGGACAACTACTTGGAAAAATGTTCGCCAAGGACCTTTTCCTAGAAGTCGCGTACTTTCAATAAGCGACGCGGATTGTTGAGAAAGAAAAACTTGTGTAATGGTGTAAACGTAAGGATATAAGAAAACCGTATAGATAAAAATAGCGCCCGGTAAATTCATGATGTCAAAATATACAGGGTTGAGTTCCATATTAAACTGTCCACGAAGTGTCGACTGGATTACCCCGGTATAATTGAAGATTCCATGATAAGTGTATGCTCCAATAAAAGGAGGAATAGAAAGAGGCAAAATCAATGCCCATTTTAAAAACTTTCGGAAAGGGAACTGGTACTGGGCAATCAGCCAAGCTAAACTTAGACCGATGAAAATCGTTGAACCTGCTGTGGCAACAACGAGGATCAAGGAGTTTTTGACAAACGACCAGAGGACGAATTCTTTCATATGCTCCCAATTTTCGTTAGAAGGTGTGAATAACCCTGTCACAATTGTCATGTTCGGCAAAAACAGTGCAGCAATAATCGCGATGGCTGCGACTGTCCAAATATTTATGTTAGCGAGTCTTCGTTGCATAGCATTAGTCACCTTTCCAATCGTCAGAAATCCCTTGCCGTTATAGAATACAGCAAGGGAAGAGCTTTTTGGTTATTTCCAACCTACCTCATTAAAGATTAAAATCGATTTGGCGTTGTTGTCTCCTAGTGAAGAAAGTGGGATATCTTGTTCTTTGAATTCGCCCCATGATTTCAATAGCTCAGAAGGTTCAACAGCTGAGTTTACTGGGTATTCATAGTTAGCTTCTGCAAATGTTCCTTGTGCTTCAGGTGCAGATAGGAATTCAAGTAATTTGATGGCATTGTCTTTGTTAGTCGCAGATTTTACGACACCTGCACCACTAACGTTAACGTGAGTTCCTGTTGTTTCTTGGTTTGGGAAGTAAATACCAAGATTTTCTGCAACTTCTACTTCAGCAGCATCTTCAGAATTTAACATTTGACCGAAATAGTAGCTGTTCATAATCGCAACATCACCGACTCCAGCTGCAATCGCTTTTGCTTGGTCACGATCCCCGCCTTCAGGATCACGTGCAAAGTTTTTAACTAATCCGGCAGCCCATTCTTTTGCTTGTTCTTCACCATCAATTTCGATAAATGAAGCAAGTAAAGATTGGTTGTAGATATTTTCAGAGCTACGGATTAATACGCGGCCATTCCACTGATCTTCTGTTAAAGCATCATAAGTTGATAAATCTTCAGGTGTTACTGTGTCTTGGTTATAAACAATCACACGAGCGCGTTTCGTTAAGCCATACCACATTTGATCTGTATCGCGGTAATTTTCAGGAATTTGCTCCTCTAGTAGGTCACTAGTTACAGTTTGCAATAAGCCATCTTCTTTTGCACGGAATAGACGGCCAGCATCAGCAGTTAGGAATAAGTCTGCTTCAGTAGCATCGCCTTCACGCTTAATGCGTTCAAGCAATTCGTCTGCATCGCCTTTAATCAAGTTAACTTTAATACCTGTTTCTTCTTCGAATTTTTTATATAGTTCATCGTCAACATCATAATGTCTTGCTGTATATAGGTTAACTTCATTACCATCGGTTTCTTCGTTTTGATCAGCTTCATCGTCGTTTCCGCAAGCTGCTAAAACAAGAAGTAACAATGCTAAGATAAGATATAAGGATTTCTTCATGTATGTCTCTCCCTTTATATATGTAATTGAGAAGTTAAATGAAAATCATTCTCAACCTCAATTATAAAGAGCTAATTGAGAATGTCAATTAGAAACAGCCAACTATCTTATTTTTTTGGAATTGTGTCTAAAAAATGATTTTATTAAATCTCATTTTTAAAAAACGAAAAAACATCCTTTGCCAAGTCTGGTAAAGGATGTTTTTCGATTTATTAACTTTCTTTTTAGTTTGCAATGCTTAATCCATTGCGGCGTGCCACTTGAGCAAGTGCTTGATTTAAGTCCTGAACTAAATCATCAGAATGTTCAAGTCCTACTGAATAGCGCAATAAGCCATCGGTAATTCCTCGTTTTTCACGTTCTTCTTTTGGCATAGAGCCATGAGACATTGTGGCTGGATAGGACAAGATTGATTCTACTGCACCAAGACTGACTGCAAATACGGGAATTCTTAAATGCTCTACAAAAGTTCGAGCAGACTTTTTATCAGCTAAGCGGAAAGAGAGGACAGCTCCTGCACTCTTTGCTTGACGTTCGTGAATAGGGTTGCCGGGGTGGAATGAAAATCCTGGGTAATAAACTTCTTCGATTAGCGGATGATTGTGCAAGTATTCAGCAATCACACGAGCGGATTCGGATGATTGACCTAAACGAGCCCCTAACGTTTTAATGCCTTGAATTAGCAAATAGGAATCTTGTGCGCCTAAAACAGATCCAAACGTATTTTGGATAAAGGCGAGGCGATTGCCAAGCTCTTCGTCCTTCGTAACAGCGAGTCCGGCAATAATATCACTATGACCAGACAAAAATTTTGTGGCACTGTGTAGCACAATATCAGCACCAAGTTCTAACGGGTTTTGATAAAGGGGGGTCATAAAAGTATTGTCGACAAATGTTAAGCAATCATTTGCTTTTGCTAATTTTGCAGCGATTTCAATATCTGTGATGTTCATAACAGGATTTGAAGGCGTTTCTAAGTAAATAACTTTTGTATTAGGTTGAATAGCATTGGCCATTTCATCTAAATTGGTCATATTTACAAATGTATATTCAATCTTAAATTTATCCAATACTTCTGTGATAAAGCGGTAAGTACCCCCGTAAACATCTTCGGAAACAAGTACGTGATCACCAGAAGATAAAAGCATAAATGCAGAAGAGATGGCAGCCATTCCTGATGAAAAGGCAAAGCCACGTGTACCGCCTTCAAGTTTTGCGATTGTTTCTTCAAGTGCAAGACGCGTAGGATTACCTGAGCGACTATAATCAAATGGACCAAAAGAATCTAAGCTTTTCTGATGAAATGTAGAAGACAAATAGATCGGTACGTTAACGGCCCCAGTAAGTGGATCAACTCCAGTAGAGTGAATAAACTTGGTTTCAATACGATCGGTCATATTCAACAACCTCCTCTTTCAATTTTGAAAATGCTTGTGTTAAGTCAGCGATTAAATCCTCAGCTAGTTCAACGCCTACAGAGAATCGTAGCAGACGGTTGCATACGCCGCGCTTTGTCCGTTCTTCAAAAGGAATATCTGCGTGAGTTTGTGTGGCAGGATAGGTGATGAAACTCTCAACACCGCCGAGGCTTTCAGCAAACGTGATGAGCTTAATGTTTTTTAGGAAGGGTCCAATCCAAGCTTCTTCCTGTAATCGGAAAGATAGCATACCACCTTTCCCCGGATACAATACGTCCGATACAACTGGCTGATGAGACAAAAATTCTGCAATTGCTTTGGCATTCGCTTCGTGTTGTCTCATACGTAATGGTAATGTCTTTAACCCTCGAACCAATAACCAAGAGTCGAAAGGTGAGAGGACAGCCCCAACCGAGTTGTGGAATGTGGCTAATTTATCGCAAATCTTCTCTCCTTTAGCAGCCACAAGTCCAGCCAATACGTCATTATGACCTCCGATGTATTTAGTGGCGCTGTGAATTACGATATCAGCTCCAAGCTGGATAGGTTGCTGGAAAAAAGGTGTTAAAAATGTATTATCTACTATTAATAGGAGTTTGTGTTTTTTCGCTAATGCGGCATAAGATACCAGGTCAATTTCCTGCATAAGCGGATTGGTAGGCGTTTCGATAAAAAGAGCCCGCGTGTTTATTGTTATTTTCTTTTCTGTTTCTTCTACGTTTTTAAATTCAGCATATATTGGATGGATGTTATAAGCGGCTGCGAAATGATCTAATAGGCGATACGTACCGCCATAAATATCTTCTGGCACTAATAGTTCATCGCCTGGTCGGAATAAAGACAAAACTAGTTGAATGGCGGCCATTCCAGAGCTGCATGCATATGCGGCATCTGCTCCTTCAAGTTCAGCAAATCCTTCTTCTAAAACAGAACGTGTTGGATTTTTTGTCCGTGTGTAATCATAGCCAGTCGATTGCCCAAGACCTTGATGTTCATAAGCGGTGGATAAGTAGATAGGTGGATTTACTGCTCCTGTCGCGGCATCGCTACGGTTCCCTAATTGAACCAATAAAGTTTCTAAACTATGTTTTGTCATTTTGCTCATCCTCTCCACGATAAAACAGGGGCTTTCTTCTTTTAAGAAGAAAGCCCCTGTTAGGAAACGCATTCTTCTCATCTTTTAGGCAAAGCCTATTGGATTTAGCACCGTAGTCTTCGTCGGACTGGTTGCTGAGACTTCGCAGGGCCAAATCCCTCCGTCTCTCTAGATAAGAAATATCTTATTAAATTTAGGGTGTTTCTGTTTCGATGTTCCTTATCATAAATCATTTGGGGACAGAAAGCAAGGTAGAATTTTAATTAGTTTGAATAAAAAGAAAAAACAGCGGAATCTACACGGCAGCTTTCACTTTTCTTATTGTCTAGCTCCAGCTGCCAGATTCTCGGGTCATAAGCTACTCTAGCTGTGCGGCTGAAAAAACGCCGCTTTGCTAGAGCGTCTTATGCCCGTCGAATCTACACGGCAGCTTCCACTCTTCGTATTGTCCAGTTGCAAGTGCCTAGCTCCTCGGGTCATAAGTCAACCCAGCTGCGTGGCAAAGAACGCCACACTGCTGGTCTGTCTTATGCCTGTCGGAGCTGACCAGGCACTTTCACTTTTCGTGTTGTCTAGCTCTAGTGGCTAGTCCCTCGGGGTCTTAAGTCAGCCCACTACGGAAATCAGGATTTCCTGCGTGTTCTGCCTTAAGCCTGTCGGGACTACATAGCCACTTCCGCTTTTCTTTCATGAGCAGAAAAAGGGATGTTTTTATCAAACATCGCTACAATAGAGAGGAATAGGAGTGAAAGTCATTATGTCAATCAAGAAATTCGAAGATATTCCGTTGTCTGTGCTAGATTTAGCACCTATTAATAAAGGTGCGGAAACGGCACAGGCATTCAAAAATAGCGTGGAGTTAGCCCAACATGTGGAGTTACTTGGCTTTAACCGCTTCTGGCTAGCTGAACATCATAATATGCCGGGAATTGGTAGTTCGGCAACATCTGTGTTAATCGGCCATATTGCTGGTGCGACTAAATCAATCCGTGTAGGTTCGGGTGGCGTAATGCTTCCAAATCATGCACCACTCGTGATTGCGGAGCAGTTTGGTACGTTAGAAACAATTTATCCAGGACGGATTGACTTGGGTCTAGGACGTGCACCCGGGAGTGATCAAGCAACGGCTCATGCATTGCGTAGAAGTTTACACAGCAATGGGGAGGACTTTCCACAACAAGTAGCAGAACTGGAAAATTATTTCTCGGAAAATCCAGTAGGACGTGTACAAGCTTTCCCAGGAACTAATATGAAAGTGCCGATGTGGTTACTCGGCTCGAGTGGCTTTAGTGCACAGCTTGCTGCTTTAAAAGGTTTGCCTTTTTCATTTGCTAGTCATTTTGCGCCTGATTATATGATGCAAGCCTTGCAGTTGTACCATCAAAACTTTAAGCCATCTAAAGCATTAGCGGAACCATATGCTATGCTTGGAGTAAATGTTATTATTGCGGAAACACAAGAGCGAGCAGAATGGTTGGCAACTTCCTCGCAGCAGCAAATGTTCTCATTGATGAGAGGAGAGCCAACCACATTCCAGCCCCCAATCGATAAGCTAGAAGACGTTTGGACAGATCGTGAAATTGCGATTTTCCGAGATAAATTAAACTCTGAATCGATGATGGTTGGAACTCCTGAGCTCGTTAAACAAAAACTGAAAAACTTTATCCAAAAAACACGTGCCCATGAAGTGATTGTCCATTCACCAATTTTCTATCATGAAGAGCGCCTAAAGTCATATGATTATCTAGCAGAAATGATGAACTAAGAAAAAAATATGTACAAAAAATCACCTCTCTATTCATAAGAGAGGTGGTTTTTTAATGTTAATGAAGATCTTTTGCTTTTACTTCTTCACGACGCCGTTCTTTTAACATCTCGTTTTCTTCATCGGCTGCAAAATCGGGTGAACCTTCGCCAATCATATTCAGAATTGCATTAAAGTCTTCATCTAGTCGACGCTCAACTTCTTGCGGATCAAGGACTTTGCGTTCCATTATGACCAACCTCCTTATTTAATAATCAGCAGCCACCTGACAAAAAACAAGAATTTTAATTCATTTCTATTATACAGAATATTTTGTTTAATAGCCAAAGAAGAGCTTGACTCATATTAAGGCTGATTGATTTTTGCATTTAATATCATTGATTCAAAAAACACAGCAGAGGATTTTTCATTCCATTCCAAGGAAGTTAAATCTGCAGTCCGTTTATC
This sequence comes from Planococcus donghaensis MPA1U2, assembly GCF_000189395.1. Lineage (GTDB taxonomy): Bacteria > Bacillota > Bacilli > Bacillales_A > Planococcaceae > Planococcus > Planococcus donghaensis_B. The sequence goes on along the minus strand of NZ_AEPB01000058.1, from coordinate 30,788 downwards.
AATATAACCATAAGCTAGCTGGGTGCGGGGGTCATCCGTCAATTCCAGTTTCACTAAAGGACCTTCAGGTGTTAACCAGTTTAACTGAGATAGACGATTTTCCAATGTAAAGTCAATCCACTGATCTTCAATTTCTTCTTCATCAAATAAGGGTTCTGGCGAAGCCATCAACCAAGTCTGACTTGTGTGCTTAGGAGGAAGCCACAGATTTTTTGATAATACACCTTCATCTACTGACATTTCGGTAATTTCATGACGCAGTTCCTGCACCCAATTGCCATTACCCAGTTGAAGATTCCGTGATACATACACATTACCAACTAACATTTCGCCGTCTGGAGTCGTGAAGATGCCATAAGGGTTGGTAGTAGGATCGGAACCGTAAACGTCTTCGTCAAGTCGGGCAGGTGGCTCAGGATTCCAAGATGTAAAATCTGCACCGTTAAGACCATTAACATTCATTGAAAATGTATATGGAATCCAACTAGTATTTTTGATTTCTTCAAAAATAATTGATGTCCCATTGGAAAGCGAACGGTCAACAAGGGTATAGGTCCCGACATTTAAGCCAAGGAAAGTCAGTTGATAAAACTGTGTTAAGTCTGTTCCATTTTCACTAACCTCAGGCTCTTTAAGAGAAATGAATGTCGGCTTTTCAAGCGCTAACGTTATATTATTTTCAGAGTAAAGTTCGACTTCGTTTTTTAAAAACATGACTGCTGTAAAAATGAACAGCGACATAAAAAATACAACACTTACTAAAATTATGATTTTTCTAAACACATTTTCCACCTCTGTTTTCTGCAAGATTGCCAAATCTGATTATAACATGTGAAAGGCTAGGGATCTGTTTGACATTTGAGCATCAAATGAACAAATAAAAGAAACGAAAAATAGTCATAAAAAAACAGGTGCCCAAAGGACACCTGTTACAATACTTTATCTAGAAAATCTTTTGCGCGTTCGGTTTTAGGATTGCTGAAAAATTCAACAGGTTGACCTTCTTCAACTAACACCCCGTGATCTAAAAAGATGACACGATCTGCAACTTCACGAGCAAATCCCATTTCATGTGTAACAACAACCATCGTCATCCCAGATTGTGCTAAGTCTTTCATAACGTCAAGTACTTCTTTAACCATTTCAGGATCAAGTGCTGATGTCGGTTCATCAAACAGCATCAGTTCTGGTTCCATTGCCAAGGCACGAGCAATGGCTACACGTTGTTTCTGACCACCTGACAAGCTATTAGGATATGCTTTTTCCTTTTCCGATAAGCCCACACGTTCGAGCAAAAGACGAGCTTTCATTTCTGCTTCCGCTTTCTTAATTCCTTTTGCTTTTATCGGAGCGTACGTTAAATTCTCAAGTACCGTTAAATGAGGGAATAAATGAAAGTGCTGAAACACCATCCCAATTTCTTGGCGGATTTTGTGTATATTTTTATTAGAAGCGGTCAAGCTTTTGCCGTTAATTTCAATGGTGCCGGCAGTTGGCACTTCCAACAAATTTAAACAACGCAGGAAAGTTGATTTACCAGAACCAGAAGGACCGATGATTGAAACGACTTCACCTTTGTTTACAGTAGCTGAAATATCACTGAGAACTTCATTCGTGCCGAACTTTTTGTATAAATTTTGTACATTAATCACTTTGTTTCAGCCTCCGTTCAAACACTCTACCAATCATCGTTAAGCCCATTACAAGACACCAGTAGATGAATCCAACAAATAATAACGGCTCGAAATTACGGAACAAATCAGCACCAACCACTTGTGCACGTCTCATTAAATCGAGATAACCAATGGTAGAAACGATGGCAGATTCTTTAGTTAAGGTAATAAATTCATTCATTAGCGCAGGTAAGATGTTTTTTAAAGCCTGAGGCAAAATGATGTCTTTCATCATCGCGCGGTAGGGCACACCAAGTGCTTGTGCAGCCTCCATTTGCCCTTTATCAACTGCTTGTATACCGGCACGGATAATTTCTGATATGTAGGCGGATGAATTTAATCCAAAAGCCAGAATAGCCGACAGAAATGCTGAAATATCATATCCGGTTAACTGTGGAGTGGAAAAGTAAATAATCATCAATTGCAGAATCAGTGGTGTTCCACGAAAAATGGATGTATAGGCATCCGCAAACCAACGTAACGGTTTGATGCTACCAATTTTAAACAAAGCCAATAATGTTCCAAGAATGGATCCAAGAATGATAGCAAAAAATACGAATTTTAAAGTTGCCCATATCCCTTCAAGCATGAAAGGGATATAGGGGACAATTTGAGAAAAATCCAGGTTCATAAGTTACAACTCTTTTCTACAGGTAAGTTTACTCTTCTTCAGATAACCATTTTTCTTTTAGTTCATCCAATTTTCCGCTTTCTTCCATTTCGGCAAGTACACCGTTAACATCTTCTAAAAGCTCGCTGCCTTTAGGGAACGCAACAGCCATGCCCGGTGAAGCTGTTGTTGGGTCATCGAATGCACTAAGGTCTTGCGCTTCAATATAACCAAGTGCAACTTGTTTATCAATATAAGCAGCATCAATGCGACCAGATAAAATTTCCTGGATTAATGCGCCCGAATCGTCTAAAGCTTTCAACTCAAAATTGATGCCTTCGTCAGCGATGATGCTTTTCGCGCCTTCTTCTTGGATCGTCCCGAGCTGAACACCAACCGTTTTACCTTCTAAAGATTCGAGACTCGTAAGTCCTGAATCTTTCGCTGTAACGAACATTTCGCCAGAGTGGTTGTATTCTGTAGAGAAATCGACATTCTCTTTACGAGAGTCTGTTGCAGACATACCCGCAATAACCATATCAACACGATCATTTTGCAAAGCACCGATCAAGCCATCAAATTTCATATCTGTAATTTCAAGTTCGTATCCAAGTTCGTCTGCAATGTGGTTTGCGAGATCAATATCGAAACCAACAATATCGCCTTCTGTGTTACGTGATTCAAATGGAGCGAATTCTGCAGATGTTCCCATCTCTAATACTTCTTTTTTCTCTGAAGATCCTGTTTCTTCTTCACTAGAACTTCCGCAAGCTCCTAGTACTAATGCAGATGATGCAAATAAAGTGATAAATGATAATTTCTTAATCATGTATATTCCTCCAATGGTTTTGTATGTTTATTCATTTTAATGAATTTTAACACATCAAAAATTATTTGGGAAGGAATTTTTGGATAAATTTATTGTTTATATTTTCTGATAATTAAAGTGGCCCAAAAGAGAGTGTTGGGAAAGAAAAGAGGGTGTGCGTATAATAACGATTAGGAGGAGATACAATTGAGAAAATTACTGTTAACCGGTTTTGAACCTTTTTTGGAATATACGGTCAACCCGACTATGAAAGTAGTAGAAGCGTTGGATGGAAAAACAATCGGCAATTACCAAGTTGTCGGCAAAATAATGCCTGTAGATTTTAATTCGTCTGGAGAATTTTTGCTCAAGTTTATGGAAAAAGAAAATCCGGATGCTGTGATTTCACTTGGACTTGCAGCGGGGAGATATAAAATTACACCTGAACGAATCGCATTGAATGTCAAAGATGGCGATGTTGATAATGAAGGCAATAAACCTGTTGATGAGCCGATTCGACAAGAAGGAGAGGCAGCTTATATGTCGACCTTACCCGTTCGAAAAATGGTTGATCATCTACTAACTAATGGCTTGCCCGCAGAAATTTCAAATACGGCTGGTGCATATCTATGTAATAACGTGATGTATGAAGGGTTGCATTTTGCTAAGCATAAGAAACCTACGTTGAAAACGGGCTTTATTCATATTCCCGCGTCACATGAGTTGGCGATTCAGCATGGTCGGATTCCAAGCTGGTCACATGAAGACCTGGTTAAGGGCATTCAAATTTGTATTGAAGTATTAGACAAAGCATAAAAAACGGACCGCAATTTGCGGTCCGTTTTTTTGATGCTTAAATGATTTCCCAGTTGCGACGTTCGGCAACTGTGCGTAATTTCGGTTTTGGTTGAACGGCTACAGGGTGACCGACAAGTTCAAGAACAGGTAGGTCTGAAGGGCTGTCGCCATATGCATAACTGTTAGCCCAGTCAATATCACAGCCTTCTAATGCTTCTTTGATTTTTTTCGTTTTCAGCGTACCTTGAATATGTGACAAAGGTGTCTGATGATCTAATATATTATTGTTGTAGAAAACTTCTGTCCCAATAATGGTTTTAATGGGTAATTGTTCAGTCACGGCGTGAAGTAAGGGAGTAAAGGCTCCAGAAACGAGCATGACGTAATCATTGTTTGCCACATGTTCTTTTAATCGCGCCACCACTGTTGGATTCATATCCCCGTGCATTCGATCTGCAATCTCACCGAAAAATTGTTCGAGTTCAGTTTTTGTAAAAGTCTCCAACGAAGACAAGTATGCTTGAACCGAACGTTCACGCATTTTCCATTCAGGATAAATTTTTAGTCGATGCCCAATATAAGGTGGCATAATAGCCCGGTAAAATTGACGGTAACGTTTGCTATGTTCGGGATGATTTTTTAAATGACTCATCATTAACTGGAAAGTTTCTTTTGAATACAATGTTCCATCAAAATCAAATATGGCTACGCGCAAAGAAATCAGCTCCGGTTCTCTTTTTTTCTATAGTTTTCATCATAGCGGAAAATAACGATATCTTCCAGCAAGTGACGGTTGTATGTTTATGTATTTTAGTCTATAGGGTATGGAATAAGAAATAACGGATTAAGCTACAGGAGGTTTTAAAATGGAAAAACAACAGATTACAGTCGGGTATGTAGAGTTAACACAGGACGAATCAGACCGACTATTTGAAGAAGTTAAAAAAGACAAAGATATTGAAAATTATAGTGAACTTCAAGGGTTGATGGACGACTTTGATTCAATCATTATTGAACCTGAAGCCCGCCCACTCGACGAAATTCTAGAAGGTGAAGATACACCAAACGCACGCGAACAAGGTGGCACTCGCTATATTGAAGTCTTTAATAAACTTGAAGATGACAACCGTTATCGTTTTAAATCATCCAACCAAGAATAGAATAAAAGCGATCCCCAAAGTCGGAATTCATGACTTTGGGGATCACTTTTTGAATAGAGAAGTTAAATACATTTCAACTAAGTGAATGAAAGTATTTATTGTAAGAAAAATGGAACTTTTTGATAACTGCTTCGTATACTAGTCAATTCTATTTTTATCACACAAAAAGGGGGAATAAAGCATGGGCAATTTTATAAAGACTAAAAGACTTATGGGGCTATTATTAATGATTGTTTCTTTTTTACTCATAGCTGGATGTTCAGAAAATGGTGAAGCCATAGAGGTAGAAACTGAAGGAGCGGTCGATTCTGTTGAACAAGACAAAGCGGCCATTCAAGCTGTTATTGAAAAACAATTTAACGGTCCAGACGAAAAGTACCGCGAATTATGGAATGCTGCAATGGACAGTCAAACAGGTGAGATGGATGAGGAACAATATAATACTTGGTTGAATTCACCGGAATATAAAGCGTTAATTGCATATATGGACGATACGTATGCTTCTTATTTTACCGATAATGCGTATGAGACATTTAAGAATACAGATGCTTTTATGTATAGCTTGTCGGATCGTGAATACAAATTAAGCACAGATAATATAAAAATCATCCAAAATGATACCGAAAAGACTTTGTATACTTTCACATTCCAAGTGCTGTTTGAAAACGAAACAGGTGAACCCGAAACCTTTGATTTTGATGGCGAGGCAATCGTTCCGACAGCAGGAAAAATCGGGAAAATTCAAGTTACCAATCAACAGAGACTATTAGAGAAAATAACATACTAACAAAAAAAGAGAGGAAAACCATACTTACTGGTTTTCCTCTCAGCTTGTAGACAAAAGAATTATTATGTTAGTTAACGAATGAATATTCATCTCATCCTATATACTAGATCCTTCGCTCCATGCGGACGCTTTCCGCGGACGAAGCGCTGAGCCTCCTCGTCGCAAGCTCCTGCGGGGTCTCATCACTCCGTTTTTCCGCAGGAAAGTCAGTGACCGAAGGGACTTCGGGCAATGGCTTTGCGACGAAGCTAGCGCAGCGATGCAGGAGCATATCTTTGCCCTTCGCCGCATTGCGCTCCGAATCCTTGTGTGATTACTCATTAATCCTCTTAAAAAGTGGAATTGCTGGTTACTCTCTCTAATTAGAGCTATATCCTAACAACCGTTCTGGCCACGAAGACTCCTATGGGACAGCGAAAGCTGAAGACCCCGCAGGAACGCAAGTGACGAGGAGGCTGAAGCTGAGCCCATGGAAAGCGCAGTGGCTGGAACGGTTGTGGTTATACAAAACTATACATTTTCAATAGACTTTGTCTACAGTCTGAGAGGAAAAACCAAACTTACTGGTTTTCCTCTTTTGCGTTATTCTTCGACATTGGCAATGCAACGTTCACATTCATAAATAATAGATTCGCGGCGTTCTTTGATGACACAGCCACATTCCCGGCATTCTTTTTTTGTACGCGTTTCGAAAGTTTGAGTGTTTTTCATTTCGATCTCCTCCAATAGTTTAGTTTAGTTTTTCATAACCTGGCAGTGTCAAAAATTCTGCAAATTCACTTTCTAAAGTAAGGCTTGTAAACAACTCACGGGCTTCCGCATAATTACCGGTTGAATATCTTGTTTCGCCAACCTGTTGTTGGATTTTAGCCGTTTCTTCTTCAATCACTTTATGGAACAAAGGAAGGTCGATATTTCGTCCGTCCTCTAAAACACCTTTAGGATGGCGAATCCATTGCCATATTTGAGAACGGGAAATTTCAGCAGTTGCAGCATCTTCCATTAAGTTATGGATAGGAGCCGCGCCGTTACCTGATAACCAGGAAGCGATGTATTGAATGCCGACTGAAATATTTGAGCGTAATCCCTCTTCCGTAATCGTACCAGTGGGCACTTCTACCAATTGTTCAGCAGTAACTTGCACGTCTTCACGTTTGTTATCAATTTGGTTTGGCGTAGGCATGTGCTCGTCAAACTGTTCCATCGCGATCGCGACCATTCCAGGATGAGCGACCCATGTGCCATCATGACCGTCCATGGCTTCACGTCGTTTGTCTTCCGCCACTTTTTGGAAAGCCGCGGCATTGGCTTCGTCGTTTCCTTTAACAGGAATTTGTGCTGCCATTCCGCCAAGCGCCGGTGCATTACGTCTGTGACACGTTTTAATACACAGTTGTGTGTAAGCACGCATAAACGGTACCGTCATGGTTACTTGTGAACGATCCGGGAAAATGTATTCCGGTAAATTCCGCATACGTTTAATCACACTAAAAATATAGTCCCAACGTCCGCAGTTTAAGCCAGCTGAATGTTCGCGTAATTCGTATAAAATTTCGTCCATTTCAAAAGCGGCCATAATGGTTTCAATCAATACCGTTGCACGTATCGTCCCTTGAGGAATGTCTAATTCGTTTTGTGCAAATACGAACACATCATTCCAAAGACGTGCTTCTAAATGACTTTCCATTTTGGGGAGATAGAAATAAGGACCAGTCCCGCGTTCAATCAATTCCTTCGCGTTGTGGAAAAAATATAATCCGAAATCGACTAAGCTACCCGAAATCGGCTGGCCATCAATAAGAATGTTTTTCTCCATCAAGTGCCAACCACGAGGGCGAACCATTAAAACTGCTGTTTTTTCATTTAACGCATATTTTTTTCCGGTTTCAGCAACTTCAAAGTCAATTTTTCGTCGAACCGCATCACGTAAGTTGATTTGCCCATCAATAACGTTAAACCAATTGGGGGCAGTTGCGTCTTCTAAGTCTGCCATAAACATTTTAGCTCCTGAATTTAATGCGTTAATCAGCATTTTGCGATTTGTTGGACCTGTGATTTCAACACGTCGATCTTTCATATCTTCAGGTAGGGGAGCAATTGTCCAATTGTTGTTGCGAATGTGCTTTGTTTCTGGCAAAAAATCTAATTTTTTCCCAGCATCTATTTCTTTTTGTCGAACTTGTCGCCTTTCTAAAAGCTTGACACGTTGCTTATCAAAATTAGTATGCAGCTTTTCAATAAAGTCTAATGCTTCAGGAGTTAAAATCGTTTCCATTCCTGGAACTTCTTCACCTTTTATCGTCATTGTCGATTTTGTTAACAAACAAATCATCCCTTTCTGAAAAAAAATTAATCTACTGTATTAATACAGTTTGTTTTGATGTATATTAATATATAACAGAAAATTCTAACTGTCTTCTAAACAGGACAAAAAGGATTATTCAGCGATAAAAGCGACTATTTGGCGATAAACACATTTGAAAGGGGAGTCGGAGATGGAGAACACAATGTTGGAACAAATGGGTTTTATTATTGGGGATTGGATACCGAAAGAAGCATCGATCGCAATTGCGGTAGAAAATAGCTATATCTACTATAAAGCGGGAGTTCATGACTTACAGATTCGAGAAGGCCAGCTGGTACTTCCTGGTAGTATTGCTGCTCGTGCGAAAAAAGAAGGTCAGCGAGTTGAAATGTTTGTCGAAGAGTCTGTTTTTGGAACCCCATATTACGGCATTGGCTATCCGGTCAAGCTAGGAGAAAAAGAAAGCGTACTCGTTATTATTTTGCCACCAGATTATTTAGTTCGTAAAAATAAACCAATTCGATTTCTAACTGGCAAGTATGAAGATACTTGGCGTCCCATTCCTGTAACTAAAGTTTCTCATATTGAGAGCAGCCAAAAAAAAACGTGGTTTTATACAGATGATGAAACGTATTGTGTAATACATACATTGAAAAACTTAAAGCCCCAATTGCCAGATAGTTTTTTACCGATTCATCGATCTTATATCGTTAATATTGATTATATAGAAGAAATTTCGCGTGATATTGCATCAAATTATCAGTTGACGCTTAGAGACGGCTCAATTTTACCCGTTAGTCAAAATTATACGGCTAGTGTTAGAGCACGTCTCGGTTTCTAGTAGTATGTAAAAAAGCCAGCTGGGATTGTTCCCTCAGCTGGCTTTTATGCGAATATTTTTCCGGGATTTAGTAAATTAGTGGGGTCTAACATTTGCTTCATATTTTTCATAATGGTCACGGCAGCTCCATGTTCTGCATCTTGATACTTAATTTTGCCAAGCCCGACACCATGCTCACCTGTACAAGTTCCTTCGAGCTCAATGGCACGATAAGCTAGTTTTTCGTTAATCTTCTCCGCAGCAAGCTGCTGTTTAGGATCCTTGGCGTCATAGGCAATCGAAGTATGAAAATTACCATCGCCAATATGGCCTAAAACACCACCTTGTAATCCACTTTCAGAAATTAGTTCACGAGCATAATCAATCAGTTCAGGAAGTTTAGATATAGGAACGCATACATCTCCACCAGTAATCGTCATGCCTGCTTGATGCCGGTATGCGTAAGCCATTTCATGACGCGCTTTCCAAATCGAAGCGCGTTCTTCAGAATCCGCCGCAATTCGCCAGTTTTCACAATTCATATCTGTTAATAATTCCTGTGCTAATGCGGCTTCTTCTTCGGCTGTACTTTTCATGCCAGCAAACTCAAAAAATAACGAGTGCTTTTCAGGAAGTCCGTAATTCCCATAATCGTTCACTTTTGCAATGCTGTATGCATCAACAAATTCCATGCGTTGAACTGGAATGCCGCTAAGCAAGATCATATGAGCGGCTTCTGCACATTGATGAGGTGTCTCAAATGTGCAGCTAGCAGCAATTGTGTGCTCAGGAATACCATGAAGTTTTAACGTGATTTCTGTAATAATGCCAAGCGTTCCTTCAGATCCGGTAAACAGTCCGGTCAAATGATAGCCTGAAGACGATTTTTTTGCTTTAGTGCCCGTATGAAGAAGGGTCCCATCTGCTAATACAATTTCTAAATCGATAATTTGATCCCGCATAACACCATAACGAACTGCGGTCGTTCCGCTAGCATTCGTAGCTGTCATTCCACCAATTGTGGCATCTGCGCCGGGGTCTATCGGAAATTGCAATCCATGTCGATTAACAATGCTATTCAATTGAAGGCGAGTGATTCCTGGTTGGACTGTCACTAGTAGATCTTCCGGTGAGAATTTCACAACTTGATTCATGCGCTCGAAATTTAGTGAAATTCCGCGCATTGTTGGAATTGCTTGTCCTTCTAAACCAGAGCCGCTGCCAAAAGGCGTAACAGGAACCGATGCTTCACGAGCAATTTTCATAATGGCTAATACATCTTCTGTGGATTCTGGAAAGCAAACAACTTCAGGCTCTACAGGTGTGTGGTCGGATTCGTCGTGACTATGTCGGTACAATTCGCTAACGCTAGTCGAATATTGATCTGTTTTTAATATGTGCTTTAACTCGATCTTCCATTTGCTTGTCATGTAAATGCAACTCCTTTAAGTAGACGAGAATTTGTGAAAATCAACTTTAAGATCATAAATAAGATTATAGCAAGTAGTTAGAAAATTTCGATTTCCTCTATACAAATGAAAGTGTCTATTCTATACTTTCTGTATACAGTATACACTCTGTGGAGTAAATATAAAGAGGGGAGGAATTATGGAAAAGATCACGAAACAAGCCACGTTGGCAGATCGTGCCTACGAATATATCAAAAAAATGATTATTACAGGAGAACTAAAGCCTGGTCAAGAATTGCCAGAAGAAAAGTTAGCGTATGAACTTGGTATAAGTAGAACGCCTTTACGAGAAGCATTAAAAAGATTAGCGATGGATGCATTAATTGAGTTAAGAAACCTAAAACCCGCAGTAGTAGCGGCTTTTACTTCTCAAGACATTATTGAGATTATGGAACTTCGCCGATTATTAGAAATCAAAGGCCTTGAAAATTTAACGGATGTGGAGCAACGACCAAATATTGATGAACTGATGGTCAATATAGAACGTCAATTGCAGGCAGTGCAAGAAAAAAAAGTGGTGGAATTTATGGATTTAGATCAAGAATTTCATGCTTTGTTATACCAAAACCACCGCAATAACCGTCTAAAAGAAATGATAAATACTATTAATAGCGGTGGGAGCAGAGCTTTTTTGTTGCTATCTGATACGGCAACCGACAGTTCAAAAAAAGCATATGAAGAACATCTGTCCATACTCCAAGCGATAGAACAAGGAGACTTGAAAAAAGCCAAACAGCAGTTAGGTATTCATTTAGATAATATTGAAAACCGACTACTGAAATACAGTACACAGGAGGAACTATGAAAAAAATACTTGGATTATTACTTATTGGATTATTTATCTTATCAGCTTGTGGACGACCAGACAGTGGAACAACTACTACAGAAGATGGAGAAGCCGGAGAAGAAACTTATACACTCCGACTTGCACATTTAGTACCGGAAGAACAATCATCCCATGTAGCAGCAGTAGCATTTAAAGAAAAATTAGAATCAGAATCAGATGGTCGCTTAATCGTAGAATTGTATCCGAATGGTCAATTATATGGTTCTGACCGTGAAGCGATTGAAGCCGTACAACTTGGAAACATCGAAATGACAATTCCAGCTGTTGCCGCAATGGCTTCGTTTAACGAAAAATTCCAAGTGTTCGATTTGCCATTCTTATTTAATAACAACGAAGCAGCTTATAAAGCATTGGATGGGGAACTTGGTCAAGAATTAATGGCAGACCTTGAAAATAATGATTTAAAAGGCTTGGTTTTCGGTGAAAACGGATTCCGTCATGTTTCTAACAATGAGGGACCCATTGAATCTCCAGAAGATATGGAAGGCTTGAAGATGAGAACGTTAGAAAGCCCATTGCATACAGATACTTTTAATGCATTCGGTGCCAATGCATCGCCGTTTGCTTTTGGAGAACTTTATACAGCATTGCAACAAGGCACATATGATGCAATGGATTGCCCAATCTCCCTTTACTACACGAACAAATTTTATGAAGTTCAAGATTACTTAACATTGACAGGGCATGTATATGCAGCAACTGCTTTACTGATCAATGACGATGTTTACAACAGCCTTCCAGAAGACTTGCAAGAAATTATGACAGAAGCAGCAGAAGAATTCCGTACAGAACAACGTGCATTAGCACAGCAACAAGACGGTGAGTTCCTTGATAAACTTAAAGAAGAAGGAATGCAAATTAATGACTTAACAGACGAGCAGCGTAACGAGTTCCGTGAAGCAGCAAAATCTGTTTACACAAAATACGAAGATCAAATTGGTCAAGATTTAATCGATCAAGCATTAGCAGCAAATGAATAACAGTTGAAAAATCAAGGAAGAAATTCCTTGATTTTTCGTTTTATGAAAGGAAGTGCATGCATGATTAAGAAATTTGAGAAAGCAGAAGAGGCCTTTCTGGTTTTGACATTAGTACTGATGGTTGCTTTAATTTTTGGTCAAGTTGTTGGTCGTTATGTGTTTTCGAATGCGCCAAGTTGGACAGAAGAAATGGCCCGGTATATACATATCTTTCAAGTGTGGATTGGAGCAAGTTACGCCGTGAAATTGCGAGAGCATATTCGTGTAGAGGCTTTTATTACCCGATTTAAGGGATTGCCTAGAAAGATTTTGGAAACGATTACTCTCATAATTTGGTTTATCATGGCTTTGTTTTTAGCTTATTTTGGAACAGACTTAGTATTAAGCAGTATTACGAACGGACAAGTCACGCCAGCAATGCAGTTGCCGATGTGGATTCCATTTTTAGCGATTCCGCTAGGTGGGGCGGGTATGTGTATTCGCCTAATTCAGCAATTAGTGAAGATATGGCAAGGGGATTATGAAATGCATAAGGGAGGGGACCTTCCGGCATGACGATAGCTCTTTTATTTGGCACTTTATTTGTTTGTTTGTTAATCGGTGTACCCATTGCGATTGCTTTAGGCGTTTCAGCTTTGACAGCGATTTATTTTGGTACCACTTTGCCACTTAGCATTATTACGCAAAAAGCATTTACCTCTCTCGATTCATTTCCACTGCTTGCGATTCCTTTTTTTATGCTTGCTGGAATATTGATGGGTAAAGGTGGTGTTTCTAAACGCCTGCTCGCATTTGCCGCGTCCTTAGTTGGTTGGATGACAGGTGGTTTAGGGATGGTAACGATTGTGGCATGTATGTTTTTCGCAGCCATATCAGGTTCTGGTCCTGCAACTGTAGCCGCGATTGGTGGCTTTATGATTCCGGCAATGGTTGCCAGAAAATATGATGGTGGCTTTGCTTCAGCAGTTGCTGCAGCTGCAGGATCGATTGGCGTCATCATTCCACCAAGTATTCCATTTGTTCTCTACGGAGTTATTGGCGGGGTTTCAGTAGGAAGCATGTTTTTAGCGGGCATCATTCCAGGGATAATTATTGGTTCTGGTCTATTAATTACTGCTTATATCATTTCAAAAAAGCGAGGCTATAAGCCTGAGCCGGGGGAAGCTTCTACTTTTAAATTTAAAGACGTGTTGGTGACGTTTTGGGACGCCAAATGGGCATTATTAATTCCTGTTATTATTCTTGGTGGTATATATGGTGGCATCTTTTCGCCAACTGAAGCAGCCGTAGTAGCGGTCGTTTATGCTATAATAATTGGCAAATTCGTTTATAAAGAATTATCTTGGCAAGGTCTTTACGAAAGCTTTCGACAAGCGATTGTGATAAATTCCACGACCATGATTATCATCGGATTATCTGTATCATTTGCATACTTTATGACCATTGAACAAATTCCTGGCGAAATCTCGGATTATTTAACGGCGTTATCGAGTAATCCACTCGTTATTTTACTCGCAATTAACTTATTACTGCTTGTAGTCGGAATGTTTATCGATACCATTTCAGCATTAGTGGTATTAACACCCATTTTACTGCCGATTGTGGTGAGTGTGGGAGTAGACCCTGTACATTTTGGGGTTATTTTAGTAGCCAATTTAGCAATTGGATTTGTCACACCACCTCTTGGTGTTAACTTATTTGTGGCTTCAAGTGTGGGAGGCGTTCGTTTTGAGAAAATTGCCTATGCGGTAATTCCATTCTTGCTTTCAATGATTGTTTGTTTGCTTATTATCACATTTATTCCAGCGCTGTCTTTATGGTTGCCAGGACTTTATGAATAACGAAAATTTTTACTGTAAATCGAACAAAAGAAAAGTTTTCTTTTCTTTTGTTCGATTTAGTTAAGAGAAAGGTTGTCACCTATGAGCATCTCAATTAATAGACGCATTGAGTCTATTCAAATTTCCGGTATCCGCCAGTTTTCAAATCAATTAATCGATTATCCAGAAGCGATTAATCTAACAATCGGACAGCCTGATTTTCCAACGCCTGAAGCGGTAAAACAAGCCGCGATTACAGCCATTCAAAACAATCAAACAAGTTATACCCATAATGCAGGATTGCTTGAGTTAAGAGCGGAAATCGCTTCTTTTTTTCAAGATACGTATGCGTTGGAATTTAATTCGCAAACAGAAATTATCGTTACTAATGGGGCCAGTGAAGGATTAGACTCGCTTTTTCGTGCGATTTTAGAGGAAGGTGACGAAGTCATCTTGCCAGCGCCAGCTTATCCTGGATATGAACCAATTATTCAATTGTGCGGAGGAAAAGTGGTTTATTTGGATACTTCAGATACTGGTTTTCAACCAGACCCTGAGCGTCTTGAAAAGTTAATCACAGATCGTACAAAAGCGGTATTAATGAATTTTCCTTCTAATCCGACAGGTGTCACGATGGAATCGGCTCAACTTGAAAAAGTTGCAGCTGTTCTTGAGAAGCATGAAGTATTTATCGTTACCGATGAAATTTATAGTGAAAATTCGTATGGTGAAAAGCATATGACATTTGCACGCTTTGAAAAATTGCGTAACCGAACATTTCTCGTCCATGGTTTATCGAAATCCCATTCGATGACAGGTTGGCGAATTGGCTTTGTTTTAGGGCCGGAAATGTATATGAAACACGTATTAAAAGTTCATCAATACAACGCCATTTGTGCAGCTGTGCCAAGTCAATACGCGGCACTTGAAGCCATGAAAAACCAGCGTCATATACCTGCTGAAATGAACATCGAATACATTAAACGAAGAGATTTTGTCTATAAACGATTAACGGATATGGGTATTGATGTAGTCTTGCCAAAAGGCGCGTTTTACATTTTCCCCTCTATTGAAAAATTCGACATGACTTCTTTTGATTTTGCGATGCGCTTATTAAAAGAAGGTGGAGTAGCAGCAGTACCAGGCTCTGCATTCACTAAATACGGTGAAGGATTTGTGCGTATTTCTTATGCTTATAGCATGCCGGTTCTTGAAGAAGGAATGGATCGACTAGAACAGTTTATTCAGACGTTAAAATCAAGTAACTAACCCTTAAGTGAATAGGAGCTGATATGTATAGTTAACGCACACTATTTTTATTTTAAAGACGATGGCAGAATCCCAAACAATACAACGCTTAGTGTAATTTATTACCCGGCCGTTTTTAAAGCGAATCCAGAAAAAATTGAACAAGTATTTAATGAGCATGGATGGCGAAATAGCTGGACTGGTGGAGTTTTTAACTATCATCATTACCACAGCAACACTCATGAAGTTTTAGGGGTACGCAGCGGTTCCGCCGTGCTGCGTATTGGCGGTGATCATGGAGAAAATTTTCGTGTAAGTACGGGTGATGTTGTCCTGTTACCTGCTGGGACAGGTCACAAATTGCTAGAGTCGAGTCAAGACTTTCAAGTAATAGGAGCTTATCCAGAAGGCAAGTCTTACAATTTGAAAACGGGGAAGGTGGAAGAACGGCCTTTTGTATTGGATGATATACAAAATACGCCGGTGCCAAAAACAGACCCCGTTTTTGGCAGTTCCGGACCGGTTACCAAACATTGGTCATAAAAAATTGAAAGCCCTTTGCCGAGTGTTAGCAAAGGGCTTTCAATTTATAGTTTCAATCGTATCAATGAACCAAAGCAGGTTCGAAAAACTCTTTATATAATTCATTCAAGATTTTTTGTTCATCTTCTTTCAAAATTCCGAACACCAAACTTACTTCGGAAGATCCTTGGTTAATCATTTCAATATTAACGCCTGTTCTTGCAAAGGCATTCGCTGCGCGAGCTGTTAAACCTTTTTGATTGTTCATGCCTTCGCCCACCAAAACAACCATTGAGAAATCGCTACGGATATGAACATCATCAGCGTTCAGTTCAGATTTCACACGATCTATGATGCGTTGTTCTTTATCAGACGACAATTGATGACTACGTAAAATCACAGACAAGTTATCGATGCCGGACGGGATGTGCTCGTATGAAATCGCTTCGTCTTCCAAAATTTGAAGAAGCTTGCGACCAAAACCAATTTCGCGGTTCATCAAGTATTTACTAACATATAAAGTTGAGAACCCGCTATCCGCTGAAATTCCTGTTACGGGGCGAAGTGAATGGTCACGTTCTGCAACAATCATTGTACCGGGTGCGGAAGGGTTATTCGTATTGCGAATGCACAACGGAACAGCTGCTTTAAAAACAGGCATAAGAGCTTCATCATGCAAGACGGCAAATCCAGCATATGAAAGTTCTCGCATTTCTCGGTACGTCATTTGTTCGATTGCTGCAGGATTCTCGACAACTTGAGGATTTGCTGCAAATACGCAGTCAACATCGGTAAAGTTTTCATAGAGTTCTGCTTTTACAGCAGCGGCAAGGATAGACCCGGTAATATCTGAGCCTCCACGTTCAAATGTCCGTAATGTTCCACCTTTTGTATAACCGAAAAAGCCAGGGAACACGGAAATGGTTTTTTTGTTTTTTAGATCAGCCAGTCGCTCATAAGCTTCTGGAAGTGCTTGTGCACGTTCCGGCAAGTCATTCACAAATAAACCCGCGTCAAACGGATTAACGTACTCTGCTGGCATACCAATGGACGTTAAGTACGCAGCTATTAGTTTTGCAGAATTGTCTTCACCACTTGCTTTGATCAAATCCGCAAAAAGAGGTGGAGAACTTTTATCTGATTGAAGACGGTTTAAGAGGTCTGTTTCGATGATATGAGTAACCTTGTGATCTAGCCCTAATTCTTCCGTGATTTGTGCGTATCTTTCCACAACCTTGGCAAGCGCCTCATCTGTTGATTCATCACGAAGTGCCGCTGCTGATAAGTTAATCAGCAAATCTGTCACTTTGACGTCTCCAGCGAATCGCTTACCTGGTGCAGAGACAACGACAATTTTACGAGATGGCTCTGCTTTAACGATGGCTGCCACTTTTTTTATTTGTTGTGCACTAGCTACTGAAGTCCCGCCAAATTTGCTTACTTTCATCCAATCAAGTCCCATCTTTTTTAATAGTCTGTAAAAGGGTTGTTTTAACTAATATATAATACTATAATGTCTCTATGACAAAAACAGTTGTTTTTTCACAGTGTACACACCATGGGAGGAATCGTCAATGAAAAATGAAATTTCTATCGGATTATTAGGCCTTGGAACGGTGGGCAGCGGAGTTGCTACAATCATTCAGCAGCATCAGCAAGATTTGCATCATAAATTAGGTGCCCAAGTTTCTATCAAGAAAGTACTGGTCAGAGATACAAAAAAAGATCGGCTTTCTAGCTTAGATCCAAGTGTATTTACAACGGATATAGATGAAATCTTAAATGATTCTTCTCTCGATATTATTGTCGAAGTGATGGGTGGCGTAGACGGCGCTAAAACAGCTATTGAAAAAGCACTCAAAGCAGGCAAGCAAGTGGTTACAGCCAATAAAGACATTATGGCAGAATTTGGCCACGAACTTCTAAAACTAGCAGATGCTGAAAAATGCGATCTTTTTTATGAGGCAAGTGTGGCAGGTGGCGTACCCATTATCCGTACATTAGAAGATGGTTTAGCTTCAGACCGTATTTCTAGTTTAATGGGAATCGTTAACGGCACAACAAACTTCATTATGACAAAGATGAAAAACGAAAACATGACATATGAAGATGCATTAGCAGAAGCTACTGCATTAGGTTATGCAGAAGCAGATCCTTCGGCGGACGTAGACGGTCTTGATGCTGCTCGCAAAATGGTTATTTTATCATCCCTCGCATTTTCGACAGAAGTTCATTTAGATGATGTTCTTGTAAGAGGAATGAAAGAAATTCGTGATGGCGATTTAGAGTTAGCCAATAAATTTGGATATACGATGAAGATGGTTGGATCTTCAACAAAAGATGAAGACGGCATCGAAGTTTCTGTAGAACCCATTTTTCTTGCGAATTCCCATCCGCTTGCTTCAGTGAATAACGAATTCAATGCAGTATACATATACGGAGATGCTGTAGGTGAAACAATGTTATATGGACCAGGAGCGGGATCGTTACCAACCGCAACGTCTGTAGTGTCTGACATTATTGCAGCTTGTCGTAACTTGCAACTTGGCGTTAATGGTAAACGGGCTCATGCAGCACAGCACGAACGTGTCATCAAACCAGAAGCAAAACGCTTTGCAAAATATTGTCACCGATTGCTCGTAAACGACGAAGTTGGCGTGTTATCAAAAATGACGTCAATTTACAGCAAACATGGAGCGAGCATTCAATCAGTGATTCAATCACCAGCGGTTGAGCAAGGAAAAGCAGAGTTGGTCTTGTTGACGCATCAAATTTCTAGACAGCAACATTTAGATGTTTTAAAAGAAGTAGAAGGAACGGCGAGCGTTATTAGCCATTACCGCATAGAAGGGGAGGAAACAGCATGAGATGGCAAGGACTAATCGAAGAACATAAAGAGTGGCTACCTGTTACAGAAAATACCCCTTCACTAACTTTACAAGAAGGCAATACACCGCTCGTTCATTTAGAGAAACTTTCAAAAGAATGGGGCATTGAACTTTACGTGAAATTAGAAGGTGCCAATCCAACCGGTTCATTTAAAGACCGTGGGATGGTAATGGCAGTTGCCAAAGCAAAAGAAGAAGGAAAAACGGTATTGATTTGTGCATCAACAGGAAATACTTCTGCTTCCGCTGCAGCTTATGGTGCTCGAGCAGGGATGCGCACAATTGTTGTTATTCCAGAAGGACGTATTGCACTTGGAAAATTAGCCCAAGCTAAAATGTACGGAGCAGAAATTCTTGAAATTAAAGGGAATTTTGATGAAGCTCTTCAAATGGTAAGAGAAGTCGGTCAAGAAGCGGGTATCGCATTAGTCAATTCCGTTAACCCTTACCGATTAGAAGGCCAAAAAACAATTGCCTTTGAAGTCATTAATCAATTAGGGCAAGTGCCAGACGTTTTTGCGTTACCAGTTGGCAATGCAGGTAACATTTCAGCATCTTGGAAAGGTTTCACGGAATACGCAGAGCGCACTGGCAAACAACGTCCAATACTTTTAGGTGTGCAAGCAGCTGGAGCGGCTCCAATCGTTCACAATAAAGTAGTAGAAAACCCTGAAACTGTTGCTACAGCTATCCGTATTGGGAATCCGGCAAGCTGGCAGTTAGCACTTAATGCTTTAGATGAATCAAATGGCACGATTTTAGCGGCTACTGATGAAGAAATTTTAGAAGCTTACCAAATGCTGGCTTCTACTGAAGGAGTTTTCGCAGAGCCAGCATCATGTGCATCGATTGCCGGTATCAAAAAACAAGTTGAAAGTGGTCTTTTAGAAAAAGGCTCTAAAGTAGTAGCAGTGTTAACAGGAAATGGTTTGAAAGATCCTGAAACTGCTATCTCAGTTAACCAGCATAAAGCGCTACTCGTTCCAGAAGATATGGAACAATTTTGGGAGGATTTAAAAAAAGGAGTGAAAGTATGAGTTGGAAAGAATTTTCGGTAACCGTTCCAGCTTCTACTGCCAATCTTGGCCCTGGATTTGATTCGATTGGTCTGGCATTAGATCTTCATATGTTTGTTCATGTTTCACCATCTGCTACGTGGCAAGTTGAATACAAAGACCAAGGATACAAGCAGCTTGCAACGGGAACTGATAATTTAATTGTGGCAACTGCCCAAGCGGTTGCTGATCAATACAACCGGTCTTTGCCGACTGCAAAATTGGTCATCGATACAGAAATTCCGTTAAGTAGAGGACTTGGCAGCAGTGCTTCAGCTATTGCTGCAGGAATTGAAATTGCCGATCGTTTAATCGGTTTGCAACTTTCGATGAAAGAGAAATTGAAAATTGGTACGGAAATGGAAGGGCATCCCGATAACATTTCAGCATCGCTTCTTGGTGGGTTAACCATTTCTTATTTTGACGAGGACGAGCTAGAAATTATTCATGTTCCAGAAGTTGAGATTGGTGTAGTTATTTTAGTGCCACCGACTGAATTTTTAACGTCAGAATCACGTGATCTATTACCTGGAAATTTACCTTATAAAACGGCGATACGAGGTGGTGCTTCTGGAAATGTATTAGCTGCGGCTTTAGTAAGAGGTGATTGGGAAACTGCAGGGCGAATGATGCAAAAAGATGTTTTTCATGAACCTTATCGCAAAAGCAGATTTCAAGACTTTGAACAAATTCAAGAAAGCTGCTTAAAGCTCGGAGTATATGGCATGGCAATAAGTGGAGCAGGACCATCGTTATTTATCGCAGTCGAAAAAGGACAAGAAGAAATGGTAGCAACTCAATTAGCAGAGAAATTCCCGCTTTATGAAAGTTTAGTAACAAAACCATCTTCTAAAGGGATTAAAATATGTGAAACAGTTTTATAAAAAGCTGCTCCGAATTTCGGAGCAGCTTTTTATTTACTTTAAACTTTAATCGAAATGTATTTGGTTTCAAGGAAGGCTTCTAGACCTTCTTTACCACCTTCACGTCCTACGCCACTTTCTTTCATGCCACCAAATGGTGCTTGTGCTGTAGATGGAGCACCGTCGTTCCATCCGACAATGCCGTAGTCAAGGTTTTCAGCGATATATGTGCCACGCGACATGCTTTCAGTGAAAAAGTAAGCAGCTAAGCCAAAGCGTGTATCATTAGCAAGTTGAACAGCTTCTTCATCTGTTTCGAACGTCATAATCGGTGCCACCGGACCAAACGTTTCTTCGTTCATAACTAACATATCAGATGAGGCATTAGTTAATACCGTTGGGTTATAAAAATAAGCATTGTTTTCCGTACGTCCTTCTCCGCCAATGACCACTTTAGCCCCTTTTTCAACAGCATCTTGAACATGTTTTTCTACTTTTTCATAGCCATCTTTATCTACTAAAGGACCAATCTTTACACCTTCGTCCAACCCATTACCAACTTTCAATTGGCTAGCAGCTTCACCAAGTTTTTTAGAAAACTCTTCTGCAATGCTTTGTTGAACATAAATGCGGTTACCACATACACATGTTTGTCCAGCATTGCGGAATTTCGAAGCGATAACGCCTTCAATGGCCAACTCCATATCTGCATCTTCTAAGACGATGATTGGTGCGTGTCCACCTAGTTCAAGAGACAAGTTGAGCATTGTTTCTGAAGCTTGTTTCATCAATTCTTTCCCGATTTCAGTTGATCCAGTAAAGGTAAGTTTGCGAACATCGGGGTGACTAGTGAATACTTTACCAATTTTACTAGCACTTCCTGTCACTAAGTTGATAACGCCTTTAGGGAAGCCAGCTTCAATCGCCAATTCATACATTTTAACCGCTGTTAATGGCGTCATTTTAGCCGGTTTCGCTACAAACGTACATCCAGCTGCAAGAGCAGGGGCCATTTTTCGAGCCATCATGGCAGCTGGGAAATTCCACGGTGTAATAGAGACAACTACACCAACGGGTTGCTTATTGATTTGAATACGTTTACCTTCTTTACTAGCTGGAATTGTTCGCCCGTACATGCGCTTTCCTTCTTCTGCAAACCAAGAAACAAAAGAAGCGGAGTATTCAATTTCGCCAATCGCTTCTGCAAGAGGTTTCCCCATTTCTTTTGTTAAAACTTCACCAATTTCTTCTTTATGTTCAAGTAATAGATCATGCCATTTCATGAGAAGGTCTGCACGGTGGTAAGCAGTTGTTTTTGACCATTCTGGAAAAGCTGCAGATGCTGCATCGATTGCATCTGTTGCTTCTTGCTCGCCGCCGTTAGGGACTGAACCTATGACTTCACCTGTTGCAGGATTCATAACGTCAATTTTGCCATCACCTGTATTTGACCATTCTCCATTAATATAATGTCTACCATCCATGCTTCGACATCCTCCTTTTGATTTTTGCGTATCCTAATAAATACCTCTAAATCATCCTGAATAAACGCTTATAGAAAAGATGGGGTTTCTATGTTCACAATTCTGTCACAAAAGAACGAGATTATAATTACCTCAAAATATGCAATATATAGGTAATGGTAGCGATTTCTATCTTACGAAATTCTAAACAAAGTTAATATTATTTCAAAATAGTTTTAAAATTCGATATATAAAGCTTGTTTAGTGTGCTACTATTGCAATAGTGAAAATATTCAGCTTAAAACTAAAACAATCGTTTTAAGCTAACAAAAGAAAAGAGGAGGAAATAAAATGGCTCAAATGCTCGCATTATCAATTATAGTTTTAGTCTTATTTATCGGTGAAGCAGTATCAATTCGCACAAAAGCTTGGATACCTTCAATATTTGTGAGTGGAGTCTTGTTCTTACTTGGGTATTGGACATTCTTTCCTGCTGATATTGTTACGCTTTCAGGTGTTCCACCAGCTGTAGCTGTAATGCTTATCTATTTATTGATTACAAATATGGGAACTTTATTGTCTTTGCAAGAATTGAAAGATCAATGGAGAACTATTTTAATCGCATTATCTGGTATTGCAGGAATTATTGCTGCTTTATTCAGTATCGGAACTTTGTTATTTGACTATCAAACAGTGGTAGTTGCCATTCCTCCTTTGGTTGGTGGGTTAGTATCTGCTTTAATCATGTCTGAAGGCGCAGCAGCCGCCGGGTTACCAGCATTAGCTGTTTTTGCAATTGTAATATATGTTGTTCAAGGCTTTGCAGGTTACCCACTCACTTCAGTTATGCTGAAAAAAGAAGGAAAAAATCTTTTAACCAAATATAGAAATAACGAGCTGACATTAAAAGAAATGCCTGCTAATCAACCGGGCACTGTTGATAAACCCGTTAAAGAACCGCGTATGTTTGCGAAGATGCCGGATAAATACAATACCGACTTCTTTAAATTTTTCCGTTTAGCTTTAGTTGGTTACTTAGCTTATTTAACCGCAACACTTTTAACGCCAGTAGTTGAAATCAGTCCGTTTGTATTGTGTTTGTTGTTCGGCGTAATTGCTCGTAGCATTGGCTTTCTTGAGCGTCACCCGCTACAAAAAGCAAATGGTTTTGGATTTGCGATCATGGCACTCCTGCTATTCATTTTCGATGGGTTAAAAAATGCCACACCGAGTATGATGCTTGAAATTCTTTATCCGCTTATTGGCTGTATCGTGATTGGTGTCGTTGGTATGTATATCTTTTCATTTATCGTCGGGAAACTTCTTAAAGTCAGCAAAGAAATGGCTTTTGCAGTTTCATTGACCGCTCTGTACGGATTCCCAGCAGATTATATTATTACAGTAGAAGTAATCAATTCCTTAACAAAAGATGAAAAAGAACGCGAAGTATTAACAAGTCATATGTTACCACCAATGTTAGTGGCCGGTTTTATCACAGTTACCATTGTATCGGTCATTTTAGCAGGTATCTTTGTCGGCTTCCTATAAGAGAAACGAATGAAAATTGAACAACTGTTTATCGAGATAATCGGAGGGGATTTATAATGATTAACCAAACGATAAAAAAAGCGATAAAAGAGAATAGCGATGAAATGATTAGTATTCGTCGCAAGCTTCATAGTGAGCCGGAACTATCATGGGAAGAGTTTCAAACTTCTCAATTTGTTTATGATTATTTAACAGAACTTGGTATCGAAGCGCGTAAAATGGAACCAACAGGTGTAGTTGCGGAGCTTAAAGGCGATAAAGTTGGTAAAACTGTGGCGCTTAGAGCGGATATGGATGCTTTGTCTGTGGAAGAACTAAATACAGACTTGGCATACAAGTCGAAAGAACTTGGCAAAATGCATGCATGCGGGCACGATGTCCATACAGCGATGCTGTTAACAGCAGCTAAAGCGCTAGTCAGTGTAAAAGAAGAGATTCCCGGAAATGTACGATTTATTTTTCAGCCTGCTGAAGAAGTAGCGACTGGGGCAAAAGCGATGGTTGACCAAGGTGCGGTCAAAGGTGTGGATAATGCGTTTGGTATACATATTTGGTCTCAAAGTGAAACCGGAAAAATAGCTTGCAGTCCAGGTCCTGCCTTTGCTTCTGCCGATATTTTCAAAGTCCATTTTAAAGGTCAAGGAGGACACGGTGCAATGCCTCAAGATTGTATTGATGCAGCGATTATTGCATCTTCCTTCGTAATGAATGTACAATCTGTTGTTTCACGTACTGTTGATCCTCAACAGTCGGCCGTTGTAACAATCGGTAAAATGGTTGTAGGAACTCGCTTTAACATTATCGCTGAAAATGCCGATATCGAGGGAACGGTGCGATGCTTTGACCCTACAACACGAGATCATATTGAAAAACAACTTAAGATTTATGCAGATCATACAGCTGCGATATACGGGGGATCTGCAGAAGTTGAATATATTCGTGGGACACAAGCCGTTATTAATGGAGAAGAAAGTGCGCAATTAGTTCAAGAAGTGGCAATGGAAGCATTTGGTGAAGATTCTCTTTATGTAGAAACACCGACAATGGGTGGAGAAGATTTTTCATTTTATTTAGACGAAGTTCCAGGAAGTTTTGCATTAGTAGGAAGTGGTAATCCACAAAAAGATACGCAGTGGGCACATCATCACGGAAAATTTAATGTGGATGAAGATTCAATGGCTACTGGAGCAGAGCTTTACGCACAGTATGCTTGGGCTTTTTTAACTAAATAAAAAGAACTTAGGAGGGTATTATGCAAAAAACAACTAACAATCCTTTGTATGATGACTTACTTAAAGAATATGATCATAAACTTAGTCATTCAGGCATTAGCGGAGAACGTATTGCAAAACGATTATTCGAATTGTCACAAATCGGTTTTTCTCAAGTGGGGGGCATAAAAAGACCTGGCTTTTCCGATGAAGAAAAAGCTGCAAAAACACTGGTGAAAGAATGGATGGTAGAAGCGGGCTTACAAGTATCAGAAGACGGAGCAGGGAACGTTACAGCTCGCTTGGAAGGTTTGCAAAAAGCTCCAGCTATAGCTTCTGGATCTCATGTAGACAGTGTTCCAAATGGCGGTAACTTTGATGGTCCTCTTGGTGTCTTATCCGCGCTTGAAGTTGTGGAATCGTGGAAAGAAACAGGCTATACTCCTAATAAACCTTACGAAGTAATTATTTTTTCAGATGAAGAGGGATCGCGTTTTAATAGTGGATTAACAGGGAGTCAAGCAATGATTGGCGCTATTTCAGAAGAAGAAATCGCGCAGCTCCGTGACTATAATGGAGATACATTAAAAGAAGTATTAACTCACTATGGGAGCACGCTTGAAGCTTTTAAAACAGCTAAAAGAGATTTAACAGAATTAGAACTATTTGTAGAAGTGCACATTGAACAAGGGAAAAAGTTGGAACAAGCCAATCAACCGGTTGGAATCGTAAACGGTATTGCTGGTCCCGCTTGGCTTAAAGTCGTGTTTGTAGGTGAAGCTGGACATGCAGGGAATACACCTATGATTGGAAGAAAAGACTGTTTAGTAGCAGCAGCAGAATTTCTTCAATCGATTCCTGAATTTCCAAAAACAATGAATAATACAGCAGTAGCTACAGTCGGAAAATTAGAGGTTTTCCCAAATGGAGCAAATGTTATACCAGAGAAAGTCGAAATGCTGGTTGATATTCGTGACATTAATGAAAAACCAAGAGATCTTTTAATTGATCAATTAATCGAACAAGCAGAAAAAGTCGCAATAAAACATGAGGTTCATGCTATGACTAAGTTGAATACACGGATCAAGCCCGTTCCTATTACTAACGAGTTGCAAACTCGTCTTGCGGCTTCATTAAACAAATTTGATATTGTTCCTACGTACATTCCAAGTGGGGCAGGTCACGATGCGATGAATCTTGGTCGAACAATTCCTGTCGCCATGCTTTTTGTTAGAAGTAAAGATGGAATTAGTCACAATCCAAAAGAATGGTCTAGTTTAAGTGATTGCGTAATGGGGATTCACGTTTTGAAAGACTTTATTGAAAATGCAATGAAGCAATAAAGTAATGATCTTTAATATTTCCCTATGAAAACAGGAAGAGGATTCTCTTTTCCTGTTTTTTTTGCTGTTGAGAAAATACTCAATAAGGACATTCTCTTCATTTATATAGTTAGAGTGAAAAATCTGTGTGTTATTGAGTTTTTGTAGAGATGCTAAAGTGAATTTGATTGTGTATATCCTTAAAATGGAATTTTAATATGTAACTTTGGAATTATCAGTACAAAATGAAATTGTATGTATATTTTAAAAAAGAAAGGGTATAGGTAAAATAAGTGTATGCCCCTGCGTTTTAATTTGGGAGGTGGTTAGGTGAAAGTGGTGGAGAATCAGGTGTATATCACAACAAATGTATTTTCAGAAGAGAAAATATTAAATGATTGCCGCGAGTGCTTTTCATCAGAAACTGAAAAAATAACAGAAGTTGGAGAAAGATTCATCCAGTATTTTTTAGTAAATGCTTCAAAAGAAGGCGTGCTTTTTAAAACGATCAAAGAAATCACAACGGATATTAATATTTCGCATCAAACACTAACCAAAGTATTAAAATTACTAGAGTCAAAAGAAATTATCTACCGCAGAAACGGGATTATCGGATTATGGAAAGGATAATAAAAAAGCATCTCTCAGTTATCTGAGGGATGCTTTTTTGGTTTCTGTTTGTAATAAAGGAAAAATTTTAAAAGAGAAAAATATCTTAATTATGACTTAATGCCTAATTTTAATAAGAATTTAATGATTTTAATTAAGTCTTTAGCCTAATTACTTATATTAAAATCTAAATATTTAAAAAATATATGAAAAAGAGTAGATAGAACCACTCAAGTATGATATAAATGAACTATAATAATCTGAATTTTTAGAAATAAGAGGAAAATTAACGCTTTTGAACAAGGGGGAACGATCATGAATGATTTGAAAGTCATAAAACATTCGTTAGCAGGTTATAAAAAACAAACTTATTTTGTAATCAGCTTTACTTTTTGTCTAATGCTTACAACATTGTTCATTTTTATTTTTTTCGTAAAACCCGAGTATCAATCTACTAGTCAGTTATTAATCGGAGATACATCTTCGTTCTCGCACGTTGAAAAAGAAAAAGGTCAGGTAGACCCTCTGATGACAGAAGCATATGCTACTTTTCTTAAAAGCCCGGAAGTATTAGAGAAAGTAAATGAAGAACTAAAAATTGCTGATTCGCCCACAGATCTTCGTAAACAAGTGCATGTTAGCTATACCGATTACTCTCCAGTATTAACAATTACCATTTTTTCACATAATAAAAATGAGGCCAGTAAAATCGCCAATACGCTGGCAGTAGTTTTTCAGGAAAAAGTAAATACGTCACCGCTAGTCGATCATGTCAACGTTATTTCTTTTGCTCCTATGGAAGGAGAAAATAGAAAGCCTAGTCAAAGCGCAATCATACTATATACAGGCATCGTGACTGTTATCGGACTCGTATTCAGTATTCTTTTAATTTTTGGCGTGCATATGATAAAAAATGCAGCAAGTAGAGATAGAGAAACAGAAAATAGAGAGCAACAATTACAAACAGTTTTCAAATGATTTTTAAGGTGAAGTAGGGGTGGAATGAATGTATGAGCTAATATCGATACAAGAGCGTAGTCGCTGGAAAAAAATTCTTGATACTTTACACATCACAGACATTTATTATACAAATCAGTATTTTTTAGGAGCACTGAAATTAGATCCAGGCGAAGCATTACTTTTTCATTATAAAGATGGCGATGGTGAGGTAGTTTATCCTTTTATTAAAAGACAAGTGAGTGAGCAAGGGGCTTCTTTTTATGATGTTACGACTCCCTTTGGATATGGCGGACCATTATTGAAAGTAGAGTGCAATCGCGCTAATTTGGCTGCTAATTTTAGAGAAGCCTTTCGAACATATTGTCAAAGCGAAAAAATTATAGCTGAGTATATACGCTTTCATCCTTTAAAAGAAAATGCTCATGACTTTCAAAGTTATTTGAAAGTTTCTCCATTATTTGAAACCTACACAATTAACTTAAAAGATATAGAGGCTTCTGTTAAAAAAAATTCAATTAAAAAATAATAAAAAAAATGAAAATAGTACGGATGTAGTTGTGAAAAAGCTAGGGACAGTAAGGCATATGTTTGAATTTCTAGTGCTGTACTATGCAGCCGCAAGAAGAAGAGAAGAAGCGGATAGCTACTACTTTTTCACAAACGATTATTTTGAAACATTAATTAGTTCGATGGGGTCAGATCTCCATTTATTTGGTGCATATCATGAAGACAAGCTAGTATCAGCTTGTTATGTACTTGCAATGGGAGATACCATTTTTTATCATCTTGAAGGCAGTGTATCTGATGAGTATAGCGAAGAAACAATGCAGATATTATTATTGAAAATTGCAGAATGGGGAGAAGAAAACTACTATTCATTCTTTCACCTAGGTGGAGACTTCCAAGACGATATGAACCATGAGAAACAAATGAAAAAAGAAATTGCTAACTGTGAATCTAGCATGTTTTATATCGGTCAACAAATACATGATCAACAAACCTATGATAGCTTAGTGTCGGTCGAAGATGAAGATATTATTCGTAGATATAGAAACATCTAATTATTCCAAGGAGGGTTAATCATGAAATATATGCAATATAAAGGTGTGGTAGAAAGAGAATATAAAAAATCATTAAGGAAAATTATGCACGAAATATGTGTAGTAGAAGGGTTGAATTCATCACTCGGAGCAAAAAAACTGGGGGTAGCAAAAGAAATTTTTGTTTATTGGAGAAGTTTTTATCGATTAGATCGAAACCAACAAGTATTTGATCAAACTGTTAGCAATCTAGATCAAATGAAGTTTTTATATTTAAACGAAGCAAAATCAATAGACTTAAAACGTCCATTAAAACATGAGGGTGAACAATCGCTTGAAGGTCTTGAGGAGTTAGTTGGAAGAATGGTAGAGTATTATAAGTGTGTGCACGCTGAAAGCGACGGACTTGCGAAAGAGACAGGAAACTTGCCATTATATGAATTTGTCCAAGAGCTTCTTGAGGAGTACAAAAGTGGGCGTCTCTTAATGGAAGTAGAGAGTCAAAAGAAAAAAGTGCAATAGAATGGATGAAGAAATGCAGACTTTTACTGAAAAAGCATTAAATATTATAAAGCAAATTCCAGCAGGTAAAATCATGACCTATGGCCAAGTCGCTGCAGCAGCTGGTAGTCCCCGAGCAGCTAGGCAAGTCACGAGAATCCTTCATAGTATGAGCAACAAACATCACTTACCGTGGCATCGAATCGTCAACAGACAAGGTGAGATTGCACTTAATGATGAAGAAGCACGATTTTTCCAAAGAAAATCGCTTCAAGAAGAAGGTGTTGAAGTGGATTTTAATGATCGGATTGATCTAGCACGATTTCGCTTTGACCCTCTGCAGAAGACAGTAGATGGAAGTCAGTGCGATCATTAAAAAGTAAATCATGAAATATTAATAATTTAAACGAGGGCCAATTCGCTTATGAATTAGCCTTTTTCTTTTGTTTACTATCTGAACGAGCAACTTGTTACGAACCCAATAAAAATTGATAAAAAATTTTGGACAATAACCATCAGACTCGTTACTTAGATCTCAAGATGCTTTTTATTGCCATAAATTTCAATTTTTAAAGTGAGAAATCAATCGAAATGTTTATATATTTTAAAAGAAAGGGTATAGAATATAATCATGATGTGATCAAATAGAGAAGAGGGAAAACATGGCGAAGAAAGACAAGCCGGTAATCGGCATAACTGCACGAGTAGAAGAAAACCAAACCTATTCGCTCGATCCTGTATATGGGCAAGCAATTTTACGCGCAGGAGGATTGCCGTTAATAGTCCCGATTGTGGATGAGGAAGATATTCCGCTGTTGTGTGAAAGGTTAGATGGTTTGATTGTTACCGGTGGCGGGGATATTAACCCAACATTATATGGAGAAGAACCGCATGTAAAGCTGGGAGCTGTTTATCCTGGAAGTGATAAGTACGAAAAAGAACTAATATTAAAGTTTCTAGAGTTCGACAAACCATTTATCGGCATGTGCCGAGGGTTACAGATGTTTAATGTTTCACTAGGGGGCACTAATTATCAAGATCTAGAATCTCAATTTGAAGGCGAACTACATCAACATAAACAAAAAGCGATGCGAACGCACCGAACGCACTCTGTAATTTTAGAAGATGACAGTTTACTATATGATATTATGAAAGAGAAAAAATTTAACGTCAATTCTTTCCATCATCAAGGAGTAAAAGATGTTTCGCCACAGCTGACTGTAGCTGCTCATGCTGCTGATGGATTAGTTGAAGCATTGGAAAGTAAACACCACCAGTTTGCTATGGGAATTCAATGGCATCCAGAAGAATTTGCTCTACAAGGTGATGAAGCTTCAATGAATATTTTTAACCGGTTTGTTGAAGAGTGTTTAGTAGATAAAAAACAAAACCAATAAAAAAGGAAGTTGCTTAAAATATAAGCAACTTCCTTTTTTTTATTATGAAATTATAATTTAGGAGATTCAACAGCCCAAGGCTCA
>NZ_AEPB01000059.1 GCF_000189395.1 Planococcus donghaensis MPA1U2 | reverse complement strand
GGCGATTTCGAAAAAGCCTACTCATTAGAGCGTGAAGGGATTCAACACATGAGCATGTTCGCAGAAAGCTTGTCCATTGCGATCACAACGCAGTTCCCAGACAAATTCGAAAACACAAGTGCCGATACACCAGCGATTGACTTGCGTGCAACATTAAACCAAACATTTACTGAACACGCTGGCCTTGCGGTCATGGCAATGCAAGACGGTGCCGATGGCGCGGAAAGCTTTGACCAAGCAGCAGGCGCGTTACTAGCGAACGCGGATGACTTGTCAGCTGCAGTTGG
>NZ_AEPB01000060.1 GCF_000189395.1 Planococcus donghaensis MPA1U2 | reverse complement strand
TCTAAAATGACTCCTGCTGCATTAAAAATTCTCGAAACCGCTTCTCAATTGTTTTATTTGAATGGCATTCATTCTACTGGTGTTGAAACTATTGCTAAAGAAGCTGGTGTGACTAAAAAAACATTGTATGATCGTTACGGCTCGAAAGAACAATTAGTCGTGGCATATTTAGAAAAGCGGGATCAACAGTGGCGAAAACATTTACATGAATATATAGACCTTATTCCAGAAGAACAACCATTAGATCGGATACTAACCATATTTGACGCAATTGAGAGTTGGTTAGAAACCAACTCTCCGCGGGGATGTGCTTTTATAAATGCTTTAGCTGAATTGAATGAGTCATCTCATCCCGGAAGAGCGGTAATTATCGAAGAGAAAAAATGGCTGAAGCAGTTGTTTTCTACATTATTGAAAAGATTAAACGTCACAAATCCGGAAGAAATTGGAGAACAACTGTTAGTGTTACATGAAGGATTGATGGTAACTTATTCGATGGGAATCTCGTCAAACGGAATTTCTGCTGTGAAAGAAACCGTTAAACTAATTATGGGGTCACATAAAAAGACCTGATCTTATCAGGAAGAATCGTTGCTGTTTTCCCAAAAATAACTAGTTAATTCCCATAACGTTAGGAAGAAAAGTATCTTCTTGTTATTTATTTTGTAGCTAAGACAAAAAAGTGTAAGAAGTAAACTCGAAGGCTTGCATTTCCCAGTCGGAAGCCACTATAATATGAAATATTGTATCGCTATAAAAAAGCAATTTATTCACATGGTCGTAGTTTTGATTAACTCTAAAAAAGTCCATTATGATAAATACACTTAAGGTGACGTGCAAATGCACGCCCTTTTTTTGTGGGATAAACAAAATAGAATGGTTAAGGCTTAGGCTTCCCATAGGATTGGAGTTTGATTATGAATAAATGGATGAGATTATTACTTATTTTTGTTTCTTCAATTGTACTTGGATTTGCAGCTAATATGTTTTTGCTGCCACATGAAATACTAGCGGGTGGCGTAACAGGTATCGCGATGATGCTCGGCTTAGTAACCCCGCTGAATGCTGGACTTTGGATGATTGTCTTGAATGTACCAATTCTTATCGTAGGATGGATGAAGCTTGGCAGGACCTTTATCGCCAACAGTTTGTTTTCTGTAGTGGTCACGTCCGTTTCCATGCTCTATATTCCTGTCGTTAAAATTACAGAAGATGCACTGCTTTCTTCCGTTTTTGGTGGTGTCATTTCAGGAATAGCAGTTGGCATCATTATTCGATATTATAGTTCGACAGGCGGATTTGACGTCATTGGTCTTTTATTGTCTATCAAACGAGATATTCCACTTGGCGCGCTTGTTTTTAGTTTAAACAGCGCAGTGGTCTTTGTATCCGGTTTTATCTTTTCATGGGAATTGGCAATGTATACGATGGCTTCCATCTACATCACTGGATTAGTTATTGACCGTATACACACACGTCATATCAAACTGAGCTTGATGGTTGTGACAAATCAAGGAGATGCCGTCAAAAAAGAATTGCTTGAAAACCTAGACAGAGGAATCACAGTAGTAGACGGCGAAGGCGCATATTCGGCGGCTAAAGTAAAAGTTCTTTATAGTGTCATCAGCCGTCACGAATTGGCATTTGTACGACCATTGATCAAAAAAGTTGATCCGCAAGCGTTCGTGAGCATTAGCGAAACGATGGAAGTCATGGGCAATTTCAGAAAAGACGGTAGTTTCATGAAAAGCCCAGTTTTGAAAAACGAAGCTGTTCAAGTAAATAACTAAATCTAAAACGACCGACGAAAAATAGTTATTTTTCGTCGGTCGTTTTTAAATTGGTATACATTATTACTCCTTTAAAATTCAAAACTTTTTTCAATTGAAATTTTTATGGACTTATTAAGTTTAAAGCTGAATATTAATGTAAATTAATAAAATAACCTGCGCAATACATGTTAATTGTTTAAAACGTAGAACCAATAATTGACTTTTTAGTCGGATTAAAAGATGTGTTAAAGTCACTTTGAATACTATTATAGACTGCCAAGCATCTATTTTTTGGAGGTTAATAATGAAGTATAAAGGGATTATTTTAGTCATATTGGCTGCTGGGTGCTGGGGCACTAGCGGAGTAATTGCCGATATTCTTATGAATAAAGGATGGAGTCCACTGGTAGCTTCGTTTTACCGAGGAACTATTGGCTTATTCTTTTTTATAATGTGGTATTTCCTTCGTTTCAAGAAAAATTGGAGTAGCTCTCCGCGATTATATATCTGGTCATCGCTTGCAGGTGTTGGGGTTGCGGGTAACATTACTTTTTATTTTCTGAGTATCCAAGCTTCCAGTATCGCTGTTGCAGCTACATTGATGTATACTGCACCTGTGTTTGTTTTGATCACTTCTTTCCTTCTGAAACTGGAACGTTCGAGTTGGTTCAAATGGGCTGCAATCTTCAGCGTCCTTCTTGGAATCATTCTACTTACAGGCGCTTATAATACAGATTCTATTTCTGTAAGTTTTCTAGGAATCGCAACAGGACTTGCTTCTGCAATTTCCTATGCTTTGTTTATTTTTGCATTTAAGCAAGCCGCTGCAATTGGTAAACCGCCACTCATCTTAACTATCGCATTTCTTCTGTTTTGTCTTATCTTGTTTTTAATAGCAGATAAGCAAGAGACGGTTGCCGTTGTGACTTCACCTGATCTAGGTTGGTTTGTCTTATTGGGTATTTTAGGCGCAGGGATTTCGTTTATTTTGTATTTGATTGGAATAAAATTGATTACTGCAGCAACCGCAGCGATGGTGGCAATGGTTGAACCGGTCACAGCTTCTTTGCTTGGGGTTTTATTTCTGGGAACTAATTTGACCGTTATTCAATTTATTGGGATGATCATCATCTTAACGACCGTTACTGTCCTTAGTGTAAAGCAGTCCGCTTGATTTTATTTTTATTCAATAGCCAGACTGTTGAAGACATTCAAAAAGAATAACAGCCCCTTTTCTCAACAAACGAGAAGGGGCTGTATGAATTGACTTGCTTTTTCAGTTTTTAGTTTTCAGCGCTTGGGTGATAAATCGTGTGAAATACGGTGTTCGCTTTTCTAATTCGTCGGTGGGATAGGTCCCGGCAAAATATTGGATGACCAATCCATCCACAATAGCGATTAGCAAGGAAGCCCCTTGCCCGTCTTGGATAACTGGATATTGCTTATCCATGTCCAATTCCTCCAGCTTTCCCTGTACTTTGTCGACCATTCGACTAAAAGAGCTGCTGAAGGTTTGTGCATTTATTTGTTCTTGCGAATACCGACTCATGACAGTTTTAATCCTGTCTAAATTCTGTTCGTTGTATGACCAGGAATCGTATAGAAATGTTTCCACAAACGCCTCTACAGTACTGGAGCTGTTATTGTCCACAGCGTCTAGATAATCTTGCTCCAGCTCTTTTAATGCCTTATCCATCTGATCTTTTGCTGCTGGTTTTCCGATAATCTTCGCCTCCTCAAAATTGCCAAATTATTTGGTTCTGTGGTTTATTACCCGGTTTGTATTCACCTAAACTCGGCGGGCTTTTGAAGTTTTTTAGTGTATTTTTCTAAAAACCCTTTTTCAAGAACCCACATTACTTGAAAATATATAAGGAACGCTACGCCCCAAGACCCCAATGTTTCAAAAATATTATACAAGTAAGCTTGCTTAGCACTCATTAGAAAGTAATAAGTTGTTCCAAAAAACAATCCTACAATAAAGTAAAGGGCTACCCCCATAAAATATTGATAGATATTAGTCTTTTCTTTATATTTTTGTCTGTATTTATCTATTCCCCAAGAGGAAGGAACACCTATTACCAAGTAGAACAATAAATAAACCCAAATAGTTGAAAGGAAATATACAACAATACCTAAATAATACACATCTGATTCTCGTTGATTTTGTGAAACATAATTTATTGCAGAAACAGCTAATGCTGCTATACTTGCGCTAACGATAACTGCTAGTATTCTTTTCAACAATCTTTCAACTCCTCATATAAGATAAGTTTTATCCCTTTATTTAATTTAAATCCAAAACGATTTTTTGATAGCCTATTCCTAACTCGTTCTTTAAACAACTGAGGATATTTCCATAAAAACATATAGGGAAATAGTTAACATATAATAAATATACTTAGGACATAGATTGATAGCTAGATAATTTCGGAAATAAAAAAAGCAGAAGCTCAAATAGGAGCTTCTGCTTTCTTCATAATCGATTTTGCATAAACTAGGAATAATATTAAAACCTATTCATCTATCATAAATACTCACGAAAAATAATTACCAAATCGATTCGGCCCATTCTGGATGATCGATAAATGGATTTCGGTTGCCTTGAATGTCTTCAATCTTTTCGTTGCGCTGCTGTTCCCAAGTGCTCACAGGATCTTGTGCATGCCACTCCAGCAAAATAGAAATCTTGCCGTGATAAGGCGTTGATCCATTATTCACCTGGTCGTTCAGTTCCAAGTCTACCGCATCATCTGACTCATAGCGCACTGCCATGTATAAAAGCATACGGGCAACGTCGCCTTTCACTTCATCTGGTGGCTCCCATGAATTAGCTGTGCGCAAGCAGCCATCGCAACCGCTCACTGCAGAGCCGCCATAATTAAAGTCTAAGTTGCCGCGCATTCCATTCACTTGCACATCCGTTGGGCGCAAATGGTGGATATCCGTTCCCGCTCCCATCGCTGTTCCAAAACTGCCGTGAGACTTTGCCCACGTATGTTCGCGATTCCAGTCACCAACATTCCCGCCACTCAACGATTTTGAACGCGACTCTCCTGTATATAATAACAAGACATTGTCCGAATTATTCGGGTCTTCGTCCGTTATTTTTAACGCGTCCCACACTTCTGAATAGCTAAGTTGTTGGTGGTCATCGATAATTTCATGAAGTTCCGATTTCAACGCTGCTCCTTGCAAACCAGCTGCAGTTTCATAATAAGCAGATGGAGCTGGAGGTGGTGTTTCCTCATTTCCATTCATCGTATGGCTTCCTAAGTACTCAAATGTATTCGTTGGATACGCAGTCCATTCAGTCGAAGGATCGAATGCATCATTTACGACGCTGTCGCCAACTTGTATATCTGGATTACGTACTAGCGTGACATCTTTCGCAAATACAGCGTTTGATCCCACTTGGCCAATCGAATCAATTGGTGTTCCGCCTTTTTCTAGTACTACTACATCATCACCGTTAAAATTGATCACGCTGTTGTTTTGTAAATCCCCTTTGCTTTGAATCGGCGCTTCTGCACTGCCATGATAAAGAACTACTGTATCACCGCTAGCAACCGTACCGGAAAGTGCCACCTCGCTTTGCGCGGATGTACTGCCGTTCGCATACAACGCTACCGAATAAGAACTCAAGTCGATTGAAGCACCTGTTCCGTTATAAATTTCGATTGCTTTATTCAAGCTGCTACCTTCTATGTATTCCGAAATAAACAGATCGCTTGCTGGAGCAGCTGCTTGCACCGTTGTTGGTGAACTCGGTACCCACAGCATTGCTACCATCCCTATCGATAATAACGCCTTTGTTGATTTTCCCCATAACCTTTTATCCATTGTCATGACGTCCTCCTTTTTTCTAGGTGTTTCTGTTTACCTACTAATACCTCTAGTCTTGTCCAAATAACTGTAAATTAATAACACTTAATTATTTTAATTTACAGTTTTTTCTTTCGTTCCACTAAACTTTAACGAATGCATCCTTTATCGTCAATGGTATTTAATAAATATTACATAAATTTAATAATATAAAGTTTGTCTATATTAGAAGATATAAAACATATCTCTCTACTAAAAACATTTTACTTAAAGGACATCCGTTTAAAGGATAATAAAGAATTGCTACTACGATTATGGCTTCATATCTCATCGAATGATGATTGCTTCTCGCTTACTAAGTACAATAATTGCTCAGTTATTCTTTTGTCTGAGGCAAGGCACATTGCTTGGGTCACGAAATTTATCGTGTAGATTAACAAATACAGTTATTGTTCAAAACAAAATTATCTCCATAACTATTGAAAGACTGGATGCAAGATTATATGCACCAAGTCTTCGTTTGTGACTCTGATTAACTCAATATATATTCTAAGTTTTCATGAATTTAGTCATTTCCATATTTCTGATCAATTCCTATTTCTTTTTCCATTCTTCTCGTT
Organism: Planococcus donghaensis MPA1U2; assembly: GCF_000189395.1. Taxonomy (GTDB): domain Bacteria; phylum Bacillota; class Bacilli; order Bacillales_A; family Planococcaceae; genus Planococcus; species Planococcus donghaensis_B. Next base: position 6,560 of record NZ_AEPB01000060.1, on the reverse strand, counting down.
GCCCCGCTTGAAATTTCCCGTTGCTTTTGCCAAAAGAATCTGCAGCTGTCTTGCATCACCCATTGCAGCTGTAAGTTTTACAGATAGCTGTTCGGCATCTTTCCCTTTTAGCATTACTACTTGCTTGCCTTGGTAGCTGATCAGAATTGAGCCGTTTTTAGTCAGCAAATACGTAAATGGCTCCTCTTCTAAACGACCCCTTTGATCAATTTTGCTCATTTTCATCATCCTTTCAGCAACCTCCTGTATATAATTCACCATGGGTATTCCCACTTCCTTTAAATAAGAGGGTATTCAATCGCCCTTTTAAATGGTTTAATGTCTTCATCAGTATTGGAACTCAGAGCTAAGAGAGATTTGTAAAATAATGATTCTCACTAATAGCCTCTTGTCCTTAAGCTATATGTTGAAATTTATAACTCATTGTTTTTTCCTTCTTTAAAATAATGTAAAATTTCTCATCTTATTTAAAGTACAATGTAAATAATGAATACTTTCGATAAATCGCCCCCAAGATTTATCCTTAAACGGAAAGGAACAACTAGTATGTCGATTAGTCCAATTTGATCTATCCCCTCAGTAGAAATCATTTACGAATTGACTTCTTGGGGGAACTGAATAATGAAAATGAATCGGAATTTCAACTTATTACTGACAGGGCAATCGCTTGCCAATATCGGCGATGTTCTTTATATTGTCAGCATTATTTACATCATCTTTGAATTGACCGGATCAGCCACTGCGGCTGCTTTTGTGCCATTTACCATCACCAGTTCGATGTTCATTTCGAACTCCTTGACTCCTTTATTGATGCAGCGTTTCAACCTAAAATGGCTGCTTGCAGGGTCACAGATGGGTAAAACAATCTTGCTAACCGGACTGGCGTTCTTTCTGCCTCAACTTTCAATGGCTAATTTTTACGGACTTTTTTTGGTCATCAGCTTGGTCGCCTTACTGGATGGCTGCGCCAACCCAGTGACTCAATCGCTCATTCCAAATTATGTGAAAAGCGAGTGGCTACTGAAAGCGAATGGCATTACAGAAACTGTTACCCAGCTGATTCAGACCGCCATGTGGTTTGTTGGAAGCTCGTTATTGATTTGGCTCGCTGCGAATGAATTGGTTTGGTTAACAGCCGCCTTATTTTTGGTCTCAAGTTTACTCTTGAGTTTTTTAGATACGGTCGACTTTACACCATCAAGTAAGCACGGAAAGTGGAAGCAAATTAGCCAAGGCTGGAAAACCGTCTCTACTTCGCCTATACTCAAGCGAATTGTCTGGATGGATGTCCTGGAGACAATTGCTGGGACCGTGTGGATTGCCGCGATTCTCTATGTCTTTGTCAGTGATGCTTTATTCGCAGATGAAAAATGGTGGGGATTTATTAATGGCACCTTTTTCTTAGGGTTAATCGCTGGCAGCTTGTTCTGTCTACGGTTTTCAAACTGGATCGAACAGAAGCTCAGCCAATTTATATTTCTAGGTGCAATCTCCAGCAGCTTGGTCACCATCTTCTTTGGATTGACGAGCCTTCCGACGCTAGCGCTGTTGTTTTCCTTTTTGGTTGGGGTTGCTAGCCAAATTAAGAACATTCCACAACAGATGGTAGTTCAGACAAGTGTTCCAAAAGCTCAATTGCCAACCGTATTTACCACACTCGGCGCAATTGGAACCGGAACCTTCGGCATTTCTTCCCTTTTGATGGGTGTTCTAGCAGACGCTTTTGGCATTTGCGGGGTATTCATCTTGTCTGGAATTTTATTGAGCATCGTCAGCTTGATTGCTTACAAAAGCAGAATCTTACTATGGCGAACAGTATAAGCTTAAACGATAAAAAAGAGTGATTCGGAATACAGCCGAATCACTCTTTTTATTGATTTCCGATTTTCATGAATCTGTTTTCAAACTGCTTTTCGTTGTTTTCTGTTTTCTTTTATTAAGTTTGAAATCTGTAGTCCATCACTTGGACCTCCGCCTAAAAAGGAAGGATAAGTAAAAGGGATTAATGGAGTTATGAATAGAAAGAAACTAGCTCCTGCTATGTTAATAATAATATTTCCTGCTACACCTGAAATATATTGAGCTGTAACATATAGTGTTCCAAACTCTAATAAAGAAGCGAGTGGTCCACCTATTAAAATAATAAGTCTTTGTTTATATGTAATTGGCGGTAATTTCTCTATGTTCGAAGTACGGCAAAACGCTGAAAGGGCTATGGTTAGGTAGCAGGTAATTCTTCCGAGACTCAGTTTCAATTTTTTCTCTTTACTTGATGAACCAAAATAGATTTCCGCTTTAGCATGCTTATTCTGTGAAATCACTGCAATTGCATGTCCCATTTCATGTATCAAAATTGCCATATTGATAATGAGTAGAATGGCAATCACTTCAAGTAACATTGACAAAATATTCTCCTCCATTTACTATAATTTTTTAAATCCATTACAGATTAAAGTGACTATTCATCAATAATATCTCTTTCCCCCATTAAATAATTTAAATATTGTGTATTTATATTTTATCATCCATTATAAGGAAATTCAATGCTTTAAAAATGTAATGATAAAAACATAAATTCCCCTTGCTCTTCGAAACTTTCTACCTAGCAGGACGTTTATATAAACAACAGTAGAATTTTATAATCACTTAGGGCAAAAACTATGGGAAAAATCGCAATCATTAAGGGATTATGATGATAAAAACTAAAGGTCAACTAGACATCCCCTTTTCCTCATTTAGGAGTGTCAAACACTTAAATACAGTAGCAGTCAACCTTCTATTAAGTAGGCAATAGTGGCAATAAATTGATCAGATCTGCTAAATCCTCAATAACGAAATTTGCTTGGGCAAGTTCCTCTTCCTGCGCAAAATCAAACCGACAGCCAATAGCCGTTAAGTTATTTGTTTTTGCGGCATAAATATCCGATAACCGGTCACCAACGACAGTTCCGCTTTCAATCTCATATTTCTCAATAATTGTTCGAACCAATTCCCCTTTGTCCAAAGAAGGAACTTGCTGAATGCTAAATGTTTCGGTTACCCATTGGTCCAGCCGGTAGAATGCCACTATGGCAGCTAAATAGGCCGCTAAGCCATTGCTGGCAATATAAATGGCATTTCCTTCTCTTTTTAAGTGAGTAAATAGCTTTTCCACATTTGGATACAATGCTCCGTTTCCATTTTCAATGTTGTGAATCAACCGTTTTTGGAAGTACGCGTTGGCATCTTCCCGAATTTCAAGAGAGTGATTCGGCAACAACTCTTCCCAAACCTTTGGAAGTGGAACGCCCATAATTTCCCTGTATTTATTAATCGGTGTATCTGTATTCCATAGACTCAAGGTTTTCAACCAGTCAAATGTATCATTGAGTAATCGTTCCAAGATTTTATCAGTTTGAAAAAGCGTACCGTCCATATCAAAAATGAATGATCTCATCATGTCCTCCTTTAAGCCTCGTTTCACTAGGTAATACCTCTCTATTTCCTGCTTTTAATTTCGGGATTTTAGGGATTGGTACAGCTATTAGGCTAATAAACAAATAGTTCTTCCATTTCCTTCTTCAATTTGCTTCGCTCCTTCCTAATTTGCTTAGTATCCCCCTCACAACACAAAAAGAGAAAAAGCTGAATGTCACTTTTTCTCTTTTGATAAATTGAGATACGAATACCCTTATCACCTAAAAAATTACCTTCTGTGTTCGAAAATTTTAATCAAATAATCAATTCTAAGAGCAATGTAAATTAGCACCATTGCCGCAATAGCCTCCCAGATTCCCCCAAAAAAGAATCCTATGGCTGCGCCAAAAGCGATATAAATCATTAATTTCTTATCCACCCCAATAACCTCCGATTTTTCTAAATAATAATTTTGACATTCTCGAAAAACAAAACTCAATTTTGATATAAAACCTTATCAAACATTCTTGACTTATTTCTATATAAAAGCATTAATTAATTTTTCGCCAAATATGGTTATGCTTTTTTTAAAAGGATGTCCTAAATCATCACTTGATAAAGTGCAACTTCCTGATTTTTAGAAATGGAGAGAAAGTGGTTAGTTTCTGACGGACCTAGCCCTCTCAGAACGCCTTGAACGCTTCCTAAAAGCAATGGTTTCTGTGTGCCAATTTTCAATTGATACATCTTCTGATTGGAATTATAAGGATCAAAAAAGTAAGCATCTTTTCCTCTAATGCATAAAGCTTTGGCACCATGCAGTAATTCAGGCACCGGATAAGTGCGACTCGTTCGCTCTTGTGAGTTTATTTCAATCAGTGGAAAATCGGTATAAGGAAAGATCCATGCAGTCGTTCCTCTCCCTTTGCAAAGAGCATAACAGTCGGCTATTGCATTAGGATTCAATAAATCGGAATGGTATCGTATGAGGATGTTACCCGACATATCGAAAAGTACGAGTCCTTCGGTAGAGATTCCGCTACCAAAAACCCCTTCGTCAAAATAGCTGACCCAGATTCCTTCTTTTCCAACGACTATCTCTTCAAATGCCTCACCGCCATTAAAGGAATGAAGAAGTTGTCCAGAAAGGTCTACAATAAACATATTTTTTTTGTCGCTTTCATAGGTAGACACTAGAAAGTGATTGGCATCAATCCAACGAATCATCGACAAATTGTATGGTGTAAAGGTCACTATTATTTCTACGTCATTCAATAGAACGGAGGTTTTCTTATGCTTCCGAAGAATCACAGCCAACCCATATTTGTCTTTCCAGTCTGCGTCAACGATTTTCACTGAATCTTTTAGCTGTGGGGAAACTGTATACAAGACTTCTTTGATTAATGTTTGACTCAAAGCAATCCTCCTTTTTCACACCGAATAGTACTTTCTCTTTATTTCCTTAATATACCAATAGAAATATGTAAATGCTAGCTGATTTTACAAAGAAAACGGTGTATAAAGTAAATTTTTACAAATAAAAAAATTTCTATTTAAAAACGCATAAAAAAAGCGCAAGTTTTTTAGTAAACATGCGCTTTTCTATGCGTTAAATAAAATACATTTTTTCAATGATTTAGTGCTCTTCTGCAAATTAACTTTAGCTAATTGTAGGGAAACATTTGTGTCAATATGAGAACATTTTCTGTTTTTAATCTACATGTCTTTCCTAGTAGCAACTTGAGAATAAAGTGAGAATATCTCTTCATTATTCTGTTCCCAAGCTGGATCTCTTTGCAAAGGAATTGCGTAAGCCTTCTCTATATCCTTCGCAAGGGTGGCTAACATTATTTTTTTTCGACTTGCCGGATAAGTCCCCTGCATGATTACCTCATAGCGTTTTGTGAAATACTTTAACATCATTCTGCATTTCTCCCTAAAGTGACAAATTGGTTATGCTCTCTATCTCTGCTATATCTTTGCCTAGACTCACTACACACCAAAATATTATTTCTAAACACAAAAGTTAAAATCATCCGCAACTTAGCATTCTCTTGGCTTTGCTTAAAGTGTTCATAACGAAATGCGAGCTGCACTTTTCTAAATACAAGAGTCCATGCACACTTCCTTACATTTTTTCTTTATTTTAACTATACTCATCTGACTTAAAGATTGCTACTGATAATAGTCACTGTTTACCCATCCATTTATCTCTCTTTAGAAAGAGAGATTTAAACTTTTAACCCTCGTTTCTTCTAATAATGACTGAAATGTAAGAGTTTTTTATGATGTGGGATGATCCCCCTCAAAGACTTTGGTCAAAATTCTAGCTTTCATTTCAATAGAAATTGAATCCTCCTCTATCGAAGGAAGGTCTCCCATTATTTCATATAATTCTTGGCAAGTTGAACATACGACTAAGTGTTGTTCAAAAATCTCAGCATATTCCCTTTTCATCAGATGGGACCCATTGATGTACGACAATAAAAAATCACATTCCATAAATGAATCCCTCCTTTATGCTTTCGTGTTATGACCGTTATAAAACAGTTAGGTAATGTGATATGGGTACATTTTAAAACGCCAATTAAAATTCTATAAAAAAAGCTAGCCCTCAGGCTAGCTTCTGTCTGAAAACACATAATTATTGTTTACGTGTACGAACCGCTACTACGGTTGTCAATGTAGCTAACATCAAGCCTACAAGAACCCATAAGATTGGGAATGAGTTTTGGTCAGCCATGCCGCCCATGCCTGTTTTCGGCATTTCAGATGGCATTTCTGTTGCACTAAATTGATCTGGGAATTGATCCACGATTGCTGCAGACAAGCCTGCTGCTGGCATTTGCATATGTGCATACGCTTCGCGAATTGAGCTGTACGCTGCGTCAAAGTCGCCGGCTACGTATGAATCAAATGCGCCTAGTAATTGTCCAACGTGGGCTGTTAAGCCTTCTTCAAGTGCATCGGCTGGTACGCGTCCTTCAGTTGCTGCGTCTAAGAATGCTGCTTGGTCTAAGATATACTGATCAAGCTCAGCACGCGCTTGTTCTTGCCCTTCTTTGTTGCCTTCACCTGTTGCTGTTACGTAATCCACAAAGTAGCCAATGTGTGACTTCCATGTTTCTTCAAATTGTGCACCGGCTTCTTCACCGTATACTGAA
>NZ_AEPB01000061.1 GCF_000189395.1 Planococcus donghaensis MPA1U2 | reverse complement strand
CTGCCCGAAGTCCCTTCGGTCATTGACTTTCCTGCGGAAAAACGGAGTGATGAGACCCCGCAGGAGCTTGCGACGAGGAGGCTCAGCGCTTCGTCCGCGGAAAGCGTCCGCATGGAGCGAAGGATCCAATATATAGGATAAGATGAATATTTATTCGTTAACTAACATAATAACTCTTTTGTCTACAAGCTGAGCCGATCCTAAAAAAGGATCGGCTCTTCCTTTAAATTAGTCGGAATTCTTCTCACATCGCATTTAGATAAAAAGAACTGGTGTAAACAATGGGTGCTGTATTGAAAAAGCCGAGTGAATCGGGCTATAATGAGAAGGTTATTATTTGACGGGGAGGCGGAGAGACATGCAAAAGACAGTAGAAATAAAACTGACAACGACGATCCGTCAGCCGGATATGGAAGAACAAGTGATGGTGTTGGAATCTCATGGAACATTGACAGAGAAAAACCAGCTGCGTTATTTGCAGTATGCTGAGCAGCAAGATGATCTTGAAATTCGGACAACGGTGAAACTTCAAGAAAATGAAGCAGTGATTATGAGAAGCGGCGGCTTGCAGATGCGGCTCCCTTTTTTATTACATAAAGAACAAACCGGCAATTTAACAAATGAACAAGGTTCGTTTATGTTGACGACCAAAGCGCATGAGATTTTCGTCAGTGACACACGGTTTATGGTCCGCTACGATTTGTCATTGGGCTTAGATCATGTCGGGGAATATGAAATGGAAATACAATTTATGGAGGCTAAATAATGAATGCAGTAGAACAAGTTCAACATGCCATTAAAACAGCATTTGCAGAAGCGATTGAAAAAGCAGAATTAACGACAGAAGCTGTTGAAGTACAATTAGAATCACCAAGAGATAAAACAAATGGAGACTATGCTACTAATATTGCGATGCAATTAACACGTTTGGCGAAAAAGCCACCTCGTGCGATTGCAGAAGCGATTGTAGCGAATCTTGATAAAGATGCCGCAAACATTCAAACAGTGGATATTGCTGGACCAGGATTTATCAACATTACGATCAAAAAAGATTATTTGCAGGACGTAGTCAAAACCGTACTGGAGCAAAAAGTAGATTACGGTCGTTCAACAGCAGGCGATAATGAGCGCATCCAAGTGGAGTTCGTTTCGGCGAACCCAACTGGTGACTTGCATTTAGGTCATGCGCGCGGCTCTTCAGTCGGCGATTCGCTTTGCAATATTTTAGATTTGGCAGGATATGATGTATCTCGCGAGTATTATATTAACGATGCTGGTAACCAAATTAACAATTTGGCATTATCAATCGAAGCGCGTTATTTTGAAGCGTTAGGTAAAGGCGATAGCATGCCAGAAGACGGCTACCGTGGACAAGATATTAAAGATATCGCCGAAGCATTGGTTCAAGAACATGGCGATAAATTTGTTAGCATGACGCACGAAGAACGTTTTGAAACGTTCCGTGAACACGGTTTAAAAGTGGAATTGGCTAAACTGCAACAAGATTTAGCAGACTTCCGTGTGGAATTTGATGTTTGGTATCCAGAATCGTCTCTTTACAAAAACGGTAAAATTGATGAGGCTTTGGCTAAACTTCGTGAAAACGGTCATGTCTATGAAGAAGACGGCGCTACTTGGTTCCGTTCAACAACGTTTGGTGATGACAAAGACCGCGTATTAATTAAAAATGACGGTTCGTACACATATTTAATGCCTGACATCGCCTACCATGAAGATAAATTACAACGCGGATTTGGTAAGCTTATCAACGTTTGGGGTGCTGATCACCACGGCTATATTCCACGCATGAAAGCAGCCATTGAAGCCCTTGGTTACGATCGTGATACCCTTGAAGTTAGCATTATTCAAATGGTGCAATTGTATAAAGACGGCGAAAAAATGAAGATGAGCAAACGTACAGGAAAAGCTGTAACGATGCGTGAACTTGTCGAACTAGTTGGATTAGATGCTGTGCGTTATTTCTTCGCGATGCGTTCAGGCGATTCGCATATGGACTTTGATTTGGATTTGGCCGTTTCACAGTCAAACGAAAACCCAGTTTATTATTCGCAATATGGGCATGCTCGTATTAGCTCGATTTTACGTCAAGCAGAAGAACAAGGTTTATTGGCTTCAGAAGAACATTTAAACTTATTGACTTCTGAAAAAGAAATTGATGTCTTGAAAAAAATCGGGGATTTCCCGCAAGTCATCGCAGATGCAGCGAAACAACGCGCACCTCACCGCATTACAACGTATATTCAAGAGTTGGCGTCAAATTTCCATAGCTTCTACAATGCCAACAAAGTATTGGATGCATCAAATGTCGAAATGACTAGTGCTCGCTTAGCACTGATCACAGCTGTGAAAACAACATTAGCTAATGCACTAAAAACAGTGGGCGTCGAAGCTCCTGAAAAAATGTAAGCAAAAGCTAAACAGTTACGTGTATAATGAAAACAGAATTAGAACTTAATAGCGATTCATAAAGGTGCTTATGTCTAAGAACATGAGTTAAAAGGGAAGCCGGTTTGATTCCGGCGCGGTCCCGCCACTGTAAGTGAGAGGAAATTGCCATATGCCACTGAAGCAATGCTTTGGGAAGGTGCAAAGACCAATGATCACAAGCCAGGAGACCTGCCTTTATGACAACACACCCATACGCCTGCGAGGAAAGGCTGGATGCGCATGCTTTTTTATGGCGTCCTTTCAATCCCTCGCAGAACTTTGCGGGGGATTTTGTTTTGTATCGGTTTAAGTAATCCACAAAACAGCTTCTGCCTACAGTGATTGCTTACAAAAATAACACTACCAACCAGGAGGATTTTAATGATGAACAAGTTTTGGAAGTTTGGAGCAACAGCAGGATTAGCAGCAGTTTTAATGGCAGGGTGCGGAGAAACCGCAACACCTGAAGAAGACGTCGAAACACCAGCAGAACCACCAACTGAAGTTGAAGATGTTGAGTTTCCCGTAACGCTGACAGATGGAGCGGGCAATGAAGTTGTAATTGACGAAGAGCCTGGAGCGATTGTTTCTATGATTCCTTCTAATACAGAAATTGCATATGAACTTGGATTAGGCGACAAAATCGTTGGCGTATCGGATTATGACAACTACCCAGAAGAAACAGCTGACGTTGAAAAAATCGGCGGACAAGAATTTAATGTAGAAAAAATCATTGGTCTTCAGCCAGACTTAGTATTGGCTCACGAATCAGGATTAGGTGTGGGTGATGCGGGACTACAGCAATTGCGTGATGCCGGACTTGATGTATTTGTCGTTCAAAACGCAGCGAGCTTTGAGGAAGTGTATGATTCAATTACAACAATCGGAGAAGCGACAGGTAGCTTGGAAAGAGCGGAAAACATTGTCTCGGAAATGGAAGCTCAAGTAGCATCGATTGAAGAATTGGCAGCAACAGTCGAAGAACCAAAAACGGTCTTTTTAGAAGTCGGTAGTCAGCCGGATATTTATACAACTGGTAGCGGGACATTTATGGATGAAATGTTAACGCTAATCAACGCGGAAAATGTTGCTGGCGAATTAGAAGGATGGGTTATTATGGACCCAGAAGCAATTGTTGCAGCAAATCCAGATGTGATTATTACGACAGAAGGCGCTTATGTTGAAGATGCCGTTGGTCAAATCAAATCTCGGGGTGGTTTTGCAGAAGTAACAGCAGTTAAAGAAGAAGCAGTTTACAGCTTAGATTCAGATATGCTCACTCGTTCTGGCCCACGTTTAACAACGGGACTAATGGAAATGGCTCAGGCAGTATACCCTGATGTGTTCAATGAGTAAAAATATAGTAGCATATAGCGTTTCGTTATTTATTTTAGCGGGAGCGATATTGCTAGGTGTCACGGTCGGGACGGTATCCATATCACCAGTAGTGCTATGGAATCCTTCGTTCGATGAAGCGGCTGCCAATATTTTATGGAATATTCGTATGCCACGTGTCGTTTTAGCAGGGCTTGTTGGTGCGGCATTGGCGATTGCTGGTGCGGCATTTCAAGGGCTCTTGAAAAATCCATTGGCCGATCCGTACACCCTGGGAGTGTCTTCCGGTGCCTCAGTCGGCGCTGTGATGACGCTCTTTTTTGGTATCTCTATTCCGTTTTTAGGTCCATTTACTTTACCGGTTATGAGCATGATCGGCGCATTACTGACGATGCTTGCTGTTGTCAGTTTTGCGAAATTGGTGGACCGCTCGATGAAAATGGAAACCGTGATTTTGACGGGTATTATATTTAGCTCTTTTCTTGGATCAATTATTTCGTTGATGATTGCCTTAACCGGAGAAGAGTTGAGACAAATTATTGGCTGGTTACTCGGAAGCGTATCAATGCGTGGTTGGCCATACGTCCGGATGGCGCTGCCGTTTGTGTTAATCGGATCATTCGTATTGTGGCTCAAACGTCGTGAGTTAAACGCCATGTTGTTTGGTGAAGAACGCGCACAACACCTTGGTGTGGATGTGAAAAAAAGCAAAATGACGATTTTAATTGGTGGTTCGGTACTAACAGGAGCTGCCGTTTCCGTTTCAGGAACCATTGGTTTTGTTGGTCTAGTAGTGCCACATATGACTCGTTTGCTTTGGGGATCAGATCATCGTCATGTGTTGCCTTTATCTTTTATCAACGGGGCTGCTTTATTAATCGTTTGTGATTTAGTATCAAGAACGATTATTTCCCCGACAGAATTGCCGATTGGTGTCATTACTGCGTTTATCGGAGCACCGGTATTTGCCTTTATCTTTTTCCGTCAACGCAAAGGAGGGATTTAACGATGCTTGAAATCAAGGGACTAACAGGCGGGTACGGGGACAAAAAAATCGTTGAGAACGTATCCTTCACTGTTAACAAAGGCTCTATACTCGGTATTTTAGGGCCGAACGGCAGTGGGAAATCAACGTTAATGAAGTTAATCAGTGGCGTGTTGCCAGCAACTAGTGGCGAAGTTCGAATTGAAGAGACGTCTATTACAGATTTTCCGGCAAAAGAACTAGCGAAAAAAATGGCGGTATTGCCTCAACTTCATGCTCACTCTTTTGCTCATACCGTTCGGGAAACCGTATCACTTGGTCGTTACCCTCACCAAGTAGGTTGGTTTTCATCTTGGTCCATAGAAGATGAGCATGCGGTGAAAGAAGCTATGCGATTAATGGACATTAGCCAATATGAAAAAACACAAATTGATCGGTTGTCCGGTGGCGAACAGCAACGTGTTTTTGTCGCACAAGCGTTAGCGCAAGATGCGGGGATTCTATTGCTCGATGAACCAACAAATCATTTAGACATCAATCACCAAAAAGAGTTGCTCGACACGATAAAAAAACAAGCGATCGAAAAAAACTTAACGATTGTATCGATTTTCCATGATATAAATTTAGCATCTATGTATTGTGATCAATTATTGCTGCTTGATCGAGGCACCATCGTTCGTATTGGTGAGCCGCATGAAGTGGTGCGAGAGCAGGATATTGAGGCGGTTTATAAAACAAGAGTTAGCAACCATCCGCATCCGGAATTGCCAAAACCGCAAATCACATTATTGCCAGGAGTGAAAAATGAAATAGCAACCCATCGCATCTGTGCAGAAGACTTTGTCGTTTCAAATGATATGGTGTTGTATCAAAGCCCGACGCCATTAAAAACGGTTTCTTCAGCTGTGGTGAATGCAGGTTCTGGATGGTTCCGTAACTTTATGAACCGTCACGTAGATGCAGCTTACAACGTAAATGATAGTGTTCAAGAAATGACCGAGTTTATTGCGGGAAATGGGTTAAAAACTACGGACACTGTTGGGATGATGACCGCGGTTCAAACGCAAGACGCCATCGTCAAAGAATACGAAGGGCCGTTTGGTTCCGTCGTCATTGCCGTGACTGCTGGAGTCGGTAATGGTGTCGACGTGTCAAAAGCGGTAGAACGATCCGTCCAAGTTGGTACGATTAATACATGGATCATGGTCAATGGTGTTTTGTCAGACGAAGCATTTATACAAGCGATGATTACAGCGACCGAAGCGAAAACGAAAGCGCTTCAAGAAAGACAGGTCAAAGACCCGCTCACAGGTACGATTGCAACAGGTACATCAACTGACAGTTGTTTAGTAGCGGCGACGCAACAAGGTGAGAAGTTACCTTATGCAGGACCCATTACCGAGCTTGGTAAATTAATCGGAGTCGGAGTTTTTGAATGTACGATAGAAGCGCTCATATTGTATGAGCTAGCGAAAGCGGACAACGGATGATGTCACATCTTTTAGCGATTTTTTTAGGAATCATTATCGACCGCATTGTTGGAGATCCACTTAATTGGCCACACCCCGTTCGTTGGATTGGTAGAGTAATAAAAAACTTAACCAATCGGTGGAATCGTGGGAATGTTGCATTCCAAAACGGATTTTTGCTTCTTGCAACCATTGCGATTACTGCATTTATAATTGTATATGCCATTGTCTTTTTAGCTTATTTGATGCATCCGGTTGTTGGTATTGCAATAGAGGCGTTGTTAATCGCTTCAGGACTGGCGCAAAAAAGTTTGAAGGATGCAGCAATGGATGTTTATCATCCACTTATCGATCAAAACATGGAATTGGCACGTGAGAAATTGTCCTGGATTGTTGGAAGAGATACAGATGGATTAGATGAAAGTGAGATTACGCGTGGCGTTGTCGAAACGGTTTCCGAAAACACAAGTGATGGCGTAACCGCACCGTTATTTTGGGCGTTTTTACTAGGAGCGCCTGGTTTATGGCTATACAAAGCGGTTAATACACTGGATTCAATGGTAGGTTACAAAAATGAAGAATTTAAGGAATTTGGATTTGCTTCGGCAAAAGCGGACGATGTCTTGAATTTCATTCCGAGTCGCATAACGGGCTTTTTGCTTATAATCATGACAAAAAGCCATCAAACACTCACAATACGTCAGCGTCTTCAAATTTGGTTGCAAGATGCCCCTAAGCATCCAAGTCCGAATAGCGGTTGGTTAGAAGCGGCAACGGCTGTACAGTTAGGCGTTCAATTAGGCGGAACCAATTGGTACCGGGGCGTTAAATCTCACCGTGCGCTTATGGGAAGGCCGGTTTATCAACTCGAAGCACATCATATTAAAGAAACAATTCAACAGATGCAAAAAGTGACAATTGGATTTTTTATTTTATTTGCGTTAGGAGGAGTCTTACTTGGAATTGCCTAATCATGGAGCCAATCCACTGCGCTTATATAATCAAGCGGGTATCAGCCCGCCTAAACAACTAATAGATTTCAGTGAAAATGTTCACCCATTTGGGCCTCCTGCATTTTTAAAAGAACAATGGTCGGAAATGTACGCGTTAATCGGCTCTTATCCAGATCCAGACGGTGAACCGTTTCGAACGTCAGTGGCACAGTTTCATCAAGTTGATGTGGACCAAGTAGCTACAGGAAACGGAGCAGCTGAGGTGTTTACTTGGTTGGCTAAAAGGTATAGAAACCAACAGGTTGTGTTAGTCGAACCGGCGTTTTCGGAATACCGCCAAACTTTAGAAGCAGAAAATGTTGAAATCCAGACGATTCAATTACAACCGAGAAACGACTGGATGTTAACACTTGAAAGCATTCAAACTACTATATCCGGCTGCAAAGCGCTTTATATATGCAATCCGCATAATCCGACCGGTGTTTTCATACATATTAAAAAGCTTCGGCAAATCGCGAAAACCTGTCTCGAACACGATTGTGAACTGGTACTTGATGAAGCATTTATCGATTTTATTGGTGAGGAAGCTTCTTTTATCCCTTTTTTACACGAGTTTCCAAATGTCATTATTGTTCGCTCAATGACTAAAATGTATGCGATTCCGGGTCTGCGTCTCGGTTATGTGGTTAGTCAGAGGAGAACAATCGTTCAATTGAAAAAAGGAGCAGCGCATTGGAACGTGAATGCCCTGTCCGCTGCAATCGGTGCAAGTTGTTTAAATCAATCGGGTTATCGTGAAAAGGTGATCAAAGCCGCAACAACTGAACGAGAAAAAATGCAACAGTTTTTAGCAATGCATCAGTGCAAGATAACCCATTCTGCAGTGAACTTCTTGTCGTTTAAATTACCTGAATCAAAAAACGCCACTGCATTTTTTATAGACCTTTTGAAAAAAGGGGTTGTCCTTCGTCATACCGAATCTTTTCAAGGAATGAATGGCCAGTGGTTCCGAATCGGGATGAAATCACCTGACAATATGGAAAAACTTCGGGAGGCGATTAGCGAATGGCTCGAGGCGAATTAATTTTTATTAGCGGAGGCGTTCGCAGTGGCAAAAGTGCTTATGCCGAAACAATTGTCCGCACATTTGGCGAGACTCGTAAAGTTTATATCGCAAGTGGACAAGCATACGATGAGGAAATGAAAGAACGGATTGAACGCCACCGTGACGACCGTTTGCAAGACAATTGGTACACGATCGAACAAGCACACAAAATGGAAAATGCTATCGAAAAACTACAACCGCATGATTTAGTGTTGTGGGATTGTGTGACGACCTGGCTTGCCAACGAACTATACGAAGGTTGGGAAACGGGTAATATGTGCGTTGATAAAGCCGGATGTATGGAAGCGAAATGGACGAGGTTGCAAGAGACAATCGATCAAATGCTAACCGCAGTTGATTTATTGACCATTGTTTCAAACGAAGTGTTAGATGACTTCGTGCGTGATGAACGATACCAAGCATGGCTCGGTAACATTCACATTTGGTTAGTGGAGAAAGCGGATCAAGCAATTGAGATGGAGAACGGTCTGGCTTTTAGAAGGAAGTGAAAACATGCGCGGCATAATGATTCAAGGAACTTCTTCAGATGTCGGCAAAAGTATGCTGTGTACCGCTTTTTGCCGAATTCTTTCGGATGAAGGCGTGAAAGTTGCTCCTTTTAAATCACAGAACATGTCAAATAACTCTTATGTGACGGTATTGGGCGAAGAAATTGGTCGCGCGCAAGGCGTGCAAGCAGAAGCGGCTCGCACCATAGCTACTGTTGACATGAATCCGATTTTATTAAAACCTGAAAGCGGCATGAAATCGCAAGTGGTATTGTTCGGTAAAAAACTTGAAACGATGGACGGCATGGACTACCGAGCGCAATTTTACGAAAAAGGATTACAAGCAATCGATCAAGCACTGAACAATTTAGCAAAAGATTTCACGCATTTAGTTATTGAAGGAGCGGGAAGTCCTGCTGAAATGAACTTAAACGACCGCGAACTGGTCAATATGACAGTTGCAAAACGGGCAGATGTTCCCGTAATTCTTGTGGCTGATATTGAACGTGGTGGCGTCTTTGCCTCAATTGTTGGAACGCTCGCTTTAATACCAGAAAAACAACGAGTGAAAGGCTTGATCATCAATAAATTCAGAGGGGACGCCAAACTTTTTGAAGATGGTGTGCAGTTTTTAGAATCGTATACAGGAATTCCAGTTCTTGGTGTGATTCCTTATATGGACAGTCACGAAATCGAGCAAGAAGATTCACTTGGAGTGGGTGCGGTACAAAAACAATCCACGATTAAAGGTGCAATCGATTTGGTGGTGTGTGAGCATCCCTACATATCCAACTTCACGGATATTGAACCGTTTTTAACAGAGCCGGACGTATCGGTTCGTTGGGTAAAAACCGTTGAAGAAATCGGCCAACCCGATGTTTTACTAGTGCCTGGCACAAAGAGCACGGTTGCGGATTTGCGGTATTGGAAAAAGCAGGGATTAGCAGAGAAATTACAATCACTAGCAAAAGATACATGGATTGTCGGTTTATGTGGTGGCTTTCAAATGTTGGCGGAAACCTTGTCAGATCCATATGGACACGACGGTGTTGCAGTAAAAGTTGAAGCGGGTTTTGGCTTGGTGCCAAATATGCACGTTAGTTTTGAAAAAGAAAAAACCGTTCAACGTCAAAAAGGCATAGTGAAATTTGATGCTTTAGAAGTCGAAGTGAGCGGCTATGAAATTCATCATGGTCGAGTCACAGGAATCGAGCATTCGCTAGTTGATTATGGAGAGTCAGTTGAAGGGTATTATCGTGACCGCGTGATTGGAACGCATTTACATGGTTTTTTCCGCGATCGGAGCTGTAGAACTGCATTTTTAACACCGATTCGCAAACAGAAAAACTTACCGATTCCAGTACAAGAAAAATCGGAAGATCCTTTTGATCGCTGGGCCAAACATGTTAAAAACCATATAGACTGGCAGAAAGTCACAGAAATAATGGGGGCAACACCATGACTCGGCAATTAAAAACCGGATTTTTATTGGCGCTTCAATTTTTCTCAGTCATTCCTGTTAAAAAACAATTGCCGATGGAGAAAGAATACATTACAACTATGTATGCCATGCTCCCTCTATTAGGTTTATTGTTTGGCAGTATTTTGGCTAGCACGGTCTGGTTGCTGCGTGATGCAACAGATATTAGCTCTTTACTGCTCAGCTTTATCGTGGTGTTGATGGGGATAGCATTGACCGGTGGATTGCATATGGACGGTTTGGCAGATACGGGAGATGCCTATTTTTCTTACCAAGATCGGGCCAAGCGTTTGGCGATTATGGGCGACCCGCGAATCGGTGCATTTGGTACGATGGTGTTAGTAATGGCTATTGTCGGTAAAATCATCCTAGTAGTAGAATCCATAAATGAAGCATCTCTCATATGGGTTTTATTGATTCCAGTTTTTTCGAGAATCGGTTTATTGGCTTTGTTTAGTTTTACAAAATCAGCAAAGCCAGATGGCGTAGCGGCTTTTTTCCAGAAGCGAGTCAGCCATGAGAAATTGCGACTTGTTGTTATAGTGGCATTCGTTATTAGCTTAATACTTCTTATTTGGAGCGCTACTTTTTGGTCAGCAATTATATTAATCATCTTGCTATTCGGATTTTCAGGGCTATACCGCATTTGGTGCTTACGCAATTTTGGCGGTGTCACAGGTGATTTGTTAGGTGCTTATGTGGAAGGAGTGGAGATTTTAGTATGGATGAGCCTTTTGTTCTTCGTTTAATTCGCCATGCTCCGACACCAGGAAACGAACAAAAACGTTATATTGGCTGGACCGATGAATCGGCTTTGCCATTTGATGCTAAACCTAATTTGCAGATAAAAGAAGTTATGGGCAGTGATTTAAAGCGGTGTCGAGAAACAGCAGCTGTGTTGTTTCCAAATGCCATTTACCGAGCAAACAGAGAGTTACGGGAATGTCATTTTGGACAATGGGAAATGAAAACTTATGAACAGTTAAACAATATTCAACATTATCGCGACTGGATAGATGATCCGTGGAACATCAGTCCGCCTAGTGGTGAAAGTTTAAAAGACATGGCGGAGCGGGTTGAACGAGGTATGCGAAAAATACCAAATGGCAACGAAGTTACGTTAGTTTTGCACGGGGGACCGATTCGTTACTTAATCGCGCAAGCTTTAGATGAGAGATTTCAAGATCAAACTGCGCTACATGGAGGTTGCCATACGTTAATATGGCAAAGTCGCCAAGCGTTTGAGGAGCGAGCATTATGCACATCGTTTTCGGTGGAGCCTTTAACGGCAAACGACAATATGTGAAAAACTTGATGCAAAATGAAAAAGCATCTTGGCATGAAGGTATGATGCCACCATTGACACGTAAAGATTCCGTAACAGTAATCGCTGGAGTGGAGCGGTGGGTAAAAGAAGAACTGGAACAAGGTTTGACAGAACAGCAACTAATAGAAAAAGTCAAAAAAACACTGAGCACTAGTCAATCAAAACAAATCTGGGTGTTAACAGATCTGAACCGCGGCATCGTGCCAACAGAGCGGATCGAGCGTGAAATGCGCGACGTTGTTGGCCGAATTTACCAATTTTTATTTACAGAAGCACAGCAAATTACACGGATTTGGTACGGTATTCCACAAACGATAAAAGGGGCGAATCAAGATGAAAATTTACACGAAAACAGGGGATAAAGGACAGACAAGTTTAATCGGAGCACGTACTGATAAAGATGCACCACGCGTTGAAGCATACGGAACAATTGATGAAGTTAATTCATTTATCGGCAAAGCGATGACTGAATTGGCACCTGAAACTTATGCGGATTTGTTGGAAGATTTAGAAGCGATTCAAAATGAATTATTTGATTGCGGTGGCGATTTGGCAGATGTTCGAAAAGAGCCAAATTATAAAATGACGGAAGAGCCAGTAGAAGTTCTAGAAAAACGCATTGATGAACTAATGGAAGAACCACCACTTCTTGAACGTTTTATCTTGCCAGGAGGAACTCCAGCTGCTGCAACGCTTCACATCGCGCGCACAATTACGCGTCGTGCTGAAAGACAAACAGTTACCTTGCTGAAGTCTGGAGAAGAATTCCCACAAGTGGTTCAACGTTATTTAAACCGTTTGTCTGATTATTTATTTGCTGCCTCACGTGTCGTCAATTCACGTGCTAGTGTGCCAGATAACGAATATGTGCGCAGTGCCAAAGTATTTAAGAACGGCGGACGCAGTAAGAAATCGGTAGAGTAAGATGACTACGAAAAAATTAGCACTTGCGGCTTTATTTATCAGTTTGTCTGCAATAGGGGGAATGATTAAAATTCCGCTTGGCATCGCATCTATTGCCCTCGATGCTACACCGGCTCTAGTAGCCGTACTATTTTTTTCAGCCCCACTTGTTGGAACTATTGCAGCATTTGGCCATCTGATTTCTGCATTGTTCGGCGGTATGCCACTCGGACCGTTTCACTTAATGATCGCAATCGAAATGTGGGCAGTTTTATGGCTGTTCGCAAAACTTCATCATACAGGTAGATATTGGCTGAAATGGCTAGCATTTATCATCGGTAACGGTGTGGTAGCGGCTATACCGTTTTACTTCTTATTGTCGCCCGCATTTTTTTATGCGGCTGTCCCGGCACTATTAATCGCGTCCCTAATCAATGCCGCAGTAGCAGCGCTCTTACTGCCATATGTAGTAAAAGCTAGTGGAGGTTCAGGGCATGCGACATGAGTTATTAATAGATGGGCTTGTTATCACTTCCGATAACTCGGCAGCAATCGGTAGAAAAGAACAAGATGTGGTACAAGTTTCTGACGCCGTTACAGCAAAATTTGCGGCACGTGTCGCCTTGCTCGAACAATGGGCAGCAGGTAGCGAACCGCAAGCAGTACTCATTCACAATTTTAGTGGAGCTTCGAGTTGGGATGCCTATGTCGAAGGGGTGAACGAGCTTTTTGCAGAAGCGCAATTAGTGCTTCCAGCCATTTCTGGGAGCACTGAAACCAATATGCCTACAGTGCAATCGGGTATCGCAGTGACACTGATTGGAAAAGAGTTTCGGAAACAAATGTCCGTTGAATCTTTGCAGTGGTTTGTTTACGGAGTTCCGCTAGTGGGTCAAGAAGTTTTGACTCATTTCCATCAAACGGCCAATCTTGCGCTACTTAAAAAAGCGCTCGATACATCTTTAGTAGAACGAATTTGGCCGGTTGGCTCGCGAGGCATAGCGAACGAATTAGAACTGCTAATGAAGCGGCCAGTGCAGATCTCAACCTCTTTAGATTCAAAAAAATCTAGTGGACCTGCAACCTGTGTTTTAGTTGGTGTGCAACATGACAACCTGGAGCGTGCGCGGCGATATTTCGGAGAACTTGTATATGCGGTAGAAATTATATAGAGAGAAAGCAGTATCCTATTGCAGGGTGCTGCTTTCTTTATGTAGAAAGAGAATGAAAAAATTCTCGCTTTATTAAATGCAACGCTTAAGTATAGGATAGAATTTAGATACTCTTTAATATTTAGGTTGACTGAATGCTCATTCATATTTTAATATAGAACATAGTATCGACAAGTTGTAGTCATTCACGTAAACTTTGAGTAAGTTATTTTTTGAATATACACAACACAAGGGGGATATCGCGATGGAGCCATTGTTAATTGCAAACTGGATTTTATTCATAGCTGTAACCGCTTACGCTATCTATCTCTTCATCTATTTATTGAAGTCGAGATATGATTTTATCCAACTCGGTAAAAAAGTCGAGTTTGAAGAAAACTTTAATGAGCGTTTGCGTAAAGTCATGGTCAACGTGTTTGGCCAGAAAAAATTATTGAAAGATAAGAAGAGCGGAACGATTCACGTTATGTTCTTTTACGGCTTTTTGTTAGTTCAGGCGAGTGCCATTGATTTTATTATTAAAGGCTTATCTCCGGATTCACATTTACCACTTGGCCCTCTTTACCCGGCATTCACTTTTTTCCAAGAAATCGTAACATTAACGATTTTGGTAGCAGTGATTTGGGCGTTCTACAGACGTTATATTGAAAAGCTGGTTCGTTTGAAACGCGGATGGAAATCAGGGCTTGTTCTTATTTTCATTGGTGGTTTAATGGTGACAGTATTGATCGGTAACGGTATGAACATGAACTGGCACGGGCATGAAACTGCTTGGACTGAGCCAGTTGCCTCTTTAGTAGCTAGCGCATTTGCTTGGTTACCGGAAGCTGCAACCGTTACAATTTTCTATGTAATGTGGTGGGCACATTTACTATTCCTACTAACATTTTTAGTGTACGTACCACAATCGAAACACGCTCACTTAATCTTTGGGCCAGTAAACACATGGTTCCACAGAGTTGATCATGTAGGTCGTTTAAAACCAATCAACTTTGAAGAAATGGAAGATGAAGATGAAGAAGATCCAGATGCAATGCCATCATTTGGTGTTGGGAAAATCACGGATTTCTCCCAAAGCCAAATGATCGATTTCTACGCTTGCGTAGAATGTGGCCGCTGTACGAATATGTGTCCAGCAACTGGGACAGGAAAAATGCTGTCACCAATGGATTTGATCACAAAACTTCGTGACAACCTAACGAATACAGGTGCAGTCATGACGCAGAAAAAACCGTGGGTGCCAGCAATGGCATTTAACAATACACAAGGAAACCAGTTGGCAATGGCTGCTGGCGCTGAAGGCATTACAATCGATGAGCTTTATAGCCCAAGCTTAATCGGAGACGTTATCACAGAAGAAGAAATTTGGGCATGTACAACTTGCCGTAACTGTGAAGACCAATGTCCGGTGATGAACGAACATGTGGATAAAATTATCGATCTTCGCCGTTACCTTGTAATGACAGAAGGAAAAATGGACCCAGATGCACAGCGTGCGATGACAAACATCGAACGTCAAGGAAATCCATGGGGACTGAACCGTAAAGAAAAGGAAAACTGGAGAGATGCACGTCCAGATATTCATATCCCAACTGTAAAAGAAATGAACAAAGCAGGAGAAGAATTCGAATTCTTATTCTGGGTTGGTTCGATGGGATCATTCGACAGCCGTTCACAAAAAATCGCTTTATCATTTGCTCGATTGATGAATGAAGCAGGCGTGAAATTCGCGATTCTCGGAAACAAAGAGAAAAACTCAGGCGATACACCACGTCGTCTTGGAAATGAATTCTTGTTCCAAGAACTAGCGACTGGAAATATTAAAGAATTTGAAAAAGCAGAGATTAAAAAGATCGTTACAATCGATCCTCACGCTTACAACATTTTCAAAAACGAATACCCAGATTTCGGTTTTAAAGCAGAAGTGTATCATCATACCGAAATGTTATTCGACCTCGTTCAAGCAGGTCGATTAAAACCGCAATTCCCAGTAAACGAACGAATTACGTTCCATGATTCTTGTTACCTTGGTCGCTATAATGATGTTTACGACGCACCACGTGAAATATTAAAAGCGATCGAAGGCGTAGAATTAGTTGAAATGAAACGTAACCGCGAAGATGGCATGTGCTGTGGAGCCGGTGGCGGAATGATGTGGATGGAAGAAGATGCAGGTCATCGCGTCAATGTTGCTCGTACTGAACAAGCGCTTGAAGTAAGCCCAACAATGATTTCTTCTGGTTGTCCGTACTGCTTGACGATGTTATCAGATGGGACGAAAGCAAAAGAAGTCGAAGAACAAGTGGGTACGTACGATGTAGCGGAACTATTGGAAATGGCTGTTCTCGGAAATGAAACGCCAGAACCAGAAGCGATTGTCCAATAAGCAGTCACGTACCAAGTAAAAAATAATTGCTTAATAACAGAAAATTAAGTAGAATAATAGAATAAGTATAAAAAAGAAAGGGAGTCGAATGCTCCCTTTTCTTTTGCATAAAAACCGAGCGAGCGTTCAGTCAATATAAATTTTTTAAAAAAAGCAACTCGCTTTATTTTTTTTAGTAAAATTGAAACCGTTTACAATGAAGTATATTAAGGGAGGAAAATCATCATGGCAAAAACAGTCATCATTGACGGAGCACGCACAGCATTTGGAAAATTCGGAGGAAACTTGAGCACATTATCGGCAAGTGAACTTGGAGCAGAAGCGATCAAAGCTGCAATGAGCCGCGCAGATATCCAACCAGAAGATGTTCAAGAAGTTATTATGGGCAATGTTTTACAAGCTGGACAAGGGCAAATCCCTTCTCGCCAAGCAGCAAAAAAAGCGGGAATTCCGTATAACGTGAAATCTGAAACAATCAATAAAGTATGCGCATCAGGCATGCGCAGTGTCACATTAGCAGACCAAATTATCCGTTTAGGCGATGAAGAAGTAATCGTTGCAGGTGGTATGGAATCGATGTCCAGCGCACCTTATTATTTACCAAAAGCACGTTGGGGTCTTCGCATGGGCGATTCACAAGTAATTGATGGCATGGTCCATGACGGCTTGTCTTGTTCATTCCACCCAGACAAAGTTCATATGGGCACTTACGGTAACTCAACTGCAGAAGACTTTGAATTGTCTCGTGAAGAACAAGACAAATGGTCAGCTCGTTCTCATGAACGTGCAATCAAAGCAAAAGATTTATTTGCTGAAGAAATCGTTGCCATCGATATTCCGCAACGCAAAGGCGATCCCATTACAGTTGATGTAGATGAAGCGCCTCGAGCTAACTCCACAATTGAAGCATTGGCAAAACTAAAACCTGCATTCGGAAAAGATGGCACCATCACTGCCGGAAATGCACCTGGGATTAACGATGGAGCAGCGGCACTTGTCTTGATGAGTGAAGAACGCGCACAAAAAGAAAACAAAAATGTATTGGCTCATGTTCTATCCCATACAGAAGTGGCAATCGAACCACACCGTTTCCCTGAAACGCCAGGAATCGTTATTAACGAATTATTGAAGAAAACAGGCAAGTCAATCGATGAAATTGATTTGTTCGAAATTAACGAAGCGTTTGCAGCCGTCGCATTAGCAAGCTCGAAAATTGCTGGACTTGATGCTGAAAAAGTTAACGTTAACGGTGGATCTGTAGCACTTGGACACCCAATTGGAGCAAGTGGTGCGCGCATTATCTTGACGCTTGCTTATGAGTTGAAACGTCGCGGAGGCGGCATCGGCATTGCAGCAATTTGTTCAGGTGGCGGACAAGGCGACGCGATCATGATTAGAGTTCCTAAGGAGGCAAAATAAGTATGTCGATTCAAAACGTAATGGTAATCGGAGCCGGACAAATGGGTTCTGGTATCGCGCAAGTTTGTGCACAAGCAGGATTAAATGTGAAATTAAACGATATGAAACAAGAAGCATACGATAAAGGCATTGCTACAATTACGAAAAATTTATCACGCAATGTAGAAAAAGGTCGTATGACTGAAGATGAAAAAGCAGGGGTTCTTGGACGCATTACATCTTCATTAGATTTAAAAGACGCTCATGACGTCGACATTGTGATTGAGGCAGCTGTTGAAAATATGGCGATTAAACATAGCATTTTTAAAACATTAGACGAAGTAACACCAAAGCACGCAATTTTAGCAACAAACACATCATCGCTACCAATTACAGAAATCGCAGCGGTGACAAATCGTCCTGAACAAGTAATCGGCATGCACTTCATGAATCCAGTACCTGTTATGAAATTAGTGGAAATTATCCGCGGCTTGGCAACTTCAGATGAAGTGTACAAAAAAGTAGAAGAAATGACGGTTCAACTGTCAAAAACACCAGTAGAAGTAAATGATTTTCCAGGATTTGTTTCGAATCGAATTTTAATGCCAATGATCAACGAAGCGATTTTCACGCTTCAAGAAGGTGTCGCAACAAAAGAAGCAATCGACGACATTATGAAAATGGGCATGAATCACCCTATGGGACCACTAGAACTGGCTGATTTTATTGGATTAGACACGTGTCTTTATATCATGGAAGTATTGCATGAAGGATTTGGCGACAGTAAATATCGTCCGAGCCCATTATTGCGCCAATACGTAAAAGCAGGATGGCTAGGTAAGAAGACCGGACGCGGTTTCTATAACTACTCATAATATTTAGGAGGAACCGAAATGGATTTGCACTTTACAGATGAACAACTTATGATGCGCAACATGGTGCGAGATTTCGCGAAAGAAGAAATTACGCCTTTTATCGAAAATATGGAAAATGATGAATTTCCAACAGCTATTTTAAAGAAAATGGGCGAACTTGGATTGATGGGAATTACCGCTCCTGAAAAATACGGCGGCTCGGAAATGGATTTCACTTCTTACATCACAGCGATTCATGAACTATCGAAAGCTAGCGGTGTAATCGGAGTTATCTTATCTGTTCATACGTCTGTTGGAACAAACCCGATTTTAAATTTCGGATCGCAGCAACAAATTGAAAAATATGTACCGAAACTAGCAAGTGGCGAATACTTAGGCGCGTTTTGTTTAACAGAACCTGCTGCTGGATCTGATGCGGGAAGCTTGAAAACAAAAGCAGTTCTTGACGGTGAGGACTACGTCATAAACGGCTCAAAAGTTTTTATCACGAACGGCGGAGCAGCTGATACGTATATCGTCTTTGCTTCCACAAAACCATCTGCTGGTTCTCGTGGAATTTCAGCTTTTATTGTTGAAAAAGATACACCGGGCTTGATCATCGGCAAAAATGAAAAGAAAATGGGCCTTCATGGTTCGAAGACTGTTCAGTTAACATTCGATAACATGCGCGTACCGGCTGAAAACCTATTAGGCGAAGAAAATAAAGGATTCAGCATCGCGATGGCGAATTTGAATGTTGGGCGTATTGGAATTGCGGCACAAGCACTTGGCATCGCAGAAGCAGCTTATGAATACGCAGTGGCTTATGCGAAAGAACGTGAACAATTCGGTAAACCAATTGCTCATCAACAAGGTGTGGGCTTTAAACTAGCAGATATGGCAACGCAAGTAGAAGCATCAAAATTGCTCGTTTATAACGCAGCTGATTTGTATTCAAAAGGAAAAGACTGCAATAAAGAAGCTTCAATGGCAAAACTTTTTGCTTCAAAAACAGCAATGGACGTAACTATTGAAGCCATTCAAGTGTTCGGCGGTTACGGTTATACAAAAGACTATCCAGTTGAGCGCCTATTCCGTGACGCAAAAGTAACGGAAATTTACGAAGGCACGAGTGAAATTCAACGCATCGTTATTAGCAAGCAACTAACCAAATAATTGGAGGAATATAAAAATGAATTTTCAACTATCTGAAGAACATCAAATGATCCGCAAAATGGTAAGAGATTTCGCAAACAAAGAAGTAGCTCCAACAGCAGAAGAGCGTGACGAAGAAGAACGCTTTGACCGTGAAATTTTCGATAAAATGGCTGAACTTGGCCTAACAGGAATTCCATGGCCAGAAGAGTATGGCGGAATCGGTTCGGATTATTTGGCATACTGCATCGCAGTTGAAGAATTATCACGTGTTTGCGCATCAACGGGTGTTACATTATCCGCACATACTTCATTAGCTGGATGGCCAGTATACACATTCGGAACAGAAGAACAAAAACAAAAATATCTTCGTCCAATGGCTGAAGGAACAAAAATTGGGGCATACGGGTTAACAGAACCAGCTTCAGGGTCTGACGCGGGTGCAATGCGTACTTCTGCTAAAGAAGACGGCGATCATTACGTGCTAAACGGTTCGAAAATCTTTATCACAAACGGTGGCATTGCAGACATTTATATCGTATTTGCAGTAACAGATCCAGAATCAAAACATAAAGGCACCACAGCATTTATCATTGAAAAAGACTTTGAAGGTTTCTCAGTTGGTAAAAAAGAGCGCAAGCTAGGAATTCGTTCAAGCCCGACAACAGAAATCATTTTCGATAACTGCCGTGTACCTAAAGAAAATGTTTTAGGTGAACTAGGACAAGGATTCAAAATTGCGATGCAAACACTTGATGGTGGTCGTAACGGAATCGCAGCGCAAGCAGTCGGAATTGCACAAGGTGCACTTGACGCTTCAATCGATTACGCAAAAGAGCGCGAGCAATTCGGTAAGCCAATTGTTGCAAACCAAGGCGTTTCGTTCAAATTGGCAGATATGGCGACTTCAATCGAAGCTTCTCGTTTGTTGACATACCAAGCTGCATGGCTTGAGTCGAACAAATTGTCATACAGCAAAGAGTCCGCAATGGCGAAATTGATGGCTGGTGATACGGCTATGAAAGTGACTGTTGAAGCAGTTCAAGTATTTGGTGGTTACGGTTATACAAAAGATTACCCAGTTGAACGCTATATGCGCGATGCGAAAATCACACAAATTTATGAAGGTACACAAGAAGTTCAGCGTCTAGTTATTTCCCGGATGGTTACGAAATAAACGGAGGGTTGCCTTATGAACAAAAAGCGTGAGATTGAGTCTTCCGTTAAAGATGAAAGCTTAATAGAAAAGCGCCGTGAACAAATGATTCGCGGCGCTGTCACGCTATTTAAAGAAAAAGGCTTTCACCGGACGACAACGCGAGAAATTGCAAAAGCAGCAGGCTTTAGCATCGGAACTTTATATGAATACATTCGGACAAAAGAAGATGTGCTGTATCTCGTTTGTGACTCGATTTACGACGAAGTGCACAGTCGTCTTGATCGATTGGATATTGAAAAAGGATCGATTAGTGTTTTAGTAGCCGCAATCGAACATTATTACACATTGATCGACGAGATGCAGGATGAATTTGTCGTCATGTACCAGGAATCCAAATCATTGCCAAAAGATGCATTAAATTATGTGTTAAACAAAGAACTCGAAATGGTGGCGATTTTCGAACGTCTACTAACACAATGCGTCGATAATGGAGAAATTCAAATGACACCAAAAGAAGTGGTCATGGCGGCTCATCATTTATTTGTACAAGGACAAATGTGGGCTTTCAGACGTTGGGCATTAGATGATTTTACTATTCAAGAATTTATCGATATACAAACTAAATTTCTTTTGCAGGGGATGGCAGGGGAAAACATCTCAATACAGGAGGCTAAATCATAATGGCAATTATTGAAGAAACGAAAACCTATCAGCCGAAAAATCATATCCGTTTTGTCACAGCTTCTAGTCTTTTCGACGGACACGATGCGTCGATCAACATTATGCGCCGTATTTTGCAAGCAAGCGGAGCCGAAGTGATTCACTTAGGGCATAACCGATCGGTTGAAGAAGTGGTCAATGCAGCAATCCAAGAAGATGTTCAAGGGATTTGTATTTCTTCTTATCAAGGCGGTCACATGGAGTACTTTAAGTACATGCATGATTTACTGAAGGAAAAAGGCGCTTCGCATATCCGCATTTATGGCGGGGGCGGAGGCGTTATTTTGCCTCGTGAAATTAAAGAACTTGAGGCATATGGTATCGCTGGCATCTTCTCACCAGAAGATGGTCGTAAAAAAGGCTTACAAGGCATGATCACGGAAATTGTAGAAGAATGTGATTTTTCAACAGTTAAAGAGGGTCAGTCTTTTGACAACTTAACTACAGAAGAAGCGGTTGTATTAGCAAACGCAATTACAGCGGCAGAAGAAGCGCATACACGCGATACCGATACAACAGAATTACTAGAAACGGTTCGTGCAAAAACGAAAAACACGCCAATTCTTGGGATTACAGGAACAGGTGGAGCTGGTAAAAGCTCATTAACAGATGAATTGATTCGTCGTTTCTTGTCAGAACTTCCAGACAAAAAAATCGCAATTTTATCAATCGATCCAACAAAACAAAAAACAGGCGGCGCACTTCTAGGAGACCGTATTCGCATGAACGCGATTTTCAACAAGCGCGTATTCATGAGAAGTCTTGCGACACGTGGTTCGCGTTCTGAATTGTCAGGCGCAATTGGTGACGTATTAGATGTCGTGAAATCAGCTGATTTTGACTTGATCGTTGTCGAAACAAGCGGAATTGGACAAGGCGATGCAGAGATTGCGAACTTTTCTGATGTTTCGATGTATGTCATGACAAGTGAATTTGGCGCGCCGTCCCAGCTTGAGAAAATCGATATGATCGATTACGCAGATTTAATTTGCATCAATAAATTCGAACGTAGCGGTTCACAAGACGCGCTTCGTCAAGTACAAAAACAATACCAGCGTAGCCGCTTATTATGGGACAAAGAATTAGATGATATGCCAGTTTACGGCACAATCGCGAGTCAGTTTAACGATAAAGGAACAAATTCGTTGTTCGCAGCATTAGTTGGCAAAGTAAACGAAAAATGTGGTACAGATTGGGAAACGGATTACGATAAATTCGTTAAAACTCAAAAAGAAAACCTCATTATTCCAAACGAACGTCGCTATTATTTACGCGAGTTAACAGATACGGTTCGTGGCTATCACGCGAAAACAAAGGAACAAGCAGCGTTTGCACGTCGTTTGTTCCAATTAGAAGGCGCGATTGAAGCAGTTAAAGAAAAAGCACCAGATGACGCGTTAGTCGCGTCACTCGAGTCGCTTGCAGAAGGCGTTCGTGATGAGCTAACAGCCGAATCAAAACGTATACTAAATAACTGGGACGCTTTAAAAGAAATGTATGCGGGTGACGAATTTGTCACAACGGTACGTGACAAAGAAATTCGCACAATTTTACGTACAGAAAGTTTGTCTGGCATTAAAGTGCCACGTGTTGTCTTGCCGAAATTCGTTGATTACGGCGAAATTTTGTCATGGGTTTATTTGGAGAATGCGCCAGGTTCATTCCCTTATACGGCAGGAGTATTCCCGTTCAAGCGTGCAGGAGAAGATCCAAAACGTCAGTTTGCGGGTGAAGGTACGCCTGAACGCACAAACCGTCGCTTCCACTACTTATCAAAAGACGACGATGCAAAACGTCTCTCAACAGCATTTGACTCGGTAACGCTTTACGGGGAAGACCCGGATCACCGCCCGGATATTTACGGAAAAGTCGGCGAGTCTGGCGTATCGATCTGTACATTGGATGATATGAAGAAATTGTATGCAGGGTTTGACCTTTGCGCACCAACAACTTCAGTATCGATGACTATTAACGGCCCTGCGCCAATTATTTTAGCGATGTTCATGAATACGGCAATTGATCAGCAAGTAAAAATTAACGAAGAAAAACTGGGCCGTACGTTGACTGTAGAAGAATTCACAGAAGTTCGTGAAGGCACGCTACAAGTTGTTCGTGGAACTGTACAAGCTGATATTTTAAAAGAAGACCAAGGACAAAACACATGTATCTTCTCAACTGAATTTGCCTTGCGAATGATGGGGGATATTCAGCAATACTTTATCGACCACAAAGTTCGCAACTATTATTCAGTATCAATTTCTGGTTACCATATTGCAGAAGCAGGCGCGAATCCGATTTCACAATTGGCGTTTACCCTGTCGAACGGATTCACGTACGTGGAGTATTACTTAAGCCGCGGCATGAACATTGATGATTTTGCACCGAACTTGTCGTTCTTCTTCTCGAACGGACTCGATCCGGAGTATACCGTTATCGGACGTGTAGCACGTCGTATTTGGGCAGTCGTTATGCGCGATAAATACGGCGCAAACGAACGTAGCCAAAAACTAAAATACCATGTACAAACATCAGGGCGTAGCTTGCACGCACAGGAAATCGATTTTAACGATATCCGCACAACGCTTCAAGCGCTAATGGCGTTACAAGACAACTGTAACTCATTGCACACAAACGCTTACGATGAAGCCATCACTACGCCGACAGAAGAATCTGTGCGTCGCGCAATGGCAATTCAAATGATTATCACTAAAGAACACGGTCTTTCGAAAAACGAGAACCCACTACAAGGTGCGTTCATCATTGAAGAAATGACACAATTGGTAGAAGAAGCGGTGCTCACAGAATTTGACCGCATCAACGATCGCGGAGGCGTCTTGGGCGCAATGGAAACACAGTACCAGCGCGGCAAAATCCAAGAAGAGTCAATGCATTACGAAATGAAAAAACACACAGGCGAATTGCCGATTATCGGAGTCAACACGTACTTGAACCCGAATCCGCAATCGGACGACGACATTAACGCAATGGAAATCGCCCGCGCCACAACAGAAGAAAAAGAAACACAAATCAGCAACTTGCGCGCATTCCAAGAACGCAACGATTCAACTGAAGCATTAAATCGCTTGAAGCAAGTAGCAAAAACAGGCGGCAATATCTTCGAAGAATTGATGGAAACCGTAAAAGTCGCAAGTCTCGGCCAAATCACAACCGCTTTATACGAAGTAGGCGGGCAATATAGACGCAATATGTAAGTAGAAGCTGGATAAAAAGATGGAACCTTTGTCGTTCGACAAGGGTTCCATCTTTTTTTGCGCGGTGCAGAGGGAAAACGCGCGGTGCAGAGGGAAAACGCGCGGTGCAGAGGAAATACGCGCGATGCAGA
>NZ_AEPB01000063.1 GCF_000189395.1 Planococcus donghaensis MPA1U2 | reverse complement strand
GATGGTAAGTTGCATGGTTCCGTTTCATAAAAAAAACGCCTCCTTTAATTGATGGTATTCTTCTTTACCATCAATTAAAGGAGGCTAATCACCTGATATTTCTTAAGTTGACGCGCATGGTCCACGAAGACTCCTGTGGGACAGCGAAAGCTGAAGACCCCGCAGGAATAGCATTGGCCGAAGCCTGCGAGGACAAGCTTTTGCGACGAAGCTAGCGTAGCGATGCAGGAGCATAGGTTTTCAGTGACGAGGAGGCTGAAGCTGAGCCCACGGAAAGCGAAGTGGCCAGCCCAGTTGGAAATTATGCATTACTATTCAGTTTAATAAAACTTTCTTCATTCTGTTTTATTTTCAGGCCCACTTTTAAGCACCTAGTCATCTTCAACCATTCATTTCTAGCGCTTCTTCTAGTACTCTATCCGGTACAGTAATGGCATCAATCTCATTGTACTTGCTGTATTCAGCTTGCACATCTGATTTAATGTTCATGACTTCTCCTTCAATATTCATATCCATGTCCATTGCCATATTCATCTTGTTTGTTAAAAAGGTTTCTTTATCGATAAAGATTGTGTAGTTTACCGAATGAATGGTCATGTCTTCAAGTGCCATTTGAGCTTCGATTTCCATTTGCCCTAATGTTTTGTCCAGCTGCTGATCCATCAATTCTTGAAATTTCTCTCCAGAGGCATCAAGTGTCAAAATATACTCATCTGCAGTTTGCTCAAAAGTGAAATCATTTTGAAACTCACTTAATTCTTCTAATTGTTGCGCAGGATCCGCAGTTTGTTGGTCAGCTAGCTCTTTCAAACCTGCAATACTTTCATCTGGCATTTTCAACCACATCGCCATTGTGTTTTCATACATGTACATCCCTTGATCTGTGAAATACATTTCCATATTCATCGGATTGGCATTGTCAATATCCTCCGAAACAATAGATGTTTCTGCCGTTTGATGAAATGCTAGCGGTTCAGTCACCATATCCATTGCTGAATCCATTTTCATATTCATCACCATGCCATCCGGCTGCATCTCCATTACTTGATCAGTGAGGATGTCCGCATGCAAGCTCGTAATCGCTTCAGATGCTTTTACTGATTTCTCATACAGTTCTTCAACCGTTAAATCGCTATCTTCCCCTTTTGTCGACTCGCCCCCAGATGCCGGTTCCGCTGTTTCACCACAAGCTGAAAGTCCAATCGTTAAAGTTGTTGCACTCATAAACAGTAACCATTTTTTCATAATAGTGATCCTCCTTTTGCTCGTATTTAGTTCTCTTTTGAATTGCCTCTCTATATATACGGACAGCACTGGAAATCGTTTCATATTCTTTGTTTACCCGATTCTAGTCGTTTATTTCAGTAACTTCGATTATACTTTTCATTGCGAGTATAAAATGAGGTGAAAGTTATGAGGTTAAAACAGTTTTTCAAGTATTATAAGCCGCATAAACGATTATTTGTCATCGACTTTTCCAGCGCTGTTTTTGTAGCCATTCTTGAGTTGGCATTTCCAGTGGCTGTCCAATGGTTTATCGATGACTTACTGCCGAGTGGCAATTGGAATACGATTACTACAGTCAGCTTTTTGCTACTAGCTGTATTTCTCTTAAGTACATTTTTGCAGTATATTGTCAGCTACTTAGGTCATAAACTAGGAATCAATATCGAAACGGATATGAGAGAAGAATTATTTACCCATGTCCAGCGTCAATCATTCCGGTTTTTCGACAATATTAAAACAGGGCATATTATGAGCCGAGTTACCAATGACTTATTTGACATCGGCGAACTTGCTCATCACGGGCCGGAAGATTTCTTTATCGCTATCATGACGTTCTTTGGCGCTTTCGGTATTATGTTTTGGATCAATCCAAAACTAGCACTTGTTACGCTAATTGTTATTCCATTTCTTATCTGGCTAATTACGTATTGCAATATTAAAATGAACCAAGCTTGGGGCAGTATGTATGGGAAAATTGCTGAAGTTAACAGTCGTGTTGAGGACAGTGTTTCAGGAGCACGGGTAGTGCAATCTTTTACAAATGAAGAATTTGAAATCGAACGTTTTAAAACTGATAATGACCATTTCCGCTTGGCCAAGATGGTTGCTTATAAAGTAATGGCTGCGACACATTCCAGTATTTATATGATGACTCGTCTTTTGACTTTAGTCGTATTGGTTTATGGCGCATGGCTCAACTTCCAAGGTCAATTATCATACGGTGAACTTGTCAGCTTTGTTCTTTTTCTTAACGTCTTGATCAAACCCATTGATAAAATCAGTGCATTGCTTGAACTTTATCCGAAAGGTATGGCTGGCTTTAGTCGGTTTCGCGAGTTAATTGAACAAGCTCCCGACATCAATGACCAGAAAGGCGCTGTCACCGTTGAGACATTAAACGGGGACATCAAGTTTGAAAACGTCTATTTTGGCTATGATGATAGTAAAACAGTGCTATCCGGAATAGATTTAGAATTACGTGCTGGTGAAACTGTCGCATTTGTCGGTCCTTCTGGCGCTGGGAAAACAACCATTTGTTCATTGATTCCACGTTTTTACGACATTCAAAAAGGCACTATATCAATTGACGGCATGGATATACGGAACATGACAAAGCATTCGTTGCGCACACAAATCGGTATCGTACAACAAGATGTCTTCTTGTTTACAGGAACTATACGCGAGAACATCGCTTACGGGAAAAGACATGCGAGCGACGAAGAAATTTTAGCAGCCGCGAAAAAAGCGCATTTAGAAGATTTTGTTCAGAAATTACCACAAGGCTACGACACACAAATTGGCGAGCGCGGATTAAAGCTATCCGGTGGTCAAAAACAACGTTTAGCGATTGCACGGATGTTCTTAAAAAATCCACCAATTTTAATTTTGGATGAAGCGACATCTGCACTCGATACGCAAACCGAGCGTGTTATTCAAGAAGCTTTAACGGAATTAGCGGAAAATCGTACAACGCTCATTATTGCTCACCGCCTCGCAACGATACGAGATGCCGATCGAGTCGTTGTGGTGACGGAAGACGGCATTGCCGAGCAAGGTGGATATGGCGAATTACTCCAAACAGATGGCGTTTTCGCAAACCTTCACCGTATTCAATTTGAACAATAAGAGTCTTTGAATTTTTGACACAATCGAAAAAAGGCGCATCTCACTAATTGAGATGTGCCTTTTTTACATTTTAGTTTCCGATGACAAACTGCTCATAGCGGTCGTAATCCGCACGGCTTAGTTCTACTTTTAGTAAAGTGCCATCTTCTTCATATTCGGTTTCGTGAATGCTTGCATGTTCGTTAAGGTACGCCACAACATCTCCACGACTAAACGGAACAATCATTCTGCACGTCACGTAATCTGAGAAAATTTGCTTTTTGATGACTTCTAATAATTCATCAAGGCCAACGCCTTCTTTTGCTGCAATCCATAATCCATCACCATTTATAGCTGGGTAACGCACTCCGGCTAAATCTGATTTATTAAAAACATATAAGGTCGGAACATTCTCTACCCCAACCGCTTGCAAAGTAAGATTCGTCACATCCATCATATAACGATGTTCTTCATTCGAAACGTCAACGACATGAAGAAGTAAATCTGCATTTCGCGCTTCTTCTAAAGTAGAGCGGAATGCTTTCACTAGATGGTGCGGCAACTTACTGACAAAACCTACTGTATCCGTCAGCAAAAAGCTCTTATTGTCTTCTAAGCGAATTTGACGGACAGATGTTTCCAACGTAGCGAACAACATGTCTTTTTCAAATACTTGTTTTTCCTCATTTTGCCCTGTTTTAGTTAATAAACCATTCATCACCGTTGATTTCCCTGCATTCGTATAACCAACTAACGATACCACCGGCATTCCCTTTTTAGTCCGTTGTTTACGTTGCGTGATGCGCTGATCTTTAATATGTTCAAGTTCTTTATGAAGCTTTGAGATCTGTTCTTCAATTTTACGACGATCTAGTTCCAGTTTCGTCTCACCGGCTCCACGGTTAGCAACCCCGCCACTACTGCTACCACCTTGACGTCCGAGAGATGCTCTCAATCCAATCAAGCGCGGCAACATGTACTGAAGTTGGGCCAACTCTACTTGTACTTGCGCTTCACGTGTTTTCGCACGACGTGAAAAGATATCTAAAATCAGCATTGTCCGGTCGATTACTTTGCATTCTAAATCTTCTTCCAAATTCCGAATTTGCGAAGGTGACAATTCATCATTGAAAATCACTAAATTGGCATCGGATTCTTCGTAGAAAGCTTTTATCTCTTCTACTTTCCCGCTCCCGACATAGTGCGAAGGGTTAATTCGCTCCAAGTTTTGTGTAACTTCTCCGGCAACCTCCACATTGCATGCCTCTGCTAAATTACGCAATTCTTCCATTCCATAGGCAAAGTGTAAATCTTTTTGAAGTTGGACACCTACTATGACTGCTTTTTCTTGTAATTCATCCATTTATCTTGTCCTCCTATTTCAGGAAAGAAAATTCCCATTCAGTTTATCCATTTTACCATAGTTTATCTTTCACCCAACTAAAGAGACGGCAACCAATAGAAACCTTGTTCAAATTCGAGCTTATGTGTGCCATTCGTAAAATAGACTTCTTCTAGACGTTCTTGTGTCTCATTTGTTTTTCTAAATTCAATGCGACAATTATCCATTTTCAAACTGCCACCTAAAATTTTTCGCCAATGACTTTCAGTTTCCATTGGATTCCATACACCAAAAATACAACGGTCGATTGTTAGTACTTCGTTCATCTTTTGCACAACACCTTTGTCCCTTAGTTTGTTATAACGTTGTTCATCGGTTTCCAGCCATTCGATAAAAAATGGCGTCGGCAGTTTCGCAGACACTGATTCTTTAACAAATAACATTTTCCACTTAATCAATTCCCCGTCTTCAGTGCGACGTTCAGCATTTAGAACGCCAGTAGTCTCAATCCCACGCTGTTGTAAATCATGATCTAACTCCACGATATTTTTAGTTCTTAAACAAATTGTCCCAAAGCCTACTTGATCATGCATTAAAAGTTGGGTCAGCGGATGTTCAGTAGCCATTGCGACTTCTTGTTTTTCAACTGATAACCATTCGATATAACAATCTTTTAAATACAACAATACATTTTGTGTTCCCCAATTGATATGTTGACCCCCAATAGAAGCAGGCAAGCCTTGCCCTCGCCAATCCGATACGGTTTCATTTGTATTTTTTTGTACAAAATGAACAATGTGATCTAATTCCATAAAGCACCTCACTAAGTTTCCGTCTTATCTTATATCGTTCGCCATGCATTCCTCAGTCTCCTTTAAGCGTTTAAAAGGAGCTTCTGGGGGAATGGTTAGATAACTACAGTATTTGCTCTACCACCCCCGAAAATGCATGGTCGTACTTTGACGAAAACAGCTTTTTCATTAGAAACTACCTGCAACAAACCGTCCACTCAAATTACAAGTTTTTTTAGCTGTTATTACGTTTTTTTACTAAAACGGTGGTTT
Organism: Planococcus donghaensis MPA1U2; assembly: GCF_000189395.1. Classification (GTDB taxonomy): domain Bacteria; phylum Bacillota; class Bacilli; order Bacillales_A; family Planococcaceae; genus Planococcus; species Planococcus donghaensis_B. The sequence goes on along the minus strand of NZ_AEPB01000063.1, from coordinate 7,145 downwards.
TCTCCACTTATTTTCGATAGGCTAAAGTATAGAAAAAAATTGAGGAGGTTACCATGAATAAAGAATCATTGAAAAATCCTGTATTTGTAGTATCCGCTACAGTCATTCTTATTCTCGTTATTTTAGGTGCGGTCACACCCGTGAAATTTGGAGAAGTAGCAGGACGGTTGTTTAGTTTTACTACCTTGAATTTCGGTTGGTTTTACTTACTTGCTGTCTTTATCATCACACTTTTCCTTATAGCAATTGCATTATCTAAGTTCGGACGTATTCGCCTTGGCCCTGATGACGATCGTCCAGAATTTCCTTTCTTCACATGGATTGGCATGTTATTCTCAGCCGGTTTTGGAGCTGGCCTTGTATTTTGGGGAGTAGCTGAGCCAATGAGTCATTTTTTCACTTCCCCTGTAGGTAACGAAGCACTAACACCAGAAGCAGCGAGACTTGCTATGGGCTACTCGTTTTTCCACTGGGGTGTTAGTCAATGGTCAGTATTTGCTATTGTTGGACTGGTTATCGGTTTTTTGCAATTCCGCAAAAAAAAACCTGGTTTGGTTTCTACCGCCCTTGAGCCAGTATTAGGAAATAGACCATTAGTTAAAAACTCTATCGATTCTCTAGCCGTCATTGCTACTGTAATGGGAATCGCTACATCTCTTGGATTAGGCGTATTGCAAATGAACGGTGGCCTCAATTCCGTATTCGGTCTTGATAACGCCTTTCCGGTTCAATTGGGTATTATCGCAGTAATGTTTGCGGCTTATACTTTATCGTCTTCTACAGGACTTAAAAAAGGAATTGCCTACTTAAGTAACTTAAATCTTGGTTTAGCCTTAGTTTTAATGGTATTCGTCTTTATTGCAGGACCGACTGTTTTCATCATGGAAACTTTCACGTTAGCACTTGGCGATTACATTACAAATTTCGTGCAATATAGTTTACGACTAGAGCCGTATGAAAATGGTCAATGGGTGCAAGGTTGGACCATTTTCTATTGGGCATGGGCTATTGCTTGGTCTCCATTTGTAGGCGCATTTGTAGCACGTGTATCTAGAGGACGTACAATCCGCGAGTTTGTAATGGGTGTTCTAGTCATTCCACCTGCTATCGCTTGTCTTTGGATTGCTGTATTTGGAGGTACAGCACTTTGGTACGATTTAAACAAAGCGGCAGGTATTGCAGAAGCCGTTAATAACGATTTAACTTCTGCTTTGTTTCAAGCTTTCGGCGTTTTACCATTGACGACAATCATGTCGATTCTTGCCATCTTGTTGATCTTCACTTTCCTAGTGACTTCTGCTGACTCTGCAACCTATATCTTGGCGTCAATGACCAGTTTCGGCAGCTTGAATCCACCAACAGCCTTTAAGATTGTTTGGGGTGTGTTAATGTCCGCGATTGCCGCAGTTCTTTTGTATGCGGGTGGATTGCAAGCTTTACAGACGGCATCACTCATATCCGCCTTACCGTTCACAGTGCTGCTCGTGTTAATGCTTTGGTCTTTCACTAAAATTATTCGTACAGAGTCTCCGCCTATACGGGAGTCTGAACTTGAACGATTTAAACGTATGGACCAAGAAATGAAAAAACAACGCAATAAATAACGTAAAAAGGCGTACAGCCTTTCCTCACGGAAAGTGCTGTACGCCTCTTTGATTGTTTGTTATTTGTCTTCGTTAATCAAACGAACTGTTTCATCAAATTCTTTTTCAATCTCTGCATCTGGTTTGTAAGTAACAAGACTCACAAGCCAAGTAACAAGAAGACACAAGAAGAAACCTGGAATAATTTCATAAACACTGCCCATGAAATTCGTTAGGTCCGTTGCGCCAGGATCTTCTGCTGCTGTACCCATTGAATCCCACACAATAACTGTAACGGCACCGACGATCATTCCGGCTAATGCGCCTTTTGAAGTCAGTTTACGCCAAAACAGTGACAATAGAATAATCGGTCCAAATGCAGCACCAAATCCAGCCCATGCATAAGCAACTAAGCCTAAAATGGTATTATTTTGTTCCCATGCCAAGTACGCTGCAATTACAGCAATCAATGCTACAGCTACTCGACCAAGCGTTACATAGCCTTTAGCAGATGCTTCTTTTTTGAAAGCAATTTTGTATAAATCCTCAATAAGCGCCGAAGAACTTACTAAAAGCTGAGAAGAAATTGTACTCATGACAGCTGCTAAAACAGCCGCTAATACAAATCCAGCAACTAATGGGTGGAACAAAATTTGACTCAAATCAAGAAAGACTGATTCTGGGTCTACTAACGTCGCTGAAGGATTTTGCTGGAAGTAAGCAATACCGACAAGCGCAGTTGCAGTAGCTCCAATAAGACTGAAGATCATCCAGCTCATCCCAATACGACGAGCAATGCGAACTTCTTTTAAGGTCTTAATGGCCATAAAACGAACAATGATATGAGGTTGGCCAAAGTAACCAAGTCCCCAAGCGGCTGCTGAAATAACACCGATTGTAGAAGCGCCTGAAACTAAGCTCAACATATTCGGGTCTACTTCTCGAATGCTTGCTGCAGTTTCGCTAAATCCACCTGTAGCAAAAATCCCTACGACTGGCACTGCGATTAAAGCAAGTACCATCATGACGCCTTGAACGAAATCGGTATAACTAACAGCAAGGAATCCACCGAACAATGTATAAGCTACGACAACAATCGAGCCTAGCACAAGTCCTAGATGGTAATCCATTCCGAACGAGCTTTGGAAGAATAATCCAGAAGCCACCATACCGGATGAAACATAAAATGTGAAAAAGATTAAGATGATAATACCCGAAACAATTCTTAATAACCGTGATTTGTCTTTTAAACGGTTTTCCAAGAAACTTGGAATCGTAATCGAGTCACTAGTAATAAATGAGTAAATTCGTAAACGTGGTGCTACAAAGAACCAGTTTAAAAAGGCACCAATTGTTAATCCGATTGCAATCCATACCTCAACTAACCCACCAAGGTAAATCGCACCTGGTAAACCTAGTAAGAGCCATCCGGACATATCCGATGCTCCTGCACTCAATGCAGCTACTGCTGGTCCAAGCCCCCTTCCACCAAGCATATAGTCAGATAAGTCGGCAGTTTTACGATAGGCATACCAACCGATATAAAGCATTGCACCTAGATAAACGGCTAAAGCAATGATTTGATAAGTTGTATCTGTCATTTTATCCCCTCCTTACTTAACAGTGTAACATTATTGACACATTTGAAAAGTCCCCATTTACGGTTTTAGTATAAATAAAAGTGGGAAGTAAAGCGATAAGGAGGCGATTTTTGATGCCATGGAACAAAAAAGACTACCCAGATTCGTTTAAAAACCTTACTGATGACGTCCGTGACAAAGCAATCGAGATTGCTAATGCGTTGATTCGCGATGGCTATGAAGAGGGTCGTGCCATACCGATTGCTTTAGAACAAGCAAAAAAAACTGAAAACAGTGATGAGGACCGACCAGTCTACGAAATTAAAAAACATGATGAAGGATGGCAGTTAAAGAAAAAAGATAGTAAAAAAGCGATTTTAATCGAAGAAACAAAAGAAAGCTTGATGGGAGAAGCTAAGCGCTACGTTAACAAAAATCACGGTGAACTTCATATTTATACGGAAGACGGTTCCTTATCAGATACGCTTTATGAATGATTAAAAGTATAAAGTGCCGCTGTCTACAGACAGCGGCACTTTATTTAAAACCAGCCTTTTTCTTTAAAACGAGAAATGGCTTCAATTCGATTGCTCACTTCAAGTTTATCCAAAATGGTTGAAATGTAGTTTCTTACTGTACCTGTTGTAATAAATAATTCCTTCGCAATTTCTTTCGTGCTGCGCCCTTCGGCAATCAGTTCCATTACCTGCTTTTCCCGATCGGTTAATGGATTTTCGTCAGCATAAGCCAAATCCACTAATTCCGGTGCATAAATCCGACGCCCCGACATAATTGTGCGAATCGAAGTAGCCAAATCTTCACTTGGACTATCTTTCAACAAATATCCGCTGACGCCTGCTTTTCTTGCTCGCTCAAAGTAACCCGAGCGGGCAAATGTCGTCAATATAATAATTTTGCATGGCTGATCTTTTAAAATTTCTGCAGCGTCCAATCCACTTTTCAACGGCATTTCAATATCCATGATGCAAATATCTGGCTGTAGATTTTCAACAAGTTCAATTACTTCTTCTCCATTAGCTGCTTTGCCTACCACTTCCATGTCTTCCTCTAAATCGAGCAATGAGCCCAAAGCTCCTAACATCATCCGCTGATCTTCTGCCAATACAATTCGAATCATTTCATATCCTCCTTTGAACTATAGAGAATGACATTTGGTACTCTAATATTTAAAGTAGTACCATCCATTACTTTAATATCTACTGATCCATTAACAAATTCCAACCGTTCACGCATTCCTACTAAGCCATTGCCTTTTAAGGAGGTATTTCCTTCTGGAAAGCCATCGCCATTATCTTGAACTTGAACCAGAAGCTCTTCGGGGTTTTGCTTGATCAAGATGCTACAGCGCGATGCCCCACTGTGCTTCACCACATTTGTCACAGCTTCTTTTAAACACATACTCACAACATTTTCAACTAACAGTGGCGTATTTGTTAGCTGTGTAGACCCATAAAAGACAAAATCAATTTCAGCAGCTTTTAAAATTTGTTGCACCCGCAAAAGCTCTTCATCAAGTTTAGTCCCCCGCATATTTGAAACGAGCTCACGCACTTCTTTTAAGGCTGTACGAGCTGTTTGTCTCACATCATTTATTTCGCTTAAAGCAGATTCTGGGTTGCGGTTTATTAGTTTTCCGGCTAAATCACTTTTCAAACCAATCAATGATAATTTTTGCCCTAGTGTATCGTGTAAATCACGAGCAATTCGCTCACGCTCTTCAATGATTACTAGTTGGGAAATTCGTTTATTGGCATCTTCAAGCTGGCCTTCGAGCTTTTCTCGCTTATTGCGATTATATGTATTGAACGGCAAAAGAATAACACCCAATACACTCAGTACAATAAATGGTAATTGGGAAATGTACAATTCACTATGATCAAAAAAGCCAAATACGACAGCCGTAATTGTTAATCCAATATGGAGGCCATAAATAATAAAAAACCCTACTTTATTGCGCAAATTCCCAATAAAAAATGCCACAAAAATAGAAAGGTACACATAGCCAAATAGGAAGATCATTCCGATGTTTATAGCCATCTCAAAACTAACCCATACGTATACAAAACCCGTCTTGGAATTGAAAGACAATCTATACGCAATAAAGAACATCAATAAGAGCAAAATACCAAAAATAAAATCCGTCATCGAAGAAGAACGAAAGATGAAGAAAAAAGGCAAAATACAAAAGATAACCCAGGCGTATACACTCAACCACGGATTTTTAGGGAATATTTGATACCAACTTTGCATAAGGTCCTCCTCTTTCTTAATTATTCAATCATAGCAAATAAAACACAAAAGAAAAAACCATTCAGCTAAGAATGGTTTTTCACTTCTTTATTGTTCAACCGTTTTTGACTCACCTAGTAAATGTTTGATATCGCCAAATGTAACGAATGTTTTATTTGGTGCATCATACAATTTATAGCGTAACGATTTAAGACTCGATTTAATATTGATAGTAGTTGCTTGTTGAAGCGGTGGTGTTGATTCATGCGCTTTTTCCAAATTGTAGTTTGGCACACGGGGGCTCAAGTGATGTACATGGTGGAAGCCAATGTTTCCAGTTACCCATTGCAATACTTTTGGAAGTTGATAATACGAACTCCCATCTACTGCTGCTTTTACATAATCCCACTCATTTTCATCTTCAAAATACGAATCCTCAAATGTATGCTGTACGTAGAACAACCAAATACCAAGTGCCCCAGCTACAAACATCGTCGTACCTTGTACGATTAAGAATGCCTGCCAACCAATCGCCAAAATTAATAGCGTATAGATAACCACTAAAGAAATATTGATCAAATACGTGTTGTTGCGTTCTTTTTTGCGTGCATCTTTACGGTTAAAGCGGCTTGAAATCAAAACAAGAAATAATGGACCAAATCCAAACATTACGAGTGGATTTCGGTACATACGGTATTTAAAACGTTCCCATTTCGATGCTTCGATATATTCATCAATTGTCATAACCCAAATATCGCCAACTCCGCGCTTATCTAAGTTTCCACTTGATGCATGGTGAATTGAGTGCTCACGTTTCCACTTTTCATATGCAAAAAGTGTCATAATACCTGTAATTGTCCCAACAATCGCGTTCGCTTTTTTGTTTTTGAAAAACGAACCATGTGTACAATCGTGGAAAATAATAAATGTACGAATAACGAATCCTGCTGCAACAACAGATAACGCGATTGTCAGCCAAATCGAAACATCGAGTGCTTGATAAGCTAAAAACCAAGCTAAGATAAAAGGTGGTATTGTATTTACTAATTGTCTGACACTTGCTTTTACATCTGCTTTTTCAAATGGGGCGACAAACTTACGTAATTGTGCTGTTTTTTCTCTGCTCATGTCTTGTCTTCCTCCTTAGACGGACTTTTTTGGTCCGAATAACTTATTAACCTTATCTTAACGGGAAACTCGTAGGCGTATAAGACACAAACGTCTATATTTCTATATGACAGTTGTCATGTATTTCTAAAAATCTACTTCTTTAAAATTACAAGCGATAAGTGTATAATGAAAATAGACAGAAAAATCAGAATGGAGTGAGACATATGACTGGTATGGTCGCCATCATTATGGTCTTTTCAATTCCACTAGCTGCCATCATTACTAACCATCTCCAAAAACAAACAAAACTTAAAGGTCAAATGATAAGTGATGAGTTGGAGTTAGAAAAATTAAAGCATGAGAATTTTGTTTTGGAAACACAAAAAATGCGCTTAGAGCTTGAACACATGAAGTTAGAAGATGCACACAAAACCGAAAATCTACTATTAAAAAAAGGATAGTGGAAACGAATAAGGTACCGAAAAGCCCCGGCACGCAATTTCGCGCCGAGGCTTTTCCGCTTTTTTGTCTAGACTCCAACAGCCAGATTCTCGGGACATAAGCCATTCCAACTACGTGGCCAAAAACGCCACTCTGTTGGCCTGGCTTATGCCTGTCGAAT
>NZ_AEPB01000064.1 GCF_000189395.1 Planococcus donghaensis MPA1U2 | reverse complement strand
AACTTTTTCACCTGTTACCTGAACTTTTGACGCCTTTACATGACTTTTTTGACTCTTTACATGAATGCGATTCTCTTACATGAACTTTTTCTCTCCTTACCTGAACTTTTGACGTCTTTATATGACTTTTTCAGCTCTTTATCTGAATTTCAAAATTCTCAACCTGCACACCACTTTTCTACATCTAAATTTGATTTATCACAAGTTCAAAAAATGGTTGGAAACTGTTCGCGTGGCGAACAGCTTCAGATAGAAAGAGTCACTTTCTATACTGGTCTCCCTCACAGCCAGCGAGTAAGATTTCGAGAAATTCGTGTGTAAAAGTGACACACTTTAGTAAAGATGAGAAAGGTTAAGGTATAGATGTCAAACACCCGGATGAAACAAAAAACAAGCCCCACTCGATTTTTCGAGTGGGGCTTGTTGCTTCATTATTATTTCTTCTTCATCTGGCCTTTATTGGTAACGACTGTGTAGTTGCCTAGCTCGTTGATGCTAAGTGTGAATACATTGCCGGCCAATTCGCCTTGGATGATTTTCCATTTGCCTTTGTCATCTTCACGGGCACCAAACTGGATTTTGATGTCACTTGTTGTGTCAAATACCAGTGTAACCGGTGAAGTGAATTTCAATGGAAGCTCGTTTCCTGCAGCATCTGTTAAGACCATGTTGATTTGATTTGTTAAAGTAGGGCGTTTGTCGACTTCGGTTGCGTCGTCCAAGGCTAGGTTTAAGACAAACCCTTCTCCAGCGGCGTTTGCGATTTGCTGTAGATTGCTCACTGATAAGGTTAAATCAGCTGTTGGCATATCGATCAGCAAGTCTTTTCCGCTTTCAAGCAATTTCGCAACGGTTCCTTCTGTGAACGTAATTGCAAGTTCACCGTTTTCATCTGGTTCGCCAGCAGTGACTACTGCTTGGTCTCCTGAAAGATCCGGTTTTGCTGTTTGTTCGCCTGGAACTGCTGGTTTTTCAAATGAAATTTGTGCCAGTAATGGATCGTGATCGGATGCGCGACCATGTTCTTCCATGAACATTGCGTTAATGTGCACCATATCTAGTTCCGTGCGTTGTGCCAAGTTGTTCGTTACAAGTAAGTGATCGAGTACTTGTGAATTTCCTTGGTAATAATACGAATAGCGATCTTCTAATGGTACGTCTTCGACTTTGTTTGTTAAAATATCGCCTTTTAATGCTTGTAATGCTGGTGTGAATTCGAAATCGTTCATGTCACCTGCAACAATTACATTAAGGTCCGGGTTTTGTTCAAGTCCTTCTGCGATAAAGCCATTAATCGCTGTTGCAAGTTCGATGCGTTCTTCAACAGAGCCAAAGAATGGAGGCTGGTTCTTGCCGAATAATGGCTGATCTCCACCTTTAGAGTTTAAGTGTGCACCAATCACTACCACTTGCTCGCCTTGGAAATCAAATTGTGCCGCGATTGGTTTACGTGTGTTTGGCATTGCGATTGGTTGAACGCGTCCTGGGTTTAATGCAAGTTCGCCGTCTACCCACGAGTTTGTTTCAGTTGCTGTGCCTTTTGTTCCTTCAGAAAGGATTACGCGTTCTGGGTTGTATAAGTAACCTACGCGAATATTCCCGCCTGGTTGTCCGCCGTCCTGATTGTATTCAGGTGCGATGTCAGTCCATTCGTATGTTGGACCGCCCGCCGCTTGAATGCCTGCAATTAAACGTTCATAACTTGCAGTCGCATCACTATTTCCTGACGTAATTGGACCGTCATTATCTTGTACTTCTACCATAACGATAATATCTGGTGAATTTAAGTCGTTTACAAATGATTCTGCAATGCGTTGAGCTTTTGCATCAGACGTATGATTTGGGTCTGCTGAAAAGTTTTCTACATTATATGCGGCTACTGTAAGCTTTTCTTCATCTTTTGAAATCCACGTTTGTTCTGGCTTTGTACCGCCGTCTACTAATTGTGGAAGGTCACTTTCTCTAGACCATAGTTTGTAATTCCCGAACCCAAAGCCTAGTACTCCGGTAATCGTGCCGTCGAACGAGTCGCCAGCTTTAGCTACAAAGCTTTCATTGTCAAAATCGACAATTACGCGTTCTGGGTTGTAATCATTTTCAGACAGCAAAATCCCGCCTTGTTTATGGAATTCTGTGTTCGGTGAGTTTTCGGCAATTACGATGACTTCTCCGTATTTTTGCGGCCCAACCACTTGTGCGTTTGGTACAGCTAAACGCATCAATTCTAGGGATTCCCAAAAATCAATGCCGTCTTCGTTTGGATCAAATGACGTTAAGCCATCGTTGTCGATCAGTTCAGATGGTGGTTGAACATCTTCTCCAATAACAATTGGTGCTGGTAGAGAAGCTGTTCCTGTTTTAGTTACGTTTGTTGCGCGAATGCGCGTAATTGGTAAATCAGTGTCTTTCATTTCTCGATAGCCTTCTTGGAAATGTTCTTCTACTGTTCCGTTAACTGTAACTAAATCTCCAACTTCGAGACCATGGGATCCTTTATTGACCATTAATGCTTCTGACGTTGTGATGTCGTCATCAGGATTCGTGTCTTGAATAACGAAGTTTGATCCATTATAAATATGTGTGACGACACCAACAATTTCATTGACGATTACGCCTTGATAATTTGAGTAATGATCCGTGCCTTGAATGTCACGGATTTTTAAGTCTCCTGTTTTCAACACCGTGTATTTGAATGTGAAGATTTCAGACGTTTCGTCAGCAATTGCAATTGCTTTAATCGTTACGTCTTTTTGCAAAACAATTGGTGCTGTGTATTTTGTGCTTGCCGCTGTTGGTGTTGATCCATCAAGTGTGTAATACACATCGGCGTTTTCCCAACCAGAAGCTAATGTGATTTCAGTGCCTTCAGAAACGACACCTGGAAAGACATTTACATAAACAGCTGGTTTGTTAACAAGGTCAAAGCTCTCTAAGCCAAGTGTTTTCACTTGGTACGAATCATAAAATTTTGAAGCGATTCCTGTTACATGAATTAGGTCGCCTTCTTTATACTGCTTTGTAAACTGCTCAAAGCTCAAGCCGTTCCGGTTATCGTTACGAATTGTTACCGCTTCGCCGTTTTCCGCTACTGCCGAAAACTCGAACGTGCCGTAAGAGTTTGTAGCTTGTAACCCAGTGATTGTCACTTTTTGCAATTCAATGCGTTCGCCTTGTGTGTCTTCATTGACACCTGTTGGCGCTACAGTTTGTAATGCTGGTAATGGATTTCCTGAAGAAAGAACTTCTATTGTATTCGGTTGAAGTTGCAACTCACCGCTATATTCAGAAACAACACCTACTAAACGAACAGTGTCTCCTGGTGCAACGGTTGCACTTGAAGTGTAAACATACATTCCGGCTGTGTCGTCTTGGATGTAAAATGCTTTGCCGCCCCAGAATCCAGTTCCAGTGGTAACGGTCGCATCAACTTGAATCAGTTCCCCATTCATCGTGCGTGCTTGTGCAAGTGAATCGACAACAGTCGCTTTTGGTGGTGTTTCACCAGGCGCAAGGATGGTGAAAGCTGTTGGAGATTTTAGACCTGCTGTTTGGAAATAAGTTTCTAGTGATCCTGTAATGGTGACTTGTGCTTTGAAGTTAGTAGGGTTATCCACTAAATTCAAACCTGCACGGATCGAACCAGAAGGCAATTGAACCGGCAATATTTTCGTTGGATCGGTTTCATCCGCCGAATCAGCAAGCCCTACATTTGAAGCAGATGTAAAAGGTGCTTCTTGATCGTAATTGGTTTTGCTACTTGCAGTACCAACTATATAGCCTTTCACCGTGGCGGTTCCTGAGTTATTGGCAATGGCTTCTGCTACCGTAATCGGTTCTGCTGCAGTTGCCGACGTTGCCAAATAAGGCAGTGCCGCCGATAAAACTAACACTAAGCTTAACAAAATCTTACCGAATGCATGTTTAGACAAGTTCTTCACTCCTGACTAATTTTTTTTGGTGCCTATCTATTATAACCGACTTGTGTAAGCGCTTTATATAGTTTTTGTAATTTTCTTGTTAATTCGCTATATTTCTGTGTAAATTCACATTTCTAGGGAAAGGAAAGAATACTTACTCATTTTTTGCATATAGGATTCTCCACACCAAGTGGACGCTTTCCGCGGACTCAGCGCTGAGCCTCCTCGTCGCAAGCTCCTGCGGGGTCTCATCACTTCGTTTTTCCGCTGGAAAGTCAGTGACCGAAGGGACTTCGGGCAGTGGCTTTGCGACGAAGCTAGCGCAGCGATGCAGGAGCATATCTTTGCCCTTCGCCACTTGGTGCTCCGAATCCTGGAGTGAGTAGAGAAAAACCTTTTCATAAGTTACTTTTAATATGAAGCGTACTAAAGAACCTCACTTTATTCGTAGCAAGAAGCCTTCAATTGGGTTGGCCACGAAGACTCCTGTGGGAGAGCGAAAGCTGAAGACCCCGCAGGAATAGCATTGGCCGAAGCCTGCGAGGACAAGCTTTTGCGACGAAGCTAGCGCAGCGATGCAGGAGCATGGGTTTTCAGTGACGAGGAGACTGAAGCTGAGCCCACGGAAAGCGAAGTGGCCAGCTCAATTGAAGACTAGCCATCACTATTCAGTTTAATAAGGCTTTGTCTCCAGTCTAAAACCCAGTTCTCAAGAACTGGGTTTTTGATTATTGAATATCTTCTAACACAATACCTGCTAAATAATACGCTTCTGCACCGGTTAAGCTTTTGTTTTCATCCAATTTTTCAGAGATTACATCATCTGTTAAATTGCGTTCTGCTAAAGCTTCCCACGCAGCTTGCTCTTCTACTTCTACGCCGTGCAGGGCAAGAACCATTTGTGCCGCTTTGTTTCTTGTCAATTCTTGTTCTTCTGTAATCGTTGAGCGGAACACATCAAGATTTTCTTGTAACGCTTCTGCCTCTGCATTGGTGATGCGCTGAACACCGTTGCTCAAAATATTGGCAAACGAAATTTCTTTCATCGTTTTTTCAACAGGCAACTGGTTTTCGTAGCCTCCAACAACTAAACCGTAATTTAGTAACGTACGAATGCCTGGGTAAAACCACTCGCCTTCATAAGGAAACGACTCTTCAAAGGCGTACAGGTTTGCTCCTTGAACTTTCAGCTTGGCTTGCAATTGTTCGATCAATTGTTGGTCAGCTGCCATGTCGCGGTAGCTCTTTTCTTCATTGATCGAAATGGCAGCGGCAGCTCCTGCTGCTTGGCCAGCTGTCATGCCGGCTGGTAAAACGCGCGCACTTGCAGCAGCTAACGAACTATAACCTGAAGCTTTGCTGGCCACGAGTAAGTTTTCAACTTCTAATGGTACGAGTGAACGAAATGGAATTGCGTATTGAACGGGTTTGCCGTACACATAACCATAGTCGTTCGTTGAAGTGGCTTGAACGTCTACTGGATATGCGCCAAAACCGATTCTGTCCCAATGGTCTTTGTTTTCCCACACATCGCTTAGTGGCAATTGGTACTCAGATTGAACGTGAACTGTTTCTCGAATATACAGTTGATCCGGGTAACTGGCTATTTCAGCGTTTTCAAATCCTGGGAAGTTTTCTTTTAAGTATGCAAGTATGTATTGGGTTTCTGTTTTCCCGATTTCAATGGCTTTTTGTTTTTCGTTTTCATCTAGACCATCAATACCGAAAATTTGGAGTGCGTTAATGATGACACTGCCATCGTTTTCTCGCACAATATTTAAGCCCCGCAAACGCGTTAGTTCTGGAAAATGAGGTGTATAAGCATCGTGTAGTTCACTAAAGCCCCATGCCACGTTGCCATTAATCCCGCCACCTCCGAAAACACCTTCGTCTGCAGCTTGGATTACTTGATCCCAATCGATATTGCTAAAATGGAACATTAACGTAACGGCCATCTTTTTATCTTCCATGCCGATATCACGTCCACCGATAAAATATGGAGCTCCAGCTGCAACGGCCAAATCGGCATCTTTTGAGCTATCGATAAATCGTTTGGCTTGAATGGTTTGTTTTTCACCTGAACGATTCGTAATTTCTAGTGCCGTTAATGCTTTTCCATCTTTAATGACGTCTGATAATTCGACCCCTTCAAGTAAAGTTAAATTCTTTTCTTTTTCCATCATTTCTAAAAAAGCAGCTCGAGCTTCACCAATATCAAAGCCAATTTTCCCGCCTACTTTTTTATGCCATTCTTGGAAAATTCCTGTATTCGCGGGGTTACCGTTTTGATCCGAGCTAACATCTAAAAAGTTCAACATGCCCGAAGTCATCAATCCGCCAATATCTTCTTCGCCAACGATCAACACCGTTCGCATGCCGTTGCGTGCAGAAGAAATGGCTGCAACAATACCTTCTGGTTCCCCGCTCAACACCACAACATCATAAGAGTTTGGTGATTCCGCTTCTTCCCCTGTAAAAGCGTTTACTACAAGAACCGCTCCTATACTGATAACTGCCAACATAGCAATTAACATTATCGCTTTTTTCATCTTTTTCACACTCACATTCTTTTTTTACATAGATTCCCATAACGTTACCAAATATCTTCCTTTGTTTCAATGTATTTCTTTGGAATTGTTGACTTCTTGTAAATTTTCCCTAGAATATACAATAGCTTTGTACTTTATAATTTCCTTGTTATGCCTAAGGAAATCACAGCAAATCCAAGTCATTAGGTGGTTCTTTATGAAAAATTCATTTTTATTAAATTTATCCAAAAGTCATTTTTTTATTTTTACCGGTATTATTTTTTTAAAAGCTTTATTTTTGCGTTATTTACTGTTCCAAGAAATAGAATTGACTCAAACAATCGTTTTGGAATTGAGCTATATTTTGATCTTCACTTCCTTGTTTGAGTTGGCAAAACCAAGTTGGAAACCGGTGCTTTACTTGATACTCAACACCCTCTTTTCTATTTTGTTTTTAGCCGTCATTCTTTATTATTCATTTTTCGGGAGAATCGTTACGTATTTTGCTCTTTTCCAGCTAGGTCAAGTGGGCACGATCAATGAAAGTGTATCGGCATTATTAGAACCCATTTACTTGTTATTTTTCTTAGACTTGGTGTTCTTACTTGTGTTACTAGTTTTCAAAAAATACCCTTTGCCGGCTTTACAACTCAACCGAAAAATCATTTTAGCGGTTTTGTTGGTTTTAGGCGTCGGTGTATCGGCAGTCAACTTTAACCTTCATAAAGATGAAGCAATTTCGAACAATGTCATTGCGGCACAAGAAAAAGGCATTTTAAACTACTCTGCTTTGGAGATTTATTATGGGCCTGAAAACTTAACCGCCATTGAAACCAATGTTTCTGTAGACAATTTAGCCGAGTTAAAAGAAGAGATTAACCGCATTAAAGAGTTGGAAATTGTCCCAGAAGAAGAGCGCAATTATTTTAACGCCGCAGAAGGGCGGAATTTAATCGTCATTCAAGTAGAGTCTATGCAAAACTTCCCAGTCGGTTTAGATGTTGATGGCACCGAAGTTACGCCGCATTTGAACAAACTGCTTGATGAAAGTTTTTATTTTCCTAATACGGCCCAACAAACAGGGCCTGGAAACACGTCAGATGCTGAATTTATATTGAACACATCGCTTTACCCAGTTGCGTTCAATCCAACGTCTCAAACCTTTGGCAATAAAAAATTTCCGAGTTTGCCACGTTTGTTGACTGCTGAAAATTATAAAACTTTGACGTTCCACGCAGACGATATTAGCTTTTGGAACCGTGATGAATTGTACCCGGCTCTTGGAATCGGCAATTATTACTACGGGGAATTTTTCGGAAAAGACGACGTCATTGGCATTGGGCCTTCTGACCGCGTGATGTTTGAAAAAGCGTTACCGATTTTACGTGGTCATCATGTCAACGATCAACCATTTTATGCACAGCTGATCGGCTTAACCAGTCACCACCCATTTACATTACCTGAAGCTGATCGGCAATTAGAGCTTCCTGAGCGTTTTAACAACTCGTTAACGGGCGATTATTTAGTGTCGATCAATTATATGGATACGGTCATTAATGACTTTATCGAAGAATTAAAACAGGAAGGCATTTATGAAAATTCCGTTATTGCAATATACGGGGATCATTTTGGTCTTCAACAAAGTGCTATTAGTGAAAACGATGTTGATTTAGTAAGCGAATTGCTTGGTCGTGAATACCGGACGATGGATCGGTTAAATGTACCGTTTATCATTCATGCACCAGGAATTACGGATGAAGGACAGACTTTCGAAAAAACGAGTGGGCAGCTTGATATGATGCCGACGCTTGCGAATTTGCTAGGGATTTCCTTGAATGAACAAATTGTATTCGGACAAGATTTGTTGAATCACGACAGCAACTTGCTTGGAGCGCGTTATTATTTGCCTATCGGGTCGTTTTGGAATGATGAGGTCTTGTTTATTCCTGAAAAAGACTTTGATGATGGCAACGCGTATGATTTAGAAACGGATAAAGCGGTTGAGGATTATGAGCAATACCGTGACGATTACGATCGCATTTTGCAGCTTGAAAAGCTGTCAGATGAGTATATGGAAAGCTTGCCTGAGCAGTAAGAAAGCGGAGCCTATGTGCTCCGCTCAGACTGTAGACAAACTCGATTTATTCGAGTGGTCTACAGTTTTTTTGTGGGAATCCATCGCTCCGGTCGCTTTGGGGATGGCTCTCGCGAGAAGCCAGGAAGACCACCTGTCTTCTCGCTTCGCCTACCCCGTGGACGCGCCTTCGCTAGTGTTTGGTTCTCTTTTGAAAGATTCACCAATAACCTCTTTTGGTTATGATTATCCTCTTACCTATTAATATAAGAAATTATGTGAGGATAGCAACGAATCACTCTGGTTGATCCAGTATCCGAATCACAAGGTGGCGAAACGCAATTTTTGTTGAATAAACTAAAGGTTGCTATTCCGCAAAACAGCTCTGCTTTCCGGCGGGCTTGCGCCGAAATCCCGCTGGAGTCTCCGCCGGTTTGCTACATACCTTTATAAAGCCTCATTCTTTACTGTTTTAAAGAACACAATCAAAAACCCCCATACTCGGCTAATTGCTGCCGAGTATGGGGGTTGCTTTGTTTAGTGCTTATTTTGTTGTGTGTGGTGCGAATAATGAAACCATTTTAGCTGTTTCTTCTCTTGTCGTGAACTTAGATGGCATGAATTTGCCGTTATAGCCTTGTACGATTCCAAGTTCATGTAGTAATGTAATCGCTTCTTTTGTTTCAGCATTGTGCTGGCCGTAATCTGAATACGGAGCGTATTTGTCTACTTTGTAATCGCCGTTAACTTTTTCATATACACGGCTTACCATCAATGCGAAATGAGCACGCGAGATTTTTTCACGCGGGTTAAACGTTGTTGCTGTTTTGCCTGTTACATAGCCTTCAGCAAATACGGCATTGATTTCTTTTTGACGCTCAAGTGGTAAGTCTGAAATATCCGTAAATGGTGATGCTGAAGCTTTTTCTGGATCCAGTTTCATCAAACGCGAGATAATCGTTGCTGCTTCCCAACGCGTCAATTCACGCTTAGGTGAGAATGTTGTTTCGCTTGTTCCTTTGAAAATGTTTCTGTGGTATACATCGTTAATGTACGGGTATGACCAACGATCAGTCGCTACATCCGTGATTGGCGTAACTGCGTTAATGCGGTTTTCAATCATCGGTTTTACTTGGTCTAACGAGTTTACGTGATCGATAAACATTTCATAATCGATGTTTCCTGGCTCACTTACACGACCCGCTTTGTAAGCTGCTTCGAATGATGCAAAGCCGTCGCCGCCTTTAGCAGTAAATGTGTTTGTTGCCACTTTATATGATTTGTTCACGTTTAAGGCTGTGTATGTGTCGCCATTTTTAACTTTGACTTCAGTCACACGTGAGCCAGCTGGTTTTGTCGCATCAAACGAGAATTGCATTCCTGCTACGTGCAAGAATCCACCATTTTCAGCTGGGAATTGACGAACACTATGTTCAAGAGCCGTTTTCAATTCTGCCCCTGTTAGGTTCATAATCGCCAATGAGTTACCAAATGGCATTGTTGTTAATACTTCGCCTACTGTGATGTCACCAACGTTAATCGATGCACGGATACCGCCACCGTTTTGAACGGCCATCACTGTATCCGAATCAATTTTCTTCGCTGCTGCTAACATACCATCTGCAATCAAGTTTCCAAGGTTTGTCTCAGAAGCACGTACTCCACCTTCGTTACGCCCACCGTTAAGGAAAACTTCTGCTGTTGCCCCCGTAGATTGATTTTTTAACTCTTCGATCTCTGCCGCGTAAGGTGCTAAAAGTTCAGCAGCCTCTTCATCTGCAACCACGTCTTTTGCTCCTACTTCGTGTAATTTTCCAAGTTGTGAAGTAATAACCCCATCTTCATCAAATGTTAAATCTAATTGTCCGAGGAATTTATTGTATTCGTTAGCTTGAACGATTACTGTTGGATCTGTATTTCCTGTATAAACAAATGGTTCTTCGATTTTTTTATGTGTATGGCCGCCCACAATGACGTCAATTCCTTCTACTTCTTCAGCAAGTAATTGATCGTTATCGAATTCTGATGAATCATCAAAACCAATATGTGTTACAGCAACAATTTTGTTAATGCCTTGGCTTTCAAATTCTGCTACAGCTTCTTTTGCAGCTTCTACGTAATTAGAGAATGTAATGTTTCCAGGACTTGAAATTGAAGCGGTTTCTTCTGTTGTCAAACCGAAAATCCCAATTTTCTCCCCATCAACTTCTTTGACGATGCCGTTGTAGATTTCCCCGTCATTGTATTCACTTGAATACGTATTGTTTTGAAGCGGAGACATGTCCGTGTCTCCTGAAAAATCTACGTTTGCTGCTACAAGCGGAAACTCAGCACCCTCAACAAATTCAGCAAGAGATTTATGTCCACGCTCGCTAGCTCCTAAATCAAATTCATGGTTGCCGAATGTCATGGCATCGTATTTCATCAAATTCATGAACGTTAAATCTGCCTGGCCTTCAAATGTATTAAAGTAAAGCGTTCCAGAAAATACATCACCTGCATCAAGCAATAAATTATTGGGCTGTTCTGAACGAATTTTCTTTACTAGTGATACACGATTTGCTACTTTGTCTAAATTTCCGTGGGTATCATTTGTGTGCATAATCGTCAGTTCAAAATCCCCTGCTGCTGCTTGTGCTGTTTCAGGTGATTGAACCCCTACTACACTCGCCGTCAGTGCAATTGCAACTGCTGATTTAAACATTTTCCCCTTCATTCGACACCATCCTCTGATTTTTTTGAACTATCCGCTCAAACCTTATGTGGATATTGTGTCCTAGGTACATCTACATTACAAAAATAGGAAAAACATCCAATTACCGAGCGAAATCATTCATTTTTAGTGTAGCACGACAAATTTTATTCAACAATAGCATTATTCAAACTTATCTAATTACAACACATTCTCTTTACATTCTTTACAGAAATGTAATCTGCCATTACGCCAATTACTGCGTTAAAACGTGGTAATATAAAACTGATATTTTAAAAATAATTCATTGTAAAGAAAGTGCGGTAACGATATGAAATCACTCGAAAGAAAGCATTTGGATGAAGTTCAATATGCGCGGGTCATTGCACTCTTGGGAGTGTTTGCAGTCCATTCATCTTCCACTGGTTTGGTCAGCAGTCCCCCAGAGTCTCTCCCTTTTATCATTTATAATTTTTTTAATATTGCAGGGAAGTTTGGAACACCTGTATTTTTCTTTTTGAGCAGTTTTGTCTTGTTTTATACGTATTACCCAAGAAAATTATCGATTGGCTTATTCGGTAAATTTTATAAAAAGCGATTATTGTATATTTTGGTTCCGTATGTGGTTTTTTCCGTATTTTATTTTCTCTTTAAAGCTTATTTTTATCAAATTTATACAGACCCCTCTCAAATGGGTAAGGAGTTTTTAATTGATTTAGTAACCGGTAAAGCACATAGTCATCTGTATTTTGTATTTGTCAGTGTTCAGTTTTACTTAATGTTTCCGATCATTCTTTACTTGTTTCAACGATTTGCTGTTATTCGAAACTATGCGATTTTGATCGGTTTTCTCATTCAGTGGACATGGGTTTTGATCAATTCATTTTATCTTCAAGTGCCCGCGAAAGGTTCGGTTGCCTTATCGTATTTTCTGTTTTATTTTTTCGGGGCTTTTCTTGGAGTCTATTATGAAAAAGTGGCAGCTTGGATTGGCAATTGGCGAAAAGTATGGCCTTTTATCGCGTTAATTGTAGTGAGTTATGTATACATGCTGTATTTCTACGTTACGATTTATTATGAAATCCGAACAAATCAATGGACGGGGAGCACTCGTACTGCTGAGTTTGCATGGAGCACACACGCCTTTTTTGCAGCTGCGTTAATTTTCATCGTGGCTCATTTCATGGCATCTTGGAAATTAGCTCGTATGCAAAAAGTTATTACAGAAATCGGCGCGGTTTCTTTTGGTATGTACTTGATACACCCATTTTTTCTCATGATTTTAGAAAGAGTTATAACAGGAGGTTCCCCGATTGTTTTCCATTCGTGGCAGCTGCTGACTCTTTTTATCACGTTTTTCAGCAGTTGGTTCCTAGTCCGGTTAGTGTATGATTTTGTTCCCTACAGCTGGGTATTTTTTGGACAAGGCAATCGAGTGTGGAATATTAAAAAGAACATAAAGACCAAATAAAACAGGCTGTCCAAAAGAGAAAACCCTTTTGGACAGCCTGTTTTTCAATACTCGATTAACTTTGTGATAACCTTACTCCAGCCGATAGTTTAACTGAATCAATGACGGCACGTGCTGTATCGTTTGCGCTTACTTGAAGAGGCTTGACTTCTTTTCTTACTTTTTCAAGCTCATCCGGATAATTTGAAAGAATCTTTTCTATGGCATGCACCAAGCCAGTCGCGTTCCAATCTTTCGACTCAACATGACCAAGAACCGGCTGATTGACAATACCTGCAAACGAATCGATTTTCGGGTCATAAGACAACGCAACAAAAGGCGTATATCCAACAGCCGCAAAAATTAACGCGTGCAATCGCATACCGAACAACACATCCGACTCTTTGATGATGGCCATTTTTTCTTGAATCGTGCTGTCGTGTGGCGCAACATAAGCGTTCGTTTCCATCAACTCAACTACTTTTTGAGAAGTTTTGAAATCGTGTTTCCCATGCATAGGCACAAAAACGATTTCTCTTCCTTTAGCAGCTAATTGATCGAGCCCACGAGCAATTTCTTGAAAAGCAAAGTCGTCATTTTCCCAGTCACGAACTGAGACCGTAATGACTCTCCCTTGAAAATCTTGCTGAGAAAGCCAGCTGCTTTGGAAACTTTCCGCATCGATTCCCATAACTGGATCAGGTACTAATTGAATCGGAGCAGCAACCCCTATTTTTTCTAACAATTGTTTAGATTGTTGGTCCCGTACCGTCAATAATTCTACTGAGTTTAGAACATGTTTAACGATCATTTGGTTGATTTTGCTATCGATTGGACCCATTCCTTGTGCATACACGAATACAGGCTTTTTCAATTGCTGAGCCATTTTCATCACACCGGCATAGTAAGGAATGCTTTTGCGCCCGGTTTTATCTTGAAGAAGACTGCCGCCTCCACTAATGAGTCCATCAGAAGACTTGATCGCAGCGCGTACTTCTTTCAAGCTCCACCGATTTACCGCTTGAACGCGATACGTTTGGGCTGTTTTTTCTGGTTTATTGGATAACACCATAATTTCGATATTAGGATTGTACTCTTTTAACGAATGGATAATGGCGTAGAGAATTGCTTCGTCTCCAACGTTGTCGAAACCATAATATCCAGATAAAACAACTCTCACGCCTGCCACCTCACTCTTATATTGGTCACTATTTTTTTCCACACTTTTTCATACAGCCAAATTAACACAAGTCCTATTATAAATCCGAATAGTATACTATAACCACTTCTCAGTAATGAAATCAAGAGCGGTATATGAAGATGAGTAAATGTATTCACTAAGGATAAGAAGCCAATGACTCCTGGAATAAGCAAGAAGTAATAGCCTTTTGGATACGATTTAGCCACGTGAAGCGCCAAAACAAAGAACGGGAATCCAATAAGAAACTCTTTTGTTCTTGGTCTTACGTATAAGATTTGTTCCAGTAATGAACGTAATTGTAGTTCAATATTAGAGGCCTCTCCAGCATTGCCTGTTCGGCTATAATAGTATAAAGCGATACCACTAACAACCGCAATAACTACAATATGCCAGTAAATCACAGGAGCTTTTAAGAGAAATTTAATATTTCCCCAAATTGCATAAACTGCTATAAAAGCAATCGGTACAATATAAATTAATGATACTCCTCTAAACAAATCAATTCCGAGTATATATTGATTGCCGCTCAACAATACTACAATCAGCCAAATACCAATTGCTGCAATACCGATTGCTTGTGCATAAGATTTCACGATATACCCTTTTTTCTGTGGCTCTTTGTTCAATAAAACCGCCCAAATAGGTGCGGTAATAGCAACAGCCAAAGCCAATGCTTTTAAAATGATGCTTTGTTGAAGAACTAAATATAAAAGAACAAACAAAGCAGATCCACTTAATGCAAAGAGCGTTAGTTTTTTATTTTGAAATACTGATTGAGTTGCTAATGTTAAAAACGCTATTACACCAAGCAACGCCATTGCGGTTTGCCATAACGGAACGCTATACGCTTCAAAAGTGCGCGAGTCACCGCGAGCAAAACTTGTTGGCAAGGTAGAATCTACTTCGGCTTGTAAGGTTTGCAATACCGGCAACGCTTCTTCATATTTCTCAGAAGGTAAATTCAAGTAAAATGCACGTAAATTCCGTTCTTTTGCAGCACGAACAATTTTCTCCGCGCTTTCTGTAATATTGCTATCTGCAACGCCAAGACTATGAAGGCGAACAAGATTCAAATCGGTTATATATGCCAGTTGGTTTAAACCATTTTGATCTGCAAATTCAATGCTCATTAATTCATAACCTACTGTGTTTAGTTGCTCCCCAAACTCTTTCAATTCGACTGGATCTGAAGAAAAAGGGACATCCACTCCGCTAAATAATACTTTATCGACACCAGGTTGTTTTATGGCAAGCAGCTCTTCCGACATTCGTTCAAGTTGAGCTTCATCACTAAAATTGCTAAGACGTGGAATGACCATCATGTCAGCATCTAATACGGTTTCAATCACTTCTCTATCATAAGCAACCGGTATTGACAGAATCCTACTGGCATTTCCCGGAATAAACAAATAGTCGTCACCATTCACAGTAAATGTATGTTGTTCTTCAAAAAAACCTTCTGTAACTTTTTCGAAATCATAAGAATTATTGGAGTGTATAAACAATCCTGGTTTAGTAAAAGGCGCTTCTAACGGTTCTTGCTGTGTTAACAATAAATATTCATGCATGCGCGATGTACTAACAGCTGTCACCAGTCTTTTTCTCTCAAGAGAACTAATAGTATCCGGTTCTAAGCTGATACTTTGAACACCAGTGTTTTTAAAATCTGTTAGTATTTGATCAAATGTTAGATCTGGATCTTCAATCATCCAATTCGCTGCCAATTGATAAGGAACAATGGTTTCAATGCTTTTATTTGCTTCTTCTATTTGTATGCGCTGAACTGCTGTTGGAATGGTCAATAGCAATGCGGCCAGGAGGATTCCGATTAATACTTTTTTCACGTAAGTACACACCCTTAACTTTTCTTGGATTGGCCTGGGTTGCAGGCGCTATTTCTTGGTGATGAATTTGTTGATGACAGGAATGCGTTGCAATACGCTTTGGTCTATCGCTCCAGTTACTAGCAACAAACTAAAGTAAATCAGCCCGCCAATTGCGACTGCTGCTCCCACATACAATAAAGCTGCCAATCTCGACAACTCTTCAAAATCCAATAGGTAACTTGGCAGCCAAATAGCCGCCCCCATGACAAGTGAAGCAAAAACGATGGTACCAATCTTTTTCGGAAAAAAGCTGAATCCGGTGTATTTCCGGATAGCAACAGCGTTAAGTATGAACAAGATCAAGTAAATAGCTGCGGTAGAAATGGCAGCACCAACTAAGCCGTACAAATTGACTAAAGTCAAATTCAAAAACAATTTAATCCCTACACCTATAATAATGATCCACGCACCAAGACGCGCTTTGTTGATTCCTTGTAAAACGCCCGTCCCAAGAACGGTCAGCGACGTAAACAATGAACTAAATGACACGATTGCGAGCACCGTACTGCCTTGTAAATCTGTGAACAAGCCTAAGTTTATCGGCAAAGTCAAAACAACAAGACCCACTGCAGCCGGAACGGATAGTAAATACGTCAGGAAAAAGGTATTATCGATCAGCTTTGCGGAGCCGATTTTATCATTTTGCGTTAGTTTTGCAGAGATCGACGGAATAAGTGGCAAAATAACAGAGCTCGCAAAAACCGTTACGATTTGTACAAGCGCTAAGCCTCTACCATATATTCCATAAAGCGAATTGATGTCTTCAGTCGCTTCCCCATGCATTTTTAAGGCCGTTGGAATGGTTACGGAATCGATTAAATTCAACAACGCCATAGTAATGGCACCAATTGCGATGGGAATCGAGATTTTTAAAATCGTTTTAAATGTAGAATGAAAATGAGCTAGTTTATAAGGCAAATTTTTCGCTACTTTGACAGAAGAACGATTGTATAAAATGCGCAAGTAAATTAATGAGCCGAGCGCACCAATAATTGAACCAATCATAATACCGCCAGCTATTTGCTCGTCGCTGTATAGACGCTCTACCATAAAAATGGCGACAAGTATTATCAAGCCAACACGGATAAATTGTTCGATTACTTGCGACACGGCAGTTGGTGTCATATTTTGATGTCCTTGGAAATAACCTCGATACACTGCCATATAAGGTGCAACGAGCAATGTACACGACACGACGATAAGCGAAAGCCGCGTCGTTTGGCCTCCTAAAACCGCTGCGATTTGATGAGAAAATCCGTAAAGAATAAAGAAACTGGTGATACCGAAGAGTAAAGCCAAAATACCTGAAGTGAAAAAGATGTTTTTGACTTGTTGCTCGTCATTTGTTGCACGCGCTTCTGAAATCAGTTTGGAAATGGCGATAGGAATTCCGGCGACCGACAAAGTTAATGCGACCATATAAACCGGATACACCAATGTGAAAATCCCAAGCACTTCATCTCCTGCAATATTTTGAAGCGGTATGCGGAACAAACTGCCGAGTATTTTAGACAGCAACGCTGCAATTGATAAGATTAATGTACTTTTAACTAATGTGTTTTTCATCCTTTACGAGAAGCCTTTCGCCCAATCACAGTTGCTGCGAATTTTGGTAACACGAGCATGCGCTTCCACCGTGAGGGTTGTTTCACCAGACGGTAAAACCATTCAAGGTTCATTTTTTGCCACATTTCAGGTGCTCGTTTGACCGAACCAGAAAAAACATCAAAACTTCCACCAATGCCGATAAACACACCTTTATCAAATTGATCGATATTGGCGCCGATCCATTGTTCTTGTCTCGGGAATCCGAGTGCTACAAAAACAAAGTCGGGTGCTGCGTTTTTGATTTGTTGGGGCAATTGATGATCGTTCCAATCAAAAAAGCCGTTATGACTGCCCACAACTTTGATGCCGGGATAGTCTTGTTTTGCTTTTTTAACCGTAGCTTGCAATACTTCTTCAGCTGCTCCTAGAAAAAAGACACTTGAGTGGTTTTTGTTTGCCATTTCAAGCAAATCCAGCATAACGTCATATCCACTTACACGTTCTGGCAACGGTTCACCCACAATGGCGGCCGCTTTAACGATGCCTATGCCGTCTGCTGTAATGTATGTAGCTTTTGCTAATGTTTGTTTATACGCTTCGTCTTTTAACGAATGCATGACAATTTCAGGATTGGCTGTCACCACAAACGCTTTTTCCTGCTTGGCGACGTGTGTTTCTAGTGTTGCGATAAAGTCTTTTTGGGTTGTGTTAATAAACGGCACTCCCAATATATGAACGAATTTTAAAGTCATTATTAATCTCCTCTTCAGGGCAAAATATCTTAGGCTAGTATAACATAAAGAAGAACCCCATGTTCAAGCTATAATGGCTTGAACATGGGGTTCTTCTATTAAAAATTTGTAAATTATATTACTGTGCAACTGGCAACATTTTGATGTAATCGCCGTGAACATAAGCCTTTGTATA
This sequence comes from Planococcus donghaensis MPA1U2, assembly GCF_000189395.1. Lineage (GTDB taxonomy): Bacteria > Bacillota > Bacilli > Bacillales_A > Planococcaceae > Planococcus > Planococcus donghaensis_B. The sequence continues at coordinate 62,257 of NZ_AEPB01000064.1, read as the reverse complement.
AGCTTTGTCTTCTGATGCTACTTCATACCATAATGACCCTGAAGCCGCTGTTGTTTCTGTTTGAATCACGACGGGAACTTCAGAAGTTTTCAGTGTATAAAGTGAAGCAAATGATGTACTTGGATCTTTTCTGAAATTTAACGGGCTCGTTGTTGTGTAACCTAACTTGTGTTGGTTTACATCTTTGCTTCCAAGATACTGATCCGTACGGAACATATGCCCCGCAATTTTCTCTCCCCAGAATACATCAGATGCATAACGAACGTTCATGCCGATACCTTTGTTTCCAAGAATAGATCCGTTGTAATAGCTGCCTGTTGGTGACTGGTAACTTGTGTTGATTCGTTTAGCCGCATCTTCAATCGACTCTCTAAATGTATCGTAAGAATACGCTCTGTTATAGGCATCACCATCTACTGCACCATAACCAAAGAGATTGTTTTTATCTTGTGCGATTTTGCTTGTTCCCCACTGGCTTTCATGAATCGCATGAGACATTAAGTACAGTGCGTTAACTTTGTGCGTTGCTTCCATTTCCTTAAAGAATTTTCCAGCGCCGACAAGCGGGCTCTCTGTCCATTTCTTGTCGTACTGTACTTTATTGTAATACGGGAATTGGTCTTTCAAGTATTTGTCTAACTCTTCCGCTGTGTACTTTGTTGCGGAATGAAGCGGCAACATATTAAAGTACTGATAGCTTTCCGCTACTTTCGCGCCAGATGCATTTGTAAATGTTGCTCCATCCCAGCTATAGTATTTCATGCCGCTGACAAATTCTTTTGGCGCTTTACCTACAACGCCTGTAGAAGCATAGCTTCCAGTCGAATGGTTAAAAATTTTGTGGACCAAGCTGCTGCCCGCCACTTCATAATAGGATTGACCTTTTAGCATTTCTTGCGGAATGATACGAACTACCTTTGAACTCACATATCCGACTTTACCAGCCAATTCTACTTTAACTGTTGTCGCTGTAGCATCGATAAATTTCATTTCAGTATTTGAAGGCACATACGGACGGAATGTGCTTGTGCTTGCTTTTAAGCTATCCGTTGGATAAATTTCCGTAAATGCATTGGTTGTTACAATTCCTTTTTTCATCCAAAGAATTTGGTTGCTGCGCTCAACTACTTGAGCTTTTGACGTTTTTTGTGCATATTCTTTTGCTGCTGCAAAATCATCAAATTGTTTTAAAACTGTTGTTTTGTCTGCCGTAATTGAAGAAACTTGGAACTCTAAATCTTTCGGCGGTGCAAGTTCAGCTCTTGCTCTCAACATAACTACAGCCACCATCCATCTTGTCGAGCCGTCTTTTGGTTTAAATGTCTTATCCTGATTTCCTGTAATAATTCCTAAATGTGAAAGGATGCGGACATCGTCTTTGTGATCGTCTCTAATAGTAGAAGCATCAGTAAAATCCAACGCTTTTGTTTCAGAAACATTGATTACTACGCCTTTTGCTTTTAATGCACGAGCAACCATTGTCGACATTTGCTCACGATTAATTAATTCATTAGGTCTGAATGTATTATCATCATACCCTTTAATAATTCCAGCACTTACAGCCGCTGCAACTGAATCGTAATACCAAGCTCCTAATGATACATCTTTAAAGCTTACAGCGATTTCCGTTGAAGCTGCTACAAATCCTGCGTTTTCTAAAGATGCACTTTTTGTTACTGGACCAAGTTCAAATGAGTTTACAACCATTTTAGCGAACTCTGCGCGCGTTACTTGTTGGTTTGGACGAATTGTTCCGTCTTTGTATCCTACGATAACCCCTAATTTTATTAACTCTCTCATCTCTGCTTCGTATGCATGACCTGTTAGATCATCTGCGGCTTTTGCTGTTTCTTGAGTAAAAGCCGACAAAGCAAGCAATATTGCTAAAAATCCTAGTAATAGTTTTTTCATGTTATTCTTTTTCCTCCTTTTGGTAATAAAAACAAAATTCCCTAATTTACAAAGTTTTTTATTTAAAACCTCATAAACTTATCAATAAGATACATATTTTTCTCAGTAGACTGGCTACCTCTTTTATTATCTATATTTACCATTTTTACATGGTTAAATAATTACTAGACATTTTTGAGTGTACCATTAATACTCCTATATTAGTAAAGACATTTTTTTATTATTTTTAATTTAATTTATTTGATTATTTAATACTTGCAGTTTGTATATCATTTAATTAGGTATAAAGTATTAGGACGAAACTTACCGAACAAAAATAATCTTTTTAAACCATACTTTATTCTTATTTATTAAAAAAACCCATTAATTTGAATAAATATCTGCTATTATCACTATCAGATAGAAATTAATAGGAGGAAATGACAATTTTATGAAAAAAGTATTCTCGAAAATTGCCCTGTTTCTTGTTGCTGTTGTTTTTGTGATTTCAAGTTTTGGTGTTCAACCTGTTTCTGCTGCAAGTAATCCATTTAAGGACGTTTCATCGTCCGATCAAGAGATTTTGTATTTATGGAACAAAGGTTTGATAAACGGTGTAGATAAAAATTCATTTGGACCATCGGAGTCAGTAACGCGTGAGCAAGCTGCCACTTTAATCGGTCGTGCATTAGGCTTGAACGGCTCATTGCGTAAAACATCATTCCCTGATGTCGATCCAAAACGCTACAGTTCAGGTTATATTCAATCAGCTTACGAAAAAGGCATCATTACAGGAAATTCAGATGGAACTTTCCGTCCACAAGATACAATGACTCGTGGAGAAATGGCTTACTTACTAAGCCGTGCATTTAAATACTCAAATACTGGTAATGTTTTCTTCTCAGATATTAAAGTAGATACAAGTTCAAATAGTCTGTACACAGCAGTTAGTAAAATTGCTACTGCCGGCGTATCAAACGGTACGGGTACTGGCACATATTCACCAAGCAAAAAATTAATTCGTGAAGAGTTCGCTATTTTCTTAGCACGCGCATTAAATTCAAGCTACCGAGTTACTTATAAAAATGTCACAATTGATAATTTACGTGTAACAGTAAACAGCTTAAATATTCGTACTGGACCAAGCACTGGCTACTACGCACTTGGTAAACTAAACTCGGGTGATGCATTCGCAGTTTATGGTTACAAAGGTGCTTGGGCATACGGGAAAAGCGGTAGCTACACTGGCTACGTTCACTCTGATTATTTAGCAGAAGCTGTACCCGCAACTGCTAGCAGCCGCTATATCACACTTGATCCTGGTCATGGCGGTCACGACGGTGGTGCCGTAGCAAATGGATTACTAGAAAAAGACATTAACCTTGACGTTGCAAAACGTGTTGAAGCAAAATTAAAAGCAAAAGGCATTAAAGTTTATATGACACGTTCAACTGATGTATTCCATTCATTGAGTGCTCGTGTGGATAAAGGCGTAGCTAGTGGATCAGATACATTCCTTAGCATTCACACCAATTCAGCAGGAGCTCATGGCGCTAGCGGTTCTGAAACGTACTATTCCGCTTCAGTCGGTAGCGATAGCAAGGAATTAGCAACATTTGTTCAAAACAGACTTTACAAAGCAATGGACCACCCGAACCGCGGTGTTAAAAACTACGGTTTCCAAGTTATTCGCACGAACCCCCTTCCAGCAGCTTTAGTAGAATTAGGATTTATTACGAACTCTTATGATGCTTCGAAATTAGGTTCTAGCACTTATAAAGATCGTGCTGCTACAGCGATTGCTGCAGGAATCGAAGATTATTACAACTGGAAAGCAAAAAATTAATTTTTAAAACGGACTTTTAAGTCCGTTTTTTTGTTGTATACTACATGAAAGTGTAATCTTTCAGGAGGGATTCTATTGAAAAAATTATCAGTTTTGGCACTCTCTGTGCTATTTATCAGTGGATGGGCCAGTAGTAATGCCTCCGCTGAAGCCAATGACGCTTCAGATCGCGTGATTATTTCATTTAAAGAAGACATTGACTATGATTTGCTAGAAGAAATGGGCGCAGAAATTCACGAGGAGTTTGATGCTATCTCTGCCGTTTCCGTTACATTGCCAAACGAGCAATTGGTTCAAACGGCAAGTAATGATTCTTCTATTGAATATGTAGAAGAGAATTCAATCGTTACCGCAGCTGGTCAAACAACTACATGGGGTTACCGGACAGTTAAAGCGAATACCGCAACTAGTCTTGGGTACACAGGTAAAGGTGTTAAAATCGCCATTATCGATTCAGGCATTAACTCTAAACATCCTGACTTAAAAGTCGCAGGAGGCGTTTCAAAAGTTGAAAATTCCAGTGCTTTTACAGATGGTAATGGACACGGCACGCATGTTGCTGGTGTAATCGGCGCACAAAACAATTCCATCGGTACAGTTGGTGTAGCACCGGATTCGTTGATTTACTCGGTTAAAGTTTTGTCGGCTAACGGCGTCGGCACTTTAGAAGGCGTGGTTGCCGGAATCCAATGGGCTATCGACCAAAAAGTCGACATTATCAACATGAGTTTGACGACAATTAACGATGACCAAGCTTTACGTGACATTACGCAAAAAGCTTACGATGCTGGCATTGTGGTTATTGCCGCTTCTGGAAACGAACGGGAAAAAGGATTATATAAAGACGTTCTTTACCCAGCACGTTTTCCGTCTGTTATTGCTGTCGGATCTGTTTCGAAACTCAACAAACTGTCTTATTTCTCAAATTACGGCGCGTCACAAGAACTTGTGGCACCTGGAGAAGGCATTTTAAGTAGTTTCACTGATTCTAAAACAACATCTAACGAAGATTACGCTGTTTCTGAAGGAACATCTGTCGCTTCTCCTTTTGTTGCTGGTACATTTGCGCAATATATGGAAGCTTATCCGCATTTATCAAATAAGCAATTGCGTGAAACTGTTAACCGGGTAGCATTCGACCTTGGTGTAAAAGGTCGCGACAATACGTATGGCAATGGCTTAGTACAATCACTCCAGACCAAAGCTGCCTTGTTCCCAGATTTAAAAAATAATGTGTGGTACACGTTACCGATTCAAAAGAATTTTGATCGCGGCATTATCACAGGACTTACTGACGGCACATACCGTCCTGATGCCACCATTACCCGTGCAGAAGCCATTACCATGATTGGCCGTGCATTAAAGTTGAATAAAACCAATACCAATCACCATTTTAGCGATGTACCAAAAGATTCTTACGCTGCTGGCTATATTAACAGTGCTTATGAATTAGGTTATATTAAAGGAATTAACGAAAAAGAATTCCGACCAAACGATCCAATTAAACGTGGCGACATGGCACTGATTATGCAATCTGCGTTTAAACTTTCCGGCACTCAACAAGCTGGTTTTAAAGATGTTCCAAAAACTATGTATTATTACGACGCGATTCAAGCTGCTTATGCAACCAAAGTCGTTAAAGGTTACGCGGACAACACATTCCGCCCGAAAAACCCAATTACTCGCGCAGAAAGCGCTGAAGTAATTAACAATGCGTTGAAATAGTAATGTAGGCCCAACCGGTTATGCCGGTTGGGCCTTTTTTGTGGGATAGGCGTGGTGAATATGCTGGGGCGTGGGTGTTTGTTTCGCTTTCACGTGTATTTATGTGGATTTACAAGACTTTGTTCTTCTTACATGAAGTTTTTGTGCTCTTACATGAATTCATAAGCTTCCGAGCTTCTTACACGAACTTTTGACTTCTTTATATAAACTTTTTATCTCTTTACATGAACTTTTCAATCTCTTACATTAACTTTTGCTGCTCTTATATGAATCCACCCGATTTCGATCTCTTTACCTGAACTTTTCGCTTCTTTACAGGAACTTTTTATCTCTTTACATGAACTTTTGGTGCTCTTATCTTAACTTTTCATGCTTTTATGTAAATCCACCCGATTTTGACCTCTTTACATGAACTTTTCGCTTCTTTACAGGAACTTTTTATCTCTTTACATGAACTTTTGATGCTCTTACATGAATTCATAAGCTTCCGAGCTTCTTTACATGAACTTTTGACTTCTTTACATGAACTTTTTGCTCTCTTACATGAACTTTTAGTGTTCTTACCTTAACTTTTCAAGCTCTTATGTGAATCCACCCGATTTTTATCTCTTTACATGAACTTTTTGCTCTCTTACATGAACTTTCCGTGCTCTTACATGAACTTTTCGCTCTCTTACATAAATTCACCCATTTTGATCTCTTTACCTGAAATTTTCACATGCTCACCCAGCTCTACACTCTTCCACACGCCTTTCACAAATCCACTCTTCTAAACGCCTTTCACAGCCTTTTACCCTTCACTGTAACGTGACTAACAAAACAATACTTCGCACCTCCTATACACATTTTTAAGCGTTTTAGCTAGCTGTTAACAATAACTACCTAACATTATTATATATTTACAATATTTAACACAAAAATCACCATAAAAAAACTACAAGTCCGCTCGATCGTCTCGAGGGAACTTGCAGTTTTGATTGCATTTATTTGTTTGCGATAGCTCTGTGAACAAATGCTGTGTATTCTGCACGTTTGGCATTTGCATTAGGCTTGAACGAACCGTCGTCGTGGCCATTTGCTAAGTTATGTGCAGCGATTGTGTTAATTGAGTTTTCAGCCCAGTGACCTTTAATATCCGTAAATGATGTTGAAGGCGTTGATGCTGATAAGGCAAATGCTTTTGTTAGCAATTTGCTGATTTCTGCACGCGTGATGTTTTCATTTGGTGCAAAGTATCCTGGTGAACGTCCGTTAACGATTCCTGCTTTCATGACAGCGTTAATGTTGCCAGCTGCCCAGTGTGATGCGGGTACGTCTTTGAACGCAGAACTTTTAACCGGAGTTAGTTTTAATGCACGCGCAATAATTGTCGCCGCTTCTGCTCTTGATACATTATCGTTTGGCTTGAAAATGCCATTGCCTTTACCTGTGATGATTCCTGCAACGCTTAAGTCTTTGATTTCTTTAGCTGCCCAATATTTTGAAGATACATCGTAATATTGTCCAACTGAAAGAGCTGGTTTTGATACGGTAGTTGTTTCGTTTTTAACTTCACTAAGACGACGAGCGCCTGTGTATTTTGGTCCCCAATATGGGTTTGTGTTTAAGTTCGCAATTGTTATTCCTTTGCTTGTTGCGGAAATAAAATCTCCGTCACCTATGTATATTCCAGCATGTGAAATTCCAGGTTTGTACGTATTTGAAAAGAAAACCATATCGCCTTCTTTTAAGTTGCTTTTGCTAACAGCTGTTCCGTTGCTGTACTGCTCAACAGAAGTACGTGGAATCGAAATATCAAATTCATTGAAAACATATCGTAAGTATCCAGAACAGTCAAAGCCTGAAGGAGTTGTTCCTCCAAATTTATACGGTGTTCCTAAAAATTTCTTCGCGTATGTAATTAATTCGTTTGGTGTAGCTGCACTGGCCTGTGTCGTGTTGAATGGGCTAACTGATATTAATAAAATAGCAATTATCATGAGTATTAGTCGTTTCTTCACTTGGCACCTCTTTAGTTAAATTTCGGGATGGTGATCAGGCATCAACCGTTAATGACTTCTTTAATATATTTTTGATTGTAACAGTAAAAACACGGAATCAAGGTTACATTTATGTTACAAATGTGTAACAATGCATATTTTTATGTTTAATTTTAGGAAAAAAAGGGGAAACATTGCATGCTTTTTTCTGAAAAATCTGATTTTTATAGAATCTAATCTTTGAGATAATAATGCGGATTACATCAAAAAAAAAGACCTTTTTGCGCGAGCGCAAAAAGGTCTTCTGATGGTATTATTTGTGGCGAGTTTCGCCTTCACCCCAGCATTCCGTGTTTTTCAAACCGGGGATGTTTTTCGCAAAGAACTCTGGGTTTTTCCCAGCTTTACGTTGGGTTGTGTAATCTTCCAGTACTTTAAAGGCTGTTTTACCAAGTAAAGCAATTACGACTAAGTTGAGTACAGCCATGAAGCCCATAAACAAATCGGCCATATTCCAAACCAATCGAACTTGAGCAAGTGCACCAAACATAACCATTGCCAGTACTCCAAAGCGGTAAGCCATTAACCAAGCACTGTGAGCGTTAATAAATTCGATATTTGTTTCGCCATAATAGTAGTTCCCGATAATCGAACTAAAGGCGAAAAACATAATAGCAATTGCTAAAAAGTACGGTGCCCAACTGCCAAGGTGAGCGTTTAACGAATCTTGCGTTAGCAAAATTCCAATTTGTTCGCTTGTTGAGTAAAGACCTGCCAAGATAATAATAAAAGCAGTCGCCGAACAAATAACAATCGTATCAAAGAAAACACCTAAACTTTGAACAAGTCCTTGTTTTGCAGGATGCGAAACATTGGCAGAAGCTGCAGCATTAGGTACTGAACCCATACCTGCTTCATTCGAGAACAAGCCTCGACGAACACCTTGCATAATGGCGGCACCGATACCGCCACCGATTGCTTCTTCTAATCCAAAAGCACTTTTCACAATAAGCGTGAACACGGCTGGAATTTCCGTAATATTCATGATGATGATGTAAATCGCTACGATGATGTAAATTGTGGCCATAACTGGTACGACAATTTGTGTCACTCTAGCAATTCGTTTAACGCCACCAAAAATAACAATGGCTGTTAATAGGACAAGTCCTAATCCAATTGTCCAATCTGGAATATTAAAGACGTCTTCAAAAGATTGAGCAATCGTGTTTGATTGAACTGAGTTAAAGATAAACCCAAATGCCAGTGTTAACAAAATAGCAAAGACAATTCCGAGTTTGCGGTTGCCGAGTGCTTTTTCCATGTAGTAAGCAGGACCACCACGGAATTGTTCACCGTCGCGGATTTTGTAAACTTGCGCTAATGTACTTTCAACAAAAGCGGTAGCCATCCCGATAATCGCGACCATCCACATCCAGAAAACCGCTCCCGGTCCACCAATAGCAATGGCTAAAGCAACACCTGTGATATTCCCTGTTCCTACGCGAGAAGCAGTAGAAATTGTGAAAGCTTGGAATGCTGAGATCCCGCTATCCCCATCTTTTTTCTCCATGATCACACGGAACATCTCACCAAACAAACGAACTTGAACGAATTTAGTGCGAACAGTAAAGTAAAGGCCAAGGCCCATAAGAAGTGCAATTAATATGTATGTCCAAAGCAACGTGTTGGCGTTATCAACGAACCAGGTAATCCCTTTTAAAATAGCATCCATTCTATTTCTCTCCTTTTTTTATAATATAAACTTATCTTCAATACCCTTTTTTTAAGGTGTAAAAACGTTCTTTTCCAACACATATAAAAATGAGACCCTCTTGTAAAAGAGGGTCTCGGATGTCGGCTCTGTTATTTTATCATGTGTTATTCTAACTTTAGAATTTTTAGTGTTTTAAGATATTTTTCATTAAGTAGCTTTGAGTGTATTTGCCAGCACGCGCGCACCGATATCAAGCGCTTTGTGGTTAAAGCTCATGTTTGGATGATGAAGTCCTGGCGTTAAGTCTGCCCCAATGCCAATCATTGCCGCGTGTAATTCAGGTTTTTTTATGGTATAAAAATGAAAATCGTCAGCACCTGTCGTATGAACCGGCGCAGCTGTTGCAGCGTCTCCCAGTGTTGTTCGAATTGCTGCGTCCGCAATTTGCATCGCTGTTTCCGACACTTCAGCAGCAGGTGTGTAATCTGTCCACTCGAATGTGATTTCGACATTATGTAGTTTTGCAATACTTGCTAATCCTTCACCAATTTTTTGCTGAAGTTCTTTCATCAAGTCGTTTGACTGCGAACGGACATCCATCGCAAAGTTGGCACTTCCTGGAATGATGTTCAAGCTATCCCCACCCGTTTGTATGTGCGTCAACTTTGCCGAATAGGATTCAAACGGAGAGAAATAAATCGATTTAACGAATTGATGAATTGCCGCAATGACATCGATGGCATTTTTTCCTTGATGCGGTCGCGCTCCGTGAGCATCGACCCCTGTAATTTTCCCTCTCAAGAAAATTCCCGATCCGTGATGCAGCGCGGGCGTCACTTTCCCAAACGGCAATTCTTCGATTGGACGCAGATGAACACCGTATAAATGCGACACCTCATCAATTGCCCCGCGCTCAATCATCGAAAGCGATCCGTTCCCTACCTCTTCTGCTGGCTGGAAAATAAAACGCACACGTTTCGTTAGTGTTTCATCTTTCAAATACAGCAACGCACCAAGCACCATCGACATATTCGCATCGTGTCCACATGAATGGTTAGCTTGTAGTTTGCCATCAACTTCTTGCCAAAGGGCATCAATATCCGCACGCACCGCAACCACTTCCGGTCCTTCACCAATTTCAGCAATCAACCCAGTCACATCTGGAAACGTGTGATGTTTCACACCTAGTTCCGTCATAATCGCCGCTAGTTTTTTTGTTGTTTCAACTTCTTTCCAGCTCACTTCTGGATGTGTATGAAAATGGGTGAAATACTCAAGTATTTGCTGCTCTATGTTCATATGATAGTCTCCTTTGGTTTAATGAATAGGCTTTAATAGTTTGATTGTACAGGAGTAGGGTGAAGAATAAAATGGAGTGAGTTTGAGTGGGTGTACTTTCATCAGCTAATTTTCTGTTTGTTTAAGCAGTTGGTTTTATTTGTGAAATGATTGCTGGATGTATTGACGGTATTTTCTTCCCCCAACTGGCTGGCAATTGTTGTTAAGAAGAAATCGTTTCGCGGTGTCTAAATTTTTAAGTCCGATAAAATCACGACACTCGGCTGTGTTGATGGTGGGTTTTATTAGCATAAACCATTCTTGAAGTGTGTGGACATGAGCGTCTTTACTGATCAGCCTGCACGTTTCGCATTCCCAAGCGACTTTGGTTGTCGTCATTTTCCCGAAATGACAACGCGGGCAAAAAACGCCCCCTTCGATTTCGGACGGTTCAATTTGAAATTTTGGAGCGAGTGGAAAAGGTTGATAGTTTTGATGTGCTGCGAGGAATGCGTTGCCCAGCTGGTAGAGTTCTTCTGTAGAAAGAGCGGGCTTTGGCAAGTGTAAGTTCGACAGATAAAAATTTAGTTCGCCTACTGCTAAAATGCGGGCGTTTGGTGGTGCGTCTTTAACAATTTGTGAAGGATGGGCAATGACAATTAGGCTAGAAATCGGCAAATTATAGCCAAGGGTTTTTAAAAACTTGCCCATTCGGATCGCTGTTTCATTCATTTGCGTAACGGGGCTTTTGTAGCTCTTAATTTCACCATCGGCCAAAATTGAATGGAGTGCGCTCGGGTTTTGTTTGAATTGCAGTTTCCCCGTAATGTTTTTGACTTCAAGTAAAATCACGCAGCTTTGCGTAATCAACACGGTATCGACTTGAATTTTGTATGGTGCCGGCAATGAAAAATCTTGGATAAGTTGATAGGCATAAGGTGGATCAAAAAAATCGAGCGCTTCGTCCAAGCGTTCTTCCCCACTAAAACCTGCTCTCGCAATATTCAAGCTGTTTTTGATGTTAGCTCGCTTTGGGTGAGTTGGTGAAATTCTTTTTAATAACGCTTCGTAGCCTGCAATTTTTGCTGGTTTTTCTCGGTGTTTGATAATCATATACTCCCTCCTTTTTTATTAGTTTAGCAGGGTTTTTAGAATTTTACCATTTATATCCAAATATGATTTTTGAAGAGGCTATACGGGGCAAATATGAGATTTGGAGGGGGTGTGTGAGTATTTCTATATAAAGTTTCTGTTAATGTCGCTCTCATTCACCCTCTTTAAAACCGATATACCCAACCCCTAAAGACGCTTTTCGCGAGCGAAAAGCCACAAAACATAAGTGATTTTCTTTTACATGAAGTTTTTGTTTTCTTACATGAACTTTTGAGCCCTTTACCTGAACTTTTTTCACTCTTACATGAACTTTTCACTTCTTTATATGAATCGCACTTTTTACAACAACTTTTCTTCCTCTTACCCAAACTTTTGAGTTCTTTACCTGAACTTTTTCCACTCTTACCTGAACTTTTCGCTTCTTTACATGAATCGCACTTTTACAGCAACTTTTCCTCCTCTTACCCGAACTTTCGAGCTCTTTACCTGAACTTTTTCGACTCTTACATGAACTTTTCACTTCTTTACACGACTCGCCCCTCTACCCAACAATCCCCACAAAAAAAAGCCGCCTTAGTGGCGACTTTTTACGGGTATTGAGAGGATCATGTCTTCTAATAGGACCGGCATTTCTTCGAATGTGTTTTTGATGTGTAGACGTTCTGTGCGTTTGTGTGCATCTTTACCGTAAGGACCAACGTTTAGGACGGGTGCTTTTAGCTCTTTCATTGCTTGGAATGGGATGCTGTACGAATCGCCGTAAACGGGTGTGTTGTTTTCGTACGCGACCCAGCCGTCGCTTTGGTCGTTGTAGCTGACGTAGCTCAAGTCTGAGATGCCGTTGAAGAAATGACCTTGTTTGACTTCGAGGTCGAATTTTTCTTTGGCGTTTGTTGTGACTTGTTCGACGCAGCGTTTGACCAATTCGTTTTCAGATGAATTAACGGACGGGTAATACGGTGGTGCGAACATCAGCACCATTGCCGGCGTTAGTTCTTGGCAGTTGATGAGCAAAATATCTGTAACATGCATAGATTTTTCACGAATGTCTAAGTCGGGCATCATTAATGTTTCGTGCAACAAGTCTGTGATGTAGTCGTGGCCGAATTTATTGCGCGCGTATTGAATTAGTTTTTCATAGCGCATGACGTTAATGCCGCCGACGGGTTCGATGTTTTCACGTTCGCACATGGCGTGGTAATCGCGTTCGCAATGGGCAGCTGCTTCGATTGCGATATTCTCAAAAATATCGAATACTTCTCCTGCGTTGCGTTCCATTGTAAAAACGTTGTACATTGCTGACGTGCGATAAGGCGTCTGGGCTGAGTATTCTAATTTCATATCTCGTTGGGTTAACGTTACTGGAAGAGGTGTTGTTTCTCCGTAGACCACTTCTTTAAAGCTTGTGTTCCATTCCATACGATGTGTTAAGTATGTTGAAATATAACTTGAGGTAATACCTGATAAAGGCTCTCCAACATGGGTTTCTTTTCCATAAAATAAAGCGGAGGGCATAATTTTTCCAATAGATCCCGTATATAAATAATGAGACGTATCTCCAGGTTTCATTCCAAAGACAGGTTCACCGTTTAAAAATAAAATATATTCTAAGCCGTGCTTACGCTCAAGGTCGAGTAATCTCGAAACGCCATAGCGCATGCCTGCTGAGTTTACTTCTTCGTCTGGAACTGTAAGGAGCAGTAAATTGATCGGCCAATTTTCAATAGAAGCTTTTTCGATCAATGCCATGTGAAGCGCAAGTCCTGCTTTCATGTCCATTGTGCCGCGGCCGAATAAGTATTCCCCAGAATCAAGATCTCTTACTGTATCGGCATCTAATTCGTCACGAATGAGTTTAAAGGCTTCGCCTAATTCTTCCGGGCTACAAGCTAAAGGTTCCAAGTCGCCGTATTCGCCAGTATGGACAGTATCGAAATGACTAAGCAAAACGATGGTATCGACGGCTTCTGGGTGCTTGTAAAGAGCGGTGATGCTTTGGCGTTCCCAATTCACTTCACCTGCGCTAATATAGTCAGGATTTTCCTGAAAATATGGCAGCTCCATTAATTTGTCTTTTAAATTGTAAGCAAATTCCACTTCTCCGTCTGTTAAAGTCATACTTTTCCAGCTGACAAGTTCACATAGTAATTGTTGCAGTTTTTCTGGCGTTCCCCATAACGTGGCCACGGCTCTTCACTCCTCTAGTTGCTTAAAGCTATTTATCTATCTAATCTCCATTATAGATACTTGTACCACAAATAAAAAGAGGGCTGCAAAAAAACGGCTCAAGGTGCGAGCCGTTTCTTGCGTTTTTTCAACAAATCTTCAGCTGCACCTGATCCAAACAGCACGCCAATCACAATAAGCACTAATCCATATATATGACCTAACGTGATTTTTTCATTTAACAACACGCTGGCGCCGACTAATGAAAACAAGGTATTCAAGTTCATAAAGATTGCCGCTTTTGTTGGTCCTGCTTGGCCAATTGAGTAATTATAAAGCATATGGCCGACTGCTGTTCCGAGCATCGCGGAAAACACAAACGCTACCCAAAATGACAAAGGCACTGCGGCGAACGCTTTGATTTCTCCTGGTTCTTGTAGGAGTGAAATGATAAACAATACGAGTGAACCTGTAATAAACATATACCCCGTTAAAATGCGCGGGTCGAGTGTACGTGCTGCATTGGCAATGACAATATAACTCAACACTTGCGCCAAAATGGAGATAAACACAAAAATATCTCCCACGTTTAATCCAGATGTCGCACCACTTCCAACCATTACTGTCGCAGCAACACCCGCAAACCCAATCACCACACCAAGCCACTGCAACTTAGACGGGTAATTGCGCATAATGAGCGACACGAGTACTGCGGTTAACATCGGACCTGTCCCTAAAATTAACCCTGCATTTGAACCTGTCGTAATTGATAAACCATTTGATAAGAAATAATGGTGTGCCACTACATTTAGTAACGAGCCAAGAAAAATAAATTTCCATTCACTTTTGGCTGGCCAGCGGAACATTTTAAAACTCGCGAGTATGGCCATTACCGACAATCCCGCTAACAAAATACGAAAAGCCGTTAATGTGACAGGGTCTACATATCCCAACATGTATTTGACTGCCGATAAATTAAAGCCCCACACAATCATGACAGCCGTTAAGATGCCGTAGATTTTCCATTTATTCAATCGCCAAGACCTCTTTTCGCCCCTCCGCAGAGAAGTCTTTATTTTATTATATTGTATTGATACGCTTTTCTATTGATTAATAAGCTAAAGGCGATAAAAGCTGCAAGTGACAACAACACTGGCACCGTCACCGTATGTACGCCGAACAAATTGCCGTATTCGATATTGTAAAAATGAATGGCGATATAGCTGAAAATCCCCGTCGCCATTGAAGCAATCGCTCCGTATTTATTGCCCCACTTCCAATACAACCCAAGAACAATCGGCCAAATAAACGCCGCTTCTAACCCGCCAAATGCGAATAAATTCAAGAAAATCAGCAGCTCTGGTGGATTTAAAGCAAGTAAGAAAACAATAACTCCAAGTATGCCTGTAACACCAAACGAGATCCGTTTAATGGTTTTCATCGTGGCATCGGGTTTGATGTAATTCAAGTAAACATCTTTAACAATCGACGAACTGACAAGTAACAACAGCGAATCGACGGTCGACATAATTGCAGCCATTGGAGCCGCGAGCACGATTCCTGCAACCCATGGCGGCAAAGTTTCTAGCGCAATAAGCGGAATGACTTTGTCGCCAATTTCGATTCCCGGCATAACCGGACGTGCAAAAACACCGATTAAATGCATATTGAGCATAATAAATCCGGTAACAATTGTGCCGATAATTAATGCCCGATGCATCGACCGTGAATTTTTATAAGACATGGCGCGCACCGCAATTTGTGGCAAGCCGACAACGCCGACGCCAACCAGTATCCAAAATGACGAGACATAAGCGGTCGTCAAATTGCCATCTGCGCCGTATGGTGTAACCAAGTTCGGGTTTTCATTGATCAAATCGTTGACGATATTCGGAATTCCACCACCCGCGATAATAACAGCGATCAATAGGACAAGTGTTCCGACGAGCATTACTGCTCCTTGCACAGCATCGGTTAAGGCAACCGCGCGAAACCCACCGATCGTGACATATACCAACACGCTAATCGCAAATAAAAACAAAGCTGAGTTATACGATAAGCCGGTTAATGATTCAACGAGTCTTGCGCCTCCAATCCATTGCGCCGCCATCGCAGAAAACAAGAAAACGATAATGCTAAAAGCCGATAACAATACCACAATTGTGCTATTGTACCGTGCTTTTAGAAAATCAATCATCGTGACTGCTTTGTAGCGACGTGCCATGATGGCGTATTTTTTCCCAAGAATCATCAAGACGAAATAGCCGGTTACAACTTGCGCCATGGCAAGGAGTACCCACCCAAAGCCCATCGTATAAGCTGTTCCGGGACCACCAAGAAAACTTGAGGCACTGCCGTATGTCGCAACCATTGTCATCGCAAGTACAAATCCACCCAGTTCCCGTCCGCCTAGAAAATAATCGCTAATAAAGTTGGAAGACGCCGATAGTTTACGGCTTGACCAATAACCAATAAAAAAGATAATCACTAAAAAGGCAAGCATTGGAACCAATACTGCGTAATTCATCGGATCTCCTCCTCTTCATCAAATGGGACTTCCGTGAAAAAGAATTTTACGATGACAATCACCAACACGCAGATCAGCAAAAAGCCAACAACGCAACTATAAAAAAACCAATCTGGCAAGCCAAAAATATAGCTATACTCTTCAACTGGACGCGAGCCTAAACCATATGCAAAACCAAACCACCAAATAAAATTAAATAGGGCTAACCCTACGCCAATCCATGCTTCTCGGTGAGCTATTTTAAAACGCCAATCCGTTTCTTCCATCACGTACACTCCCGTCCATTTTTCTTTTGCTTCATCTATCGTACACTATTGCCTGCTCCAAATTAACCCAGTTGTCTCGCTGTTAAATCAGCTAAAAACCCGAAAGCAGCAGCTTTCGGGTTGAGTAGATCCATTAACGTGCCAGTAAATATTCAACATACGCACGCCAATATGTGTTTTTGGCGACTTCAAAATCAGGTTGGCGAATCGGGAAAGGCATAAAGACTTTCGGCGGCGCAACAAAATGTTCAAGTTTTTCTTCGTGAATCACGATGGCGCCAGCTTCAGGACCTTCTGCTAGTACTGCTTTCGCACCTTTTTCAAACTCAGCAGTAACAGGCACCGTTTTTGGTCGACCATCGATGTTCAAGGTATGCGTTTTTCCAACTTCTCCGTCATAATCGAACAGCCATGGTGTCCGAAGAGCAACCGCATTTTCAGCTGTTTCTAACGTGATAGCCGTGTTGACGTTACTGCCAAAAGGCAATTTGTTTTCGACCGGCAACTCTACAGCGATTCGTATTTCGTAATACGCTAACGGATTGTTTTGCTCGTGTGGTTCTAATTGATGATAAGCTTCTAGCCATCTAGATTCTTCAGCAGGCATTTCTGAAACACTTTGAACGGTTCCTTTAGCAATTCCCTCAATGCCTTCTCCTTGAATGTTGACTGGATCTGCTACTTGAACCAACGGCCATTCGTCTTCAAGTACATAGCTGAGGAATATTTTTTCATTCGAATAAATCTCAATACTCAGCGGTTCTGTTTCTCGGTTGATTTTGGATACCACGCCGTCTACCGGGCTGATGAGTGATGGAGTTGAAAGACTTTGCGCTAATTGCGCTTCTAATACCGCTAATTGTGTTTCGATCGAAGCAAGTTCTTGTTCAGCTTGAGCGATTCCGGCATCGTATGAGCCATCTTGCGGCACTGCGACACCAACTGAAACATTTACATCAAAATCAATGACATCCTCATCTTCATTCGTTATTTGCGAATTATTAGAGGCATCTCGCGAGACCACTCCACCTTGAGCAGCTTTCGCTTGTTGAAGCGACGTCAACGAACTTTGGACTTCGTTGCGCTGACCTTCGAGCGCAATTTTCTGCGTTTCCCATACCGCTCGCTGATCAGCCGTTTCCGCTTCATTTAATACAGCGAGTTCTGATCCGGCAGTTACACTGTCGCCTTCTTGAACCGTCCACTGCTGAAGCGCTTCATGGTCTTGCACATAAATGTCTATCGTTTCTTGTGGTACTGTCAATGCTTCTTTAAACAAATCAATGGTGTATGTACCGGTGTAGGCTTGTTCATACTCGCTAACATAAACACTTTTCGGCAAAATGCTTTTTTCGCCAAACATCAACAGTCCATTAGCCGTTAAAAAAGCCACTACTGCGATAGATAACCCAACAAAATAAAATCTATTCAAAGAGACTCCCTCCATCCATAAAACCGCTCAGCATATCATCTGTTGGAATCAAACTAAACGAGGCGACAAATAACGCCGCCAATATGTGGAGCATGATTAAGCCAAATAAAATCAGTTTCGGGTTAATTTTTGTAAAGCTGCGGATAAATCGGTATTGCACCGCAATGATAAGTGACGTGAAAAGCGTCAATTGATTAAAGAAATAAATCAAAAAATCGTGTTCCAAAAAAGTAGCCGCAATCGGACCAAACGAGAAAAGTGACACAGACATCGTATAGCCGGTCAACGCAAACAATAAGAAAAGCAATCCTTTTTCAATAATTAACAACGCAACAACGTAGAGCTGCATAATAAGTGCGGCGCGCCATGCTATTTTGATGAATTTATTGAACAAAAAAGCCGCTCCGTACAGATGGAAAGCCAAATAAAAGCCTGCCCAAAGAAGCGTCCCTACAAGTGAGGTCCAGCGAGCTAATGTATAAGCATCCCACATTCCTGCTGCTAAAATCGGCGTCAGTGAATCTGTATTCATCCCCCAGATCTCACTCATTGCGAATACCATTAGGCCAATCGCAAAAATCCAGGCAATGCGCTTGTTCACATCGCGCATTTCCGTCGTTTTTATATTATGTATAAGTTGTCCTTGTCTCGGGAAAAAGTGCCAGAATTTGAAGTCGGATATCATGCGTATAGTTCCTTTCAAGGCAATTGACGTTCTGCTTCACTATACTTTACCAAAAAAGTGTCATCTTTGGAACGCATTAGCTGGTACATTCTTCAATATTTCAATCGTTTGAGTCAAAAGGCATAGCAGCCGGGTTGGCGTGTTGTTATGGGTATGATGAATTTTTGTTTTAGTTGAACTTTTTTGGCTTTTACATGGATTTTTTATATTTTTACATGAACTTTTCGGGCCCTTACATGAACTTTTTTCACTCTTACCTAAACTTTTCATTTCTTTACATGAATACATGCTCTTACAGCAACTTTCCCTCCTCTTACCCGAACTTTTGAGCTCTTTACATGAACTTTTTTCACTCTTACCTGAACTTTTCTCTTCTTTACATGAACTTTTCTCTTCTTTACATGAATCCAGGCTCTTACAGCAACTTTTCCTCCTCTTACCCGAACTTTTCTGGCCCTTACATGAACTTTTTTCACCCTTACCTGAACTTTTACTTCTTTACATGAATCCAGGCTCTTACAGCAACTTTTCATCCTCTTACCCGAACTTTTGAGCTCTTTACATGAACTTTTCACCCTTTTACATGAACCCTCCCATATTTCACTCAAGTTCACATGAGATCTCTATTTCATTCACATAGCAACAACTCCCTAAAAAAATCCAAACAAAAAAAGACTGCTCACGAGGAGCAGCCTTTTCTTTATCGAATTATGCTTCGATAATGCGATATTTCTTATGTGAAATTACGGTCATGTTGGATGCCGCACCAATTTCTTTTGCGTCTTCTGGTGAAATTTCAACAATCACCGAGTTGTCCATAATTTTAAAGATGGTGCCGTTAACATCGACGCCGTTACGAGTGAAAGAAATCCATTCGCCTATGTAGCGCGCCGCTACGAATTCTGATACTTCTTTTTCATGGGGTTGGAAAGCCATCAATACCACGCCTCTCTTTTTAAAACGCTATCTGTCTATTATAGCACAAATTGACTTCCATTTCACCTTTAAAGAAACACTGCTTTTCGCTGCTTTTATTCTAGTCTTCGTGATCTTCGATTTCGGTAAATCGACGAATGGCACAGAGCTCCACTTCATGCTTTGTCCCAGCCAGTTCAATGATTTCTACTGACTTCCCAGGCTTCGGCGCATGAAGCATTAACCCATTGCCATAATACACGCCGACGTGATGGATTTTTCCTTTGCCTTCTTCGTGAGCAAAAAACAATACATCCCCTATATGCCAAGCTTCAACATTCTGTGGATCAATCTCGCTTCCTTCTGACACTTGATCTACCGCATCGCGTGAAATAATTACACCGTTTGCTTTCATTAAATTATACGTAAAGCCTGAACAATCAAAGCCGTAACTCGACATCCCTGCCCACAAATAAGGCAAATCCAAAAACTTCGCACCGAGCTTAGCGATGTCTACTCCACTACCTTTTAGATTTTGGTTGTAAGCGTCAACGATTTCCACTGCTTCTGTCATTACTAACGCATCTCCATCCGGCGTTTGCAGTCGAATAAATTCACCAATCTCTTTTACTGGCAGCGTCGTGTTAAATGACACGACTTTCAGCGGCTTGAAATCTTCTGTCCAAAGTTGTGCTTTGTTTTGCGTTACGCGAGCAAAGCCAAGTTCTGCTAAATTTGCGACTTCTTTTAATTGATCAACAGGTACCCAGCCGGGGTAGCCTCGCTCATCTTTTTGACACGGTTGCCAAAGTGCAATGATTTTCGCCCAACCATCTACTACTTCTTCAATCAATACCGGTTCGCCGTATAGAAGTTGTGTTTGGATTCGGTTGCTATTAACCAAGTCTTGATTGTCTTCTGGACTCATGCTTTGTAGCCAGTTATTGATATTGGAATGTGCACCAATTCCTTTTGCATCGACTGGGCGCGCTTTTTCTGGGGCGGTCCAAACGGTTGCAACGGGAACACTGCATACCCATGCCGTGGATTCTGTCTGCAACAAACTGTTCACTCCGTTTCGGTTTTGTTATTCGACGCCTGGAAGAATGGTTAAGGTTTTAGCATCCGCATCAAGTCTAGCAAGCGCACCTAATGGGACAGAAAAATGCGGTTCGCAATGACCGATTTTAAAGCCTTTGACAACCGGGATTTTTAAATCGCTAAAGCAATTGTCTAAAACTTGTTCTAACGTCAATGATGGCTTGCGTTTTTTTGGTTCAGCATTTTTGAAATCGCCAATAATAACGCATGCAGCTTCATCAAATTTTCGTGCCATACGCAAATGATTAAGAATTTCGTCCACTTCAGCCGGTTCTTCATCCACATCTTCAATCAATAAAATCTTGCCTTTTACGTCCAAATCGAACTTCGTGCCAATTGCACTGCGAATCAACGACAGATTGCCTCCGACCAGCTCACCTTGAGCCACTCCACCTACCACTGTTTCAAGTGGCGACACTTCTTCTGTGTAATGCAATTCAAATGGTGCAAATAATTGGCCAAACATACGTCTGCTGCGTTCGTGGAATTCCGGTTTTCCAACATCTGATGCGAGCATCGAACCATGAAATGTCACTAAGTTTGCGTATTCGCCGATTGCTGTATGTAAAAAGGTAATATCCGAATAGCCCCAAAACACTTTTGGGTTTTCTTTGATCATCGCATAATCGATTTGGTCTGCGTATCGTGCCGCTCCGTAGCCGCCTCCTGCACAAAAAATGCCGGACACTTCAGGGTCTTCAAACATGGCGTGCAAATCGGCTAAGCGTTCTTCGTCTGTTCCAGCCAAATAGCCGTTAACTTCGTAAACAGACTTGCCAAGTTTGACGTTTAAGCCAAGCTCTTCTAAAAACGGCAATGCTTTTTTTAAGTTTTCTTGATTTGGTGGACTTGAAGGGGAAATAACCCCTACCGTATCCCCCTTTTTTAATCGTTTTGGTAAAGTTCTCACAACATCTACTCCTTTACTGATTTTCGTCTTTTTTCATTACTATGACTCAATGTACCAATACCGCTGTAAGAGTTCAATCGAACAGCAACCGATTGTGATCAAAAGAACAAGAAATAATCATTTTATTTTATTTTTTAGAATTTTTAGTTATTTTGGACGATGTTTATTATAAATCAATCATTTATACTAAAAACAAGTTAACAAACAGCTTAACTTACAGTAAGATCTTCCAAAAAAAAACTTTTATAAAAGGAGCGGATGAAGATGATGAATTTTGATAAAGTACTAGAACTAGGTTGGGGAGATCTTGCAATCGGAGTCGCTGGCTCTACAGCAGTTATGCTGTTTATCAATTTTTACACTTTGATGTAAGGGGTGACTTATGAATAACGTAGATATTTAAAAGCTCTTTTCTGAATCTATCGGAAAAGGGCTTTTAACATGGATTTTTTCGCATTTAAAAACGCCTCTCCCTGTCGATCCGGAAAGACGTTTTTATCCATAGGCTGCTATATTCACTTTACAAACCTCCATGTAATTGTTCTGATTCGCGTTGCTGAGCCAGTAATGCATCAAACATTGCCCGATCTCCTGAACTTAAAGCTTCATCAATCATACGACTGTAGTTTGCCTGTTCTAGAAAATGAATGGCATCCGTCGCTTCTTTTCTCGTTTGGTCGTTCACCTCAATGACTTCTTCCCTTTCTTCCTGCAATATCGCTTGGAGATGTTTGTGTATATCAGACACCAGCAACAATTGGTAAAGAGGCAAGCGGATAAAGCGATTGCCTTTTTGGAAGACGAACACTTCAGAAAGATTCTCTACTTGAAATGTATTGAGGTTGACGATAATTTCTTTACCTTCCACCGGAATAAAGTGGAACAGCTCGTCATCTTTCATAATTGAGAAATACTGATAAGCAAACACAAATTTAACTAGATGCCCTTCTTTCTTCGTATAGAACGGCTTCATAAGTTTGACATGCAACATTATAATCACCCCTCTTTTTATTTTTTTAATATTCTGACTACCTTAATTATAGCATAAAACCCTCTATTCGAAAATAGAAAGGGATAAGAATTTTCTTATATATTAGACGTTTTAGAAACTATTTCGTCACATTTTTTATCAAAAAAATATTTATTTGTAATAAAAACGCTATTAATTCTATCTTCTACTACCTCTTAAGATTCAGTTTGGTTAGTTTAAAATTTATTATTAATAAGTTAATTCCCCCTCAAATTACTATTCAAAACCCTCCGAAATAAAAAAGCCTATCAGCTACCAACTATGGCTAGCTCACAAGCTTTAGAAAACGGTTACATTATTTTCGTGTGCGCATTCGTTGATGACGGTGACGTGGGGGCGTAATCATAAAATGCATTTCATTTGGTTCGATGTAAATGGACACTTTCCCTATAATATACGCCACCAAATGATGAAACTCTTCATCCGACATTTCTCGTTTATAAAAAACGATTCGATTCATTTTAAAATCGACTTGCACCTGCTCCAAATAATCTGGAAATAGACGTGGGTCTTGAATGCTGTAACAATTACCATCTGATGAAATTTGCCAACTGATCTTACCAAATACCAAATCAGCTCTCGCATAGACTACTTCCCAACCCAATACGTCCTTTGGCTGCAATACAGAGCGCAAGTCAGGAATTTCTAAAATAAACGAATTGAACAACGAACATTCTCCTATCCTAAACAATATAATTAGGCCTTTACTACTTTCATAATACCATTTAACTTACATAAAACAATATTCTGAAAAAAATAAATGCATAGGTTTCTTCCCTGTTTCTTCACTAACTATTCTTCATCATTTACGGAGCAGTCTGAAAGACGTATAATAGAGGGAAAGTTTTATTTTGGGGCGATGCATATGGCTACGGTTCAATCCCTGGCGAAAAGATTCGAAGATACAATACACAATTATATGGCTGCTATCGACAAATCACTTCTACCGACCCGTGCGTTGGATGAAGAAATGGTTCGAAAAGCAGTCTTTTTAGTGCGGCATGACGGCGTCCAGATTCAATCATTCAATGAAGAACGCCTATTACTGGAGGCAATTGTAAAAGATGCACACTCTGTTAAGGTAATCCTTAACTTCGATAAGCTCACAGCAATTTGCGCATGTCCACAAGAACCAACATGTCGTCACCGAGTGGCAGTTATTTTTGCGCTTTATCAAAAAATCGGTTCTCTTTCAGAGTGGGTAACTTCATGGCGTGAGCCTGAGAACAAACAACTCGCTTTATTGTCAGAAAAACGCTCGCCGGAGCAATGGACAAAACTGATTCGTAGCATTTGGCGAGATGCAATTCCTGATTATACGACCCGTAATTATTTTTATTATGAACAAATGTATGAAGGACGTTTGAAAAACGCTTTGTCCTACGTACCGTTAGAGCGTGAGTGGAAAGTTCTTTACCGCACCTATGCTCATTTTATCTCGTTAACAGAAGTATGGGCGACGTTTATCTCAGGCACTCAAGAAGTTCATCATTCGTTTTTCAAAACGTGGTTTGATGATGAATTACATGAATTACGTGATTTGCTTGGGCAGTTGCGTGTGCAACATCGCACATTCGAAGCAGATGCTTTTTTTGAACATTTAAAAGGTTTGGTTCGGGAATTTATCGAAGTGAAAGATTCTTCATTTTCACAACGGTTCTCTCTTTACCAGCTATTTTGGACCAATCTGTTTACAACAAATAGACTGCGCGAAGATGAACTTGTTGCTTTAAAAAATCCAGATGAACGATTAAAAGCCTTTTTTAATATTTTACTAAAAAACGATCTCGATATTAAAAAAATATCGCCTAACGAAACGCACGACTGGGTGGCTCTTGCAGTTCTTGCTGAAGACGAAAATCACCTGCAAGCATTAACAAATGTGTTGTTGGCGATCAAGCCACATGTGAAAACCTTCTTATTTGAAGGGCTTTACACACAATACCGTCATCAATATGTGCGAACGCTTAGCCGTTTGTTTTCACAAATCGAATTAAGTGAACTGGATTGGGAAGATTTGTTTAAGCAATTTGGCCATTATGGTTTGCCTGCGTATTCGGCTTATTTAATCGAAAAACAAATGTATAAACAATGGGCAGAACTGCATCATCTTCACAATTCTCCTTTGTATTTTGCGGAGGAATGTGGCCTTAAAGAAGTCCAAAACGATGCGCCGGATTACGTACTTCCCCTTTTCCATCGATATGCATTATCGCATCTAGAAGAACGTAACCGTCCAAGCTATAAACAAGCAGTACGAATCTGGAAAAAGATGAAAGCTGCCTGCAAAAAAAGCGGTCAAATGGAGTTTTGGACTGCGTATATTACTGAAATCCGCACACAAAACAAACGTTTACGTGCACTCCAGGAAGAGATCGAGAAAGGAAATCTTATATGAATCAATTCCAAACTGAAGGAAGCCGTCTTTACTATTTAACCATCAATCGTGGAGAACTTTTCCGCATCCAGGCAGCCAACGAAGCCGGCAATCGAATTCCACCGGAAATCTGGAAGTCATATTTGTATTTTCTAGATAAAGATAGCTTCTACGGCTTGACGGCACAAACTGATGGGCTGGATTTGGTCTTAACACCCGCTGATTTTGTTCGTTTGTTTCAAAATGAACCTCATCATTACGTAACATTTGCTGGACAACGACCAGAAGATGAAAGTTGGCTTAAGCTTGCTGAAAAAGTTGCTGACTCGTTAAGTGACCCTGATCTATGGGATCATGTATCGGTTGAAGCAGATGATATTGTCATCAGTAAAAAGTATGGAGATAACGAAATTCGTGCTTTTCTTGCTGATACGATTCATCATCAATTGCGTCAAAAAGGCTTAACGGTTGCTCAACTACCTTATATTCAAGGCTTTGTGCAACAAGCTGGTTGGCAAGGTTTACCCGATGCCGATGATTACGTAGTTGCGGTGCAATTAAGCGAACCCGATGAAGATGAATATTGGTCTTTTAAAGTGGTTATGCGTTCAAAACGAGGCAGTGTTTATTGGTCTCCTTCTAAACGTCGTGCAAATGAACCGATACCTAAAGCGTTACCAGAGAAATGGCGTTCGTTTGCACCAGATATTAAAGATCGCCAAGCTTTAATATTAAGTTTATGCCCTTCTATTGAAAGCTTTGATGAAGACCTTTTTTACCATGTTGAATGGACAGATTCAGAAATTCTTGAGTTTTTGCGAAATGATGCCGAAATCTTGCAGGCGTTTGGTGTAGAAGTGTCAATTCCATCTTGGTTAAAGGCTGTTCAAGAATCAAAAATTCGCGTTAAAGCCAATGTAAACTCAACGATTAAAAAAGCATCGGTTGTTGGCCTTGATCAAATTATTAATTTTGATTGGCAGTTTTCATTAAACGGACACGATCTCAGCATGCAGGATTTTCAACGTTTAGTTACGGAGAACAAAGAGTTTATCCGCATCGGCAATGAATGGGTGCGTGTGGATTCAAACTTATTGATGCAGTTGCGGAAAATGATTGAAGAAGCAGAAGACGCCGATTGGACCATTAAAGATATGTTGTTCCAAAACGTACCAGAAATTATGCTAGAGGAAACAACTGAAGAAGATGATCCACTCGTTGAATTTCATTTGAATAGATCACTGAAAACATTACTCGATAAGCTTCTTGATAAGCGCGATTTACCGGAAACTCCGTTACCAAAAAACTTATTAACTGAGCTACGTCCTTACCAGAAAATCGGCTTTGATTATTTAGTGTTTATGCGCCAAGAAGGATTCGGGTTGTGTTTAGCAGATGATATGGGGCTCGGAAAAACGGTTCAGCTTATTACGTACTTGCTCCATGTTCACGGGAAAAAACCTGAGCATCCTTCGTTGATTGTTTGCCCAACTTCGGTGCTCGGTAACTGGCAAAAAGAGTTAGAACGCTTTGCTCCTGACTTGAAAGTGGTGACACATTACGGCAGTGTTCGTCCAAAAGGCGAAGAATTTAATCTTTATTTAGCTAAAGAAAAACCCGATGTTGTGTTATCCACTTATGGCATCGCGTCTTCCGATGGAGAAGAAATGCAAAGTCTGCATTGGTCGAGTATTACGCTTGATGAAGCACAAAATATTAAGAATATGTACACGAAGCAATCGCGTACTATCCGGAAATTCAAAGGCGATCACCATATTGCATTGACGGGAACGCCGATTGAAAACCGTCTTTCTGAGTTATGGTCGATATTTGACTTTATCAATAAAGGTTACTTATACCGCATCAAGCAATTCCAAGAAAATTTCATGATTCCAATCGAACGTGATAATTCTGAAGAACATAAAGAAAAATTGCGTCAGCGTATTCAGCCATTCCTGCTCCGCCGGACGAAAAAAGATCCGGACTTGCAGTTAAACTTGCCTGAAAAACAGGAACAGCTAGAATACTGTCCACTGACACCCGAGCAAGCCGCGTTATATGAAGGCTTGGTTCAGGATACGGTGCAGAAAATGGAGACGCTCACAGGTTTCGAGAAAAAAGGATTAGTCTTGAAAATGCTTAGTAAATTAAAGCAGCTATGTAATCATCCGTCTCTTTACTTGAAAGAGCCTTATACGAATGCTGCTGAAATTCTTCCTCGTTCTCAAAAACTAGAGCGCATTGTGACCTTGGCCGGGGAAATTGCAGAACGCGGGGAACAATGTTTGATATTCACACAATACATCGGTATGGGACATATCCTTCAACAAGCGATTAACGAGTTGTATGGCCATGAAGTGCCATTCCTAACCGGTAGCATGCCAAAACAACAACGTGATTCGTTAGTAGCTCAATTCCAAGCTGGGAAATTTCCTATTTTCATCTTGTCGTTGAAAGCAGGCGGCACGGGGCTGAACTTAACGGCCGCAACGCATGTTTTACATGCGGATAGATGGTGGAATCCAGCGGTGGAAAACCAAGCGACTGACCGAGCTTACCGTATTGGTCAAACTCAATTTGTTCATGTTCATAAGTTTGTGACCATTGGAACGATTGAAGAAAAAATCGATTCTTTATTGGTTCAAAAGCAATCGATGTCCGAAGAGTTTATTCAATCCAGTCAATGGATGACCGATCTTTCGGATAATGATTTGAAAGAACTGTTTACGTACTCACTATAACTAGCGTTAAATAATGCGGCCAGGTCCCCACCTGGCCGCATTTCCCCTTTTAGACATGAAACCTTACCCTTTTTGAACAGTACAAAAAATTTTTTTCAATTCACTTAGTTCCCTCTCCGCTTCTGCCAATCGTTGATGCAGCAAAGCGGTTAATTTAATTAGTTGCTCCATATGCACTTCCAGTTGCAGCTGCACATCTTTTGGCATCGCTAAGTGCCTCCTTTCTATGCATTTACTTGCTCAGTTTCTGGCGGTTGGAAATCGAAGTCTGCATCGTTTTGTGGCGTTTCGTGCTGAGATGTGGTTTCTTCTTGCGCTTTTCTTTTATCGAGGAACCGGATTTGGTCACCAAGCACTTCTATTACATAAATTCGTGTGCCATCTTCCTTGTCATAGGAACGTGATTGCAAACGGCCAGTAACCGCTACTAAAGATCCTTTTACACAGTATTTGGAGACATTGTGAGCGGGCCTTCCCCAGGTGGAACAAAGAACGAAATCTGTTTCTGTTTCTCCCTTCTGATTTTTATAATTTCTAGAAACTGCTACGACGAAGGAAGTGTGTACCCGACCTTCATTCATGACTCGCATCGTTGGATCTTTTGTTAAGCGACCGACAATTCCGACTTGATTCATTTTCTCACCTCCTTTTGCTTATTTAGAGCATACTAAGAAGATTGAATTCTTTGCAAAACTGAAAAAATAATTTTTCGGCGTTTTTCTGCTTTCATATTTCATTTTTGAAGCTTTTAAAAAGATTTCTTGAAATTTATTTTCTTGATTTTATTAAGTTTCTATAAAATCATTGTCTTAAGTAAAAATCAGATTTGGCAAAAATCTGTTATTTTTCAATGGCTACTTTGATTCGCCGACTGAATCTTCAATGTGCTATGCTATACTGTAACAAAGCTAGTATGGGAGGCATCGCTGCATGAAAACATTTAAAATGCTGTCGTTAGGTATTGAAAAAGAAGAGCAAGTGACTGACTATCCGGTACATGATGGCATCATCATAAATCAGGAAAATAAAGAGCGTTCATGGGTTCTTGAAATGCTCATCGATTTAACACACCAAGAAACTTTTGATCGCTTAAAAGAAAGCAACGAAACGATTGCAGTTCAAGTTGTTATTTCTTATCCTAAAAATGAACCTGCGCCTTTTGAAGTTGTTGTGAAGGATGTTAAAATCATGGGCGACCATGTCTCGGTATTAATGAAAGGTACGTTAAAACGGGCTCGTCGTAAATACGCAGAAACTCTTTTATCTGAACTATTAGAAGATGGACTTGAAGGACAAGAGTTGCTTGAACGTTTCGAAACAGATATGCGGACTCGTCCAGGACTTCGTAAAGACGAAGCCTAATACAACCTAGAAATTACACAAATTGAAAAAGCTGTTGTTGAAAGTCATAAAGTGACTTTCGACAACAGCTTTTTCATAGGTATTTTTTATTCGGAAGCGACTGGTCCTAATGCAAAAAGAATATCACATTCACATGCAAGTTCACCATCTACAGTAGCAATTGCATGTCCTTTACCCATTGAACCTCGAAGTTTTGTTAACACTACTTCTAAGCGTAACTGATCGCCGGGTACAACTTGTCGCTTAAAGCGGCAGTTATCAATTCCTGTAAAAAATGCTAACCGACCTTTATTTGCATCTAGTTGTAAAACAGCTGCTGCACCAACTTGTGCCAGTGCTTCTACGATTAACACACCTGGCATAACCGGATAACCCGGGAAATGACCATTAAAGAAATCTTCATTCGCAGATACATTTTTTAAACCGACTGCTTTTTTGCCAGCGTCAATTTCTAAAATACGATCTACCATCAAAAATGGATAGCGATGGGGTAAAATTGCTTGAATTTGTTCAGTTGTTAACAAACGATTCATCTCCTTTTTCTACATTCACGGGTAACCTATACGATTTACTCCTACATATACCGCTTTATTTGCCACCCATAATATCTAAAATGTGTTGCCATGTTTCCCATTTTAATGCATCGGTGGGACTGCCGTCACCAATTACGCCAAAGCCAATCATTACCCCTAAAACAGCCGCTAAAGCGATTAAGGCAATGACTAGCACAATGCGAAGCCAAATTGGAAATAAGCGTATTTGAACCCACCATGTCTTTTTTGGACTTGTTGGCTCTGCCGTGTCTTTTTTAGCTTTTTTTCGAAAAGAAAAGTTTTTCTTCAGTTCAGCCATTCACTTTGTCAACCTTTCCATCTACTGAATTCTTCGACTTTCACGCGAAACTCGAATTTTTAAACTCTAGTTATTATAACCAGAAAGCGTGATTTTTGCTATCTGCTGTTCGATCTTGTTTTTTGTGTACGAAAAATATTGTCTTTTGCCTCTAACATTAACCCAGTACCTAGCACAACACATTCCATCGGATTGTCTGCAATTGAAATTGGAATTTCTAGTTTTTCTGATAAGTGCTGATCTAAACCATTTAACATTGCCCCACCACCGGTTAATACTGCTCCACTTTCAATAATATCTGCAGCCAATTCCGGCGGTGTTTTTTCGAGCACAGCTCGCGTTGCTTCAACAATCGCATCTACCGACTCTCTTAATGCTTGTTCGATTTCAAACGAACTGATAGTTAAGGTTTTCGGATAACCTGTTAAAATATCGCGTCCCCGGACTTCCATCTTTTTTTCTTCAAGCTGTTTACCTGCTGTACCAAGTTCTATCTTCATTTTTTCAGCTGTTTTTTCACCAATCAACAATTTATGTTCTTGCTTTATATATTTCATAATTTGCTGATCAAAGCGGTCACCTGCCACTTTAATCGTTTCACTCGCTACAATGTCTCCCATCGACAAAACGGCTACATCTGTAGTTCCGCCTCCGATATCTATAACCATGCTAGCATTCGGCTGATAAATATTAAGTCCCGCACCTATTGCAGCTACTTTAGGCTCGACTTCGACATATACTTTTTTAGCTCCTGCTTTTTGTGCGACTTCACGAATGGCATTTTGTTCGATGCTCGTTATATTTGTCGGACAGCAAATCAAAATACGTGGTTTGGACATAAAACCTTTTAGTTTTAAAATATGCACGAAATGCTTCAACATGGCCTCAGTCACATCAAAATCGTAGATGACTCCGTCTTTTAGCGGACGAATCGCTTCAATGTGCTTTGGTGTTCTACCCAGCATTTTACTTGCTTCTTTTCCCACTGCCAGAACTTCTTCAGTTTTTCTGTCTCTGGCTACTATAGAGGGTTCGTTTAAAATAATTCCTTTACCTTTAACATATATTAATACATTCGCCGTTCCAAGATCGATTCCAATGTCTTTAGAAAACATTCAGCCCACGCCCCTTTTAAGCCATTTATTATGCTTTAACAGTTAAGTAAGTCATTATTTTCTAAGTTGCCGATACGAAGGCCTATAATTAGGAATTAAAACCTTCTCTTAACTGAATATTTTATCATAGTGAAGATTGCATTGACAAAATTCCTTGTCATCATCCATTCCATTAAAAAAGCTTGCGGAACTGGTAACCAGCTCCGCAAGCTTATGATAAATGGTATTAGACCAATTGCTCGACTTTCTCTTCAGCTTGTTCAACAGTTACACGCTCAATATCAGCGCCTAAAGCAGCAAGTTTTGTATGGAAGCCTACATATCCACGATCTAAGTGATAAAGTTCGGTAACTCGTGTAATTCCATCAGCAGCAAGACCTGCAAGAATTAATGCAGCTGCAGCACGTAAGTCTGTAGCAGCAACTTCTGCGCCTTGTAGTTTAGATGGCCCTTCCATGATGACAGAACGTCCTTCAATCTTCACTGAAGCGTTCATGCGACGGAATTCTTCCACGTGCATAAAGCGATTTTCAAAAACAGTTTCTGTCAAGATGCCGTTACCTGTTGCAGTAAGCATTAATGACATCATTTGCGATTGCATGTCTGTTGGGAATCCTGGATGTGGCATTGTTTTAATGTCAATTGAACGAAGTGGACGATTAGAACGAATACGTAATCCCTCTTCAGTTTCTTTAATATCGACACCCATTTCACCCATTTTAGAAATTAACGCAGCCATATGCTCAGGAACAGCGTTTTCGATGATTACATCGCCTTCAGTAATTGCTGCAGCTACCATGAATGTTCCAGCTTCAACACGATCCGGAATAATATAATGTGTAGCGCCATGCATTTCTTCTACACCTTCAATACGCATTGTATCTGTACCTGCACCGATAACGCGACCGCCCATTTCATTGATGTAGTTAGCCACATCAACAATTTCCGGCTCTTTAGCAGCGTTTTCGATAATAGTCGTACCTTCAGCTAACGCAGCAGCCATCATAATGTTTTCCGTAGCACCAACACTTGGGAAATCTAAATAGATTTTTGCTCCGCGTAAGCGGCCATTTGTTTTAGCTTCTACGAAACCATTACCAAAGGTAATACTCGCGCCCATTGCTTCAAATCCTTTTAAGTGTTGATCGATTGGACGTGAACCTATTGCACAACCACCTGGTAAAGCTACACGTGCAAAACCGTTACGTGCAAGAACAGGTCCCATCACTAAAATTGAAGCGCGCATTTTACGAACGTATTCGAATTGAGCTTCACTCGATAAAGTTGCTGATGCATCAATCATCATTTCATTTTTTTCCGGGAAATATTCAACAGTTACATTCAAACTTCTTAACACTTCTTGAATTGTATAAACATCTGCTAAATTCGGTACTTCTTTAATAATACTTTTGCCATTTGAAGCTAATAATGCTCCAGCCAATACAGGTAAAACTGCGTTTTTAGCCCCTTCTACCCGTACCTTTCCTTTTAACTTTTGGCCGCCTTTTACGATAATCTGATCCACTAATATGCCCTCCATGTGTTTAATATTCATCTATATATTCCTATTTACGCTATAAAGTCCAAAGTCATTCTTAAGAAACAAAACCTTACTCATATTACCTTCTTTTTTAATAAAAATCAAGCAAATTTACTCTCATTTTGTGCTGTATTTCGATTCGGACTTTATGTTATTCGAATAGCATGTTGTTTTTGTGTCCGTCAGGGAAGAAAGTCACGTTTTAATAACAAGCTATTAGACCTTTTCCCCTCTATATAGCATTTAAACCTTATACACGAATTTATTTCCCAGGAAATAAAGATTTTGCCGTTTTGCCATAGCTATGAGTGTCAAAGACATGGCAAAACGGCAATTTTAAAATAGATAAGGCAATTGCCGTGACCACGATGAAATATTTAGGAAAAAAGTAGATACCAAGGTCCCTATTGAAATACTAAGAAAAATATAAAGAATTTGCGCCTGTAAAATATGATGTTTGTGTACCAGTTTTTCTATCATTAATGCACGCATTGCGTAAAAAGCGACGCCCGTGAAGAAAATATGACTAAAGATCGATATTAACGCAGTTTGCCCAATCATCATTTCCATTTGACTCATCCTCTCATCGTTAGATATTAATTTATTTAAATTAGAAAAAGCGGACAAAAGTCAGTTGCCCTTCTGTCCGCTTTTACTTTTTTTAGTTTCAGTGCCCAGATTCTAGGGTCATAAGCCACTCTGACTGTCCAGTTGCAAGTGCCTAGCTCTTCGGGTCATAAGGCAACCCAGCCGTGTGGCAAAAGTCGCCACACTACTGGTCTGTCTTATGCCTGTCAGAGCTAAACAGGCACTTTCACTTTTCTTTCTATACGGCAAAGAACGCCGCTTCGCCAGTGCGTCTTATGCCCATCGAATCTACATGGGCACTTACGCTTTTCTTACTGTCTAGTTCCAACGGCCAACTCCTCGGGTCATAAGGCAGCCCACCTGCGTGGCAAAGAACGCTACACTGTTGGTCTGTCTTATGCCTGTCGGAGCTGAACGGCCGTTTTCACTTTTCTTTAAATGTTACCCTCATAAACGTTGATACGATTCATCGCACGCTTTAACGCCAATTCTGCACGTTTAAAGTCGATTTCATCTTTATTTGCCTGTAAGAGTGCTTCTGCACGTTTAGCGGATTCTTGAGCACGTGATAGATCAATGTCTGTCGCGCGTTCAGCCGATTGTGCAAGGATAGTCACTTTTTCAGGGCGGATTTCTAGAAATCCACCATTTACAGCAACTAATTCTGTAGAGTTCTCTTTCTTTAATCGGACTGCACCGATTCCAAGAGGAGCAACTGTTGGAATGTGACCTGGTAAAATACCCATCTCACCTGTTGATGTAACTGCAATAACCATAGATACTTCTGAATCGTATACCGGGCCGTCGGGAGTGACAATATTGACTGTAATGGTCTTCATTTTTTTCCCTCCTGGTCCCTGGTTTTAGACTTCTACGCCCATGCTTTTAGCTTTTGCAATAACTTCTTCAATGCGGCCAACTAAACGGAAAGCATCTTCTGGCAAGTGGTCATATTTTCCATCAAGAATTCCGCGGAATCCTTTGATCGTTTCTTGAACTGGAACGTAAGAACCTTTTTGTCCTGTGAACTGTTCAGCAACGTGGAAGTTTTGAGATAAGAAGTTTTGAACACGGCGTGCACGGTTAACCGTCAGCTTGTCTTCATCACTTAACTCATCCATACCAAGGATAGCAATGATATCTTGTAATTCTCTGTAACGTTGTAAAGTTTCTTGAACTTCACGTGAGATTGCGTAATGTTCCGCACCAACAATTTCAGGTGACAATGCACGAGAAGTTGAAGCTAAAGGATCTACCGCTGGGTAAATACCCATCTCAGAAAGTTTACGCTCAAGGTTAGTTGTTGCATCTAAGTGAGCGAAAGTTGTAGCCGGAGCCGGATCCGTATAGTCATCGGCTGGTACATAAATTGCTTGGATAGATGTTACTGAACCTGCACTTGTTGTTGTAATACGTTCTTGTAATTGACCCATTTCTGTAGCAAGTGTTGGTTGGTAACCAACTGCTGATGGCATGCGACCAAGTAATGCCGATACTTCAGATCCTGCTTGTGTGAAACGGAAGATATTGTCGATGAAAAGAAGAACGTCCGCGCCTTGTTCGTCACGGAAGTATTCAGCCATCGTCAAACCAGACAAAGCAACACGCATACGTGCGCCTGGTGGCTCGTTCATTTGACCGAAAACCATTGCCGTTTTCTTAATAACACCAGATTCGCTCATCTCGTGGAATAAGTCATTTCCTTCACGTGTACGTTCACCAACACCAGCGAATACGGATAAACCACCGTGTTCTTGTGCGATGTTGTTGATCAATTCTTGGATAAGAACTGTTTTACCTACACCGGCACCACCGAAGAGACCGATTTTACCACCTTTAATATAAGGAGCAAGCAAGTCAACAACTTTAATACCTGTTTCAAGAATTTCAACTTCTGTGGATAAATGTTCGAATGTAGGTGCAGAACGGTGAATCGGGTCACGGCGCTCTGTTAACGGAATTTCTTCCCCTAAATCGATAATTTCACCAAGTACGTTGAATACACGACCTAATGTTACATCTCCAACTGGAACAGAAATTGCTCTGCCCAAGTCAGTTACTACTGAACCACGTTGTAATCCATCAGTAGATTCCATCGCGATTGTACGGACTGAATCGTCACCAAGGTGAAGAGCCACTTCAAGTGTCAAAACAACTTGAGCTTGTCCGGGACGATCAATATTTACAGTTAGGGCATTATAGATAGCTGGAAGTTGGCCGTTAGCAAACTTAACATCTACAACTGGTCCCATAACCTGAAGAACGTGTCCTGTGTTCATGCTGTTCCCTCCTGTCTTACGTTTTTAAAAACTTCTATTTAAAGAAGTTCGCAGTTTTAGTATTAGCAGAATATAGTGCCCATCTACATGGGCACCTCTGCATTTCTTATTGTCTAGCTCCGGTGCCCAGATTCTCGGGGTCTTAAGTCAGCCCACTTCGGAAATTACATTTCCTGTGCGTTCTGTCTTAAGCCCGTCGAATCTAGATGGGCACCTCTGCATTTCTTATTCTAAAGCAGATGCTCCGCCGACAATTTCAGTGATTTCCTGAGTAATTGCCGCTTGGCGTGCACGGTTATATTGTAGTGTCAGTCCATTAATCAAATCAGACGCATTATCGGTCGCGCTCTTCATTGCTGTCATGGAAGCAGCATGTTCACTCGCTTTGCCGTCAAGAACAGCCCCAAAGATCAAGCTTTCTGCGTATTGTGGAAGAAGAACTTCCAAAATCGCTTCTGCTGAAGGATCAAATTCATAAGATGCAGTTGATCCAGTCGGTTGAATATCCGTCAGCGGCAAGACTTTTTTCTCTGTGACTTCTTGTTGAATTGCTGAAACAAAGTGATTGTAGTACATATAAACTTCGTCATACGTACCATCTGAGAACATACCAACAGCTTTGCGCGTTATTTCTTTAATATCCGCAAACGTCGGATGATCCGGAAGTGCAATTGCACTTTCAAGAATTGTCATTCCTTGTTTTGTAAAGAATTCTTTTCCTTTCCGGCCAACGCTTAGGATAACAAAGTCGTCATTAGATGTGTGTCGTTCACGAATTCTACTCATAACAGTACGAAGAATATTACTGTTATATCCGCCTACTAAACCACGATCTGATGTAATCACTAAATAAGCGGTTTTCTTTACAGGGCGAGCGACCATCATCGGGTTGCTCGTGTCCGAAGACCCGGCAGCGATTGATGCTACTACGTCCTGAATTTTGTGCATATATGGAACGAATGCTTTCGCATTTACTTCCGCACGGCTTAGTTTAGATGCAGAAACCATTTGCATGGCTCTTGTGATCTGACTTGTTTTCTTTGTTGACGTAATTCGGTTTTTTATATCGCGTAATGATGCCACTGGTATTTCACCACCTTATTATTTTTTCTTCATATTCGAACTCGGTATTACTCAGATTTAGCAAATGTGCGTTTGAATTCATTAATCGCTGCAGCAAATGCGTCATCAGCAGGTAAGCCTTGAGTTGTGCGAATAGTATCCAAAATTTCTGTGTGGTTTGTATCCAACCAGCTTGTCAATTCAGCTTCAAAGCGAGAAATGTCGTTGATAGCGATATCGTCAAGGAATCCACGAGTTAACGCATAGAAAATAACAACTTGTTTTTCAACTTTGATTGGGTTGTTCAAGTCTTGTTTCAAGACTTCAACTGTACGTTTCCCACGCTCAAGTTTCGCAGCAGTTGCAGCATCAAGGTCTGAACCGAACTGAGAGAATGACTCAAGTTCACGGAAAGCCGCTAAGTCAAGACGTAATGTACCCGCAACTTTTTTCATTGCTTTGATCTGAGCTGAACCACCTACACGTGATACAGAAAGACCAGCGTTGATTGCTGGGCGTACACCCGAGAAGAATAGATCCGACTGAAGGAAAATCTGACCATCTGTAATCGAGATAACGTTTGTAGGAATATATGCAGCGATATCGCCAGCTTGCGTTTCTACGAACGGCAATGCTGTGATAGATCCTGCTCCAAGAGTTTCGTTTAATTTCGCAGCACGCTCAAGTAAACGTGAGTGCAAGTAGAAAACGTCACCTGGATAAGCTTCACGGCCTGGTGGACGACGAAGCAATAGTGAAAGTTCGCGGTAAGCAGATGCTTGTTTTGTTAAATCATCATAGACGATCAACACATGTTTGCCTTCAAACATGAATTCTTCAGCCATAGTGATACCTGCATAAGGAGCCAAGTATAATAATGGAGCTGGTTGTGAAGCTGAAGCCGTTACAACGATTGTGTAATCTAGAGCTCCATTTTTACGGAAAGTTTCTACTACGTTACGTACAGTAGATTCTTTTTGTCCGATTGCAACATAGATACAAATCATATCTTGGTCAGCTTGGTTTAAGATTGTATCGATTGCTACAGAAGTTTTACCTGTCTGACGGTCACCGATAATCAATTCGCGCTGTCCACGACCGATTGGCACAAGTGCGTCAATAGCTTTAATACCTGTTTGAAGTGGTTCATGAACCGATTTACGGGCCATAACGCCTTGTGCAGGGCTTTCAATTGGACGAGATTTTGTTGTGTTGATTGGTCCAAGACCGTCAACAGGTTGTCCAAGTGGATTTACTACACGTCCAATAAGTTCGTTTCCTACTGGTACTTCCATAATACGGCCAGTTCGACGTACTTCATCGCCTTCTTTGATGTCTTTGTATGGGCCAAGGATAATGATACCAACGTTGTTGGCTTCCAAGTTTTGCGCCATACCAATAGCACCAGTAGAGAACTCTACAAGTTCTCCAGCCATGATGTTGTCGAGGCCATGAGCGCGTGCGATACCATCACCAATGGTGATTACTGTACCAACGTCGTCAACTTTCATCTCTGATTGATAATTTTCAATCTGTTGTTTAATCAGACCGCTGATTTCTTCAGCTTTGATGCTCATGTATGTCACCCTCTCATAATTTCATAATTAACCGATTAATTGACGTTGCAGACGTGCTAATTTCGTGCTCACGCTGCTGTCGTAAATGCGGTTTCCGATTTGAATACGCAATCCGCCGATTAACGATGGATCGATAATGTTTTCAATTCGTAAAGATTGTTTCCCGATTTTTTTAGCGAATACGGAAGAGATAGAAGAGCGTTCTTCTTCAGTCAAAGGACGTGTAGAATAAACTTCTGCATCTTCAATTCCTTGTGCATTGTTAGACAAAGTAATAAATTCGTCTACCATTGACTTTACTTCATCTAAACGTTTGCGTTCTGCCATCAATTGAAGTGTATTTACGACAAACGGATTTGCCCCACTAAACACTTCATTGATCAAGTTTGTTCTTTTATCAGCCGAAAGTTTTGGAGATACAATCAAATTGTAAAGTTCTGGAGTCAGTTCAAAGACTTTTTTCACTTCACGTAAATCATGTTCGATATCCAAAGACGATTCATGCTTTTGAGCGACTTGGAACAATGCTAAAGCGTAGCGTTCTGCAACTTGACTCACTGAACTTCGCCTGCCTTCGCAATCGTTTCGTTAATCAACTGACGGTTGTCTTCCTCAGAGATTTCTTTTTCAAGCACTTTCGTAGCAGCAAGTAGTGACAATGCCACAACTTCTTCACGAACAGCTGAAATAGCTTTATCTCTTTCGTTTGCAATTTCTTGAACTGCTGCTTCTTTCATACGGCTAGACTCAGCACGCGCTGTTGTAATAATTTCCTCACGCGAAACTTCGCCTTGCTTTTTAGCGTTTTCAACGATTTCTTGTGCTTGTGTACGTGCGTCTTTAAGTAGACCACGCTGTTCTTCAAGCATTTTTTGAGATTCTAAACGGCTGTTTTCAGCTGTTTCAATTTCACTCTTGATCAAATCTTCACGTTGCTGCATTACGCCCATCAAAGGACCCCATGCGAATTTCTTCAAAAGCAACATTAACCCAATGAAGATGACAAGTGTAGCGAGAATGTCTCCAATATTCAAAAACTCCCCGGTTGCACCGAGTACGAGGTGATCAAAAAACACGATTGTTTCACTCCCTTCAAGAGCCTAAAATGCAATTTCTTCTATAGTAAGATCTTTATTTAGTACAAGATGAACTTTCAAATGCAAATGTTGCATACAAGTTTAAATGGCGAAAACCATATAGTAGCATCCCCACCATTTAAATTTTGTATAAAAATACTAGCGGTTCATTACGATGAACGCGATAACTACAGCGATGATTGGCAATGCCTCAACCAATGCAACCCCGATAAACATTGTTGTTTGTAATACGCCACGAGCTTCTGGCTGACGAGCGATACCTTCAACTGTTTTTGAAACGATAAGACCGTTACCAATACCTGCACCTAGTGCTGCTAAACCTACTGCAATTGCTGCTGCTAATAAACCCATTTTAAAATGTCCTCCTCAGGATAATTGTTTTTTTTTGCTCATAAGAGCGGTTTTATACTCAATGGTCGTCGGCAACTTTATGCGATAAATAAACCATTGTCAACATAACGAAAATGAACGCTTGAATTGCCCCGATAAAGATCGAGAAGCCTTGCCATAACATCATTGGCAGGATAGCTGCTGCAAATCCAAAAATACTTGCTGATGCGAGACCTGCTAACAAAGTTAACAAGATTTCCCCCGCATAGATGTTCCCGTAAAGACGTAGACCGAGTGTCAACGTATTTGCGAATTCTTCAATGACTTTTAGTGGGAATAAGAATGGCATTGGCTTAATATAGCCTCCGGCATATCCTTTTAACCCTTTCAACTTGATGCCATAATAATGACTCAAGATGAGTACCGTAGCGGCTAATGTCATTGTTACTGTTGGATCAGCTGTTGGTGATTTCCACCAAAGATCTCCGTTAACAACTATTGCAAATGGAAGACCTAACATGTTCGCAACAAAAATGAACATGATTAAGGTGATTCCAAGAACATGGAATCGGCCACCATCTTTCCAATCCATATTGCTGTTAATAATCCCTTTCACGAAATCCATGATCCATTCCATGAAGTTTTGCATGCCCGTTGGTTTGAGCTGCAAATTCCGCGTAGCGACAAAAGCAATAAGGAAGACGATAAGAGCGGCTACAAGTAGCATCATAACGTTTGATAGGTTGAACCAGATCCCGAACACCTCGTGCATAGGAGCGCCATGTTCCACGATAGTTTCACCTCTCTTTCCACATTGTTAATGGTGTTTCACGTGATAAATAATCCGCTCTGTTAACAACAGAGCATAAGGGACCATCAACCCTATTACCGTACTGACCAAGTGAATGTGCTCTGCGAACAAAATTGCAATCGCCACAGCAGCAACACCTGATGCAAACCGTAATGCCGTTCCAAGCGAACGAACTTTCGAGCCTTCAGCCACCGCACGGTCAAATTTCTCCATCCGACGAACAAGAATCCACATATTATAAATGCCGAACAAAGTTCCGATTATGAGACCCGCGAACACTTCTTGATAAGAGGTAAACCCCCAACCAATAACGTAGAGCGCTAAGATGAAAATAATCATCTTTTTTAGTCTTGTGTATATCTCCCTTAGTCCATCCATTTTCTACTTGTCTCCTGATTCGAATTTGCGGACGGTCTGAAGCATTGCCCAAACACCGGCAGTGATGCCTATAAATAGGCAGATGATCATGAAAAATGGTGCGGTTCCTACCTTTTCATCAAGCCACATACCCGTGAACACCCCGATGAGTACGGACCCAACAAGTTGTGACAGAATGGCGCTGTAAATTGCCATCGCTTGTAAGGGCTTTTTTGTTGGGTGCATGACAACCCCCTCGAACCTCGTTGATTTGACATTATACCCTCAAAAAGAGCAGTCGCATCAGGCTTCCACCTACATAATCTATGTAAGAAAACCATCTCATGCATACCCTTTGTAAGCATACATTAGGGGTAAAATCATGTCAATTAGTAGAAGTGAAAAACTTCACAAGCGATTTACCTCTGACATATTGTGGACAAATTTCAACAAGATATGTGGAATCGGCCGTTTTAGCTCCGACGGTCAGAAAGCAGAATGGTAAAGCGGTGTCTTTTACCGCTTAGCCAGAATGATTTCTGATCCCGAGGAGTTGGCCGATGCAACTAGACAACAAAAAATGTGGAATTGGCCGTTTTACTCACTTACAGTTTTGAAAAATATGTGTGCAGCGCTTCGACAATCCGTGCAGATGCTTTTCCATCTCCATACGGATTAGAAGCTTGAGACATTGCTTTGTACGCAGTTTCGTCGGTCAACAATTCTTTCGCCAAGCCGTAAATTGTCTCTTCATCTGTACCTGCTAGTTTCAACGTTCCTGCACTAATGCCTTCTGGACGTTCAGTAGTATCACGCAAAACCAATACTGGCTTGCCCAATGATGGTGCTTCCTCTTGAATTCCGCCAGAATCGGTCAAAATAAAATAGGAACGGGCTGCAAAGTTATGAAAATCTAAAACTTCGAGTGGTTCAATCAAATGAATGCGTGAATCACGCCCTAACACTTCATCCGCTACTTCTCGAACAGCTGGGTTCATATGTACAGGATAAACCACTTGAATATCATCGTGCTCTTCGATCAAGCGCTTAATCGCGCGGAACATATTGCGCATCGGCTGCCCTAGATTTTCACGGCGATGTGCTGTCAATAAAATCATTCGGTTGCTCCCGATTTTTTCCAAAATCGGATGTGAATACGTTTCGCGTACTGTTGTTTGGAGAGCATCGATTGCTGTATTGCCCGTAACATAAATTGTTTCGGCTTTCTTGTTTTCATCAAGCAAGTTTTGAGCTGATTTTTCAGTTGGTGAAAAATGAATGTCTGCTATGACTCCCGTCAACTGACGATTCATCTCCTCAGGAAATGGCGAGTATTTGTTATGCGTACGCAAGCCCGCTTCTACGTGACCGACTGCTACTTGGTTGTAAAAAGCAGCTAGGCTCGCAGCGAAAGTTGTCGTTGTATCGCCATGCACTAACACTATATCTGGCTTTGCCTCTTTCATGATTCCATCAAGTCCTTGCATTGCGCGCATAGTGACGTCGGTCAATGTTTGGCGATCTTTCATGATGTTCAAATCAAAGTCAGGTGTGATTTTGAATGTCTCTAATACTTGATCAAGCATTTCTCTATGCTGTGCCGTTACCGTTACAAGTGGTTCAATGGTTTTCGGATGTTTTTGAAGTTCCAAAACAAGCGGTGCCATTTTAATTGCTTCTGGACGCGTACCAAATATCGTCATTACTTTCCACTTTTTCGTCAAACTGATTTACCTCGCTCTCTTACTTTGTTCCGAATAAACGGTCGCCAGCATCTCCAAGACCTGGAACAATATATCCTTTTTCATTTAACTTTTCATCTAAAGCCGCGATGAAGATGTCTACATCCGGATGCGCTTCTTGTAAAGCTTCCACACCTTCAGGAGCTGCAATAATGCACATAAAGCGAATTTTTACAGCGCCTCGTTTTTTCATCGAGTTAACTGCTTCAATCGCTGATCCACCTGTAGCAAGCATTGGATCCACAACGATAAATTCACGTTCTTGCACATCAGAAGGCAACTTCAAATAATATTCGACGGGTTGCAACGTAACTGGATCACGGTATAAGCCGATATGGCCAACTTTAGCAGCTGGAATCAATTTCAAAATACCATCTACCATACCAATTCCCGCACGTAAAATAGGAACGACGCCTAATTTTTTTCCTGCAAGAACATTTGACTTAGCCATTTGTACCGGTGTTTCCACATCGATTTCTTGTAACGGCAAGTCGCGTGTGATTTCAAATGCCATCAATGTAGCAATTTCATCCACCAATTCACGAAATTCTTTAGTACCTGTCGACTTATCACGGATGTAAGTCACTTTATGCTGGATCAACGGATGATCAAAAACATATACTTTTCCCACGGCCTATCTCTCCTTTTCAAACATTATCTTAAATAGTATAACAGAAAATCTTTCGTTCAAGTTGTCAGTTTCCGCTTTGGGATTATTCAGTTATTTTCGCCTATAAAATTTTTCGCAAAAAAAAACCAGAGATTTATTCTCTGGTTTTCACAATTCTTTTTATAATAGAAACGCTTCGTTAAGTGGCATCGGTTTGTAGAAGAAATAACCTTGTCCTTCTTTACAACCAAGACGCAACAAAATCTTCCGTTCTTTATCTGTCTCTACGCCTTCTGCTACTGCATGCATATTCAAATTACTCGCAAGTTGGATAATCGTTTGGATGATCGCCAAAGTTCCTGGCTCATCCATATTCGAGATAAACGAGCGATCAATCTTCAATTCTTCGATCGGTAGCTTTTGGAGATAGCTAAGAGATGAGTAGCCTGTTCCAAAATCATCAATTGACGTTGTAAAGCCACAATATCTCAAGTGCTTGAATACTTTATTGGCAGTTTCAATATCAACAAAACCAATACGTTCAGTAATTTCTAACCGAATCCACTTTGGTTCAATTCCGTAAGCAGTTGTCATATCAAGTAAGTTCGGTACAAAAGAATGATGAAAAAAATGATCAGCAGATATGTTAATCGCTACTTGTCTCATTTTTAAACCTTGATCTACTCTTTTTTTCATCCATTCTAGTACTTGCTTTAAAATACTTTTTTCTAACAATCTAATTTTGCCATTTTTCTCAGCCGCAGGAATAAAGATATCAGGAGGAATAACGCCTAAGTCTGGCGATGTCCAACGTGCCAAAGCTTCAAAACTTAAAACTTCACCCGTTTCCAAATCGACTTTCGGCTGCAGATGAACACCAATTTCATTGCGGTTTAGCGCTGCCGTTAATTCGTTGGCAACCCGTAAATCTCGCATTAAAAATTCATCCAGCTCACTTTCAAAATAGCAAATCGCTTCGCCTGTGCGCAATTTCGCCTGTGATAGCGCACTGTCTGAGCATCGGATTAACTCTTCTGAATCTTTTTGGTGCGGCATGACGATCGCAACGCCTATTTTCAAAGTTAAAAATAATTCGATATCGCCTACTTTGATAGGATCAGCAAACCCACGCATAAGCTGTTCGAGGTATTCTGGAATTTTGACAAATGGTGTAATGCTATACAGCGATAACGTTGAATCCGAAAAACGAGCGATCAAATTTTCCGAAGAATTTTGATGCAGCATTAAGCGTTTTCCGATTTCACCCATGAGCGCGTCCCCAGCACGATGACCATACTGATCTACCACTTTTGTATATTCATCTGTTGAAATAAAAGCAACAAAGCCTTCTTTGCTTTTTTTCAACAATTTATCAATTTCGTTTCTAAAATAATTTCGGTTAGGTAAATTTGTATCCCCATCACTATAGGCCAACCTCAAAATTTCTTCGTGTT
This sequence comes from Planococcus donghaensis MPA1U2, assembly GCF_000189395.1. Classification (GTDB taxonomy): domain Bacteria; phylum Bacillota; class Bacilli; order Bacillales_A; family Planococcaceae; genus Planococcus; species Planococcus donghaensis_B. The sequence goes on along the minus strand of NZ_AEPB01000064.1, from coordinate 17,786 downwards.
GACGTGAGTACTTAATGGCTAAAGATACAATCGAAGCAACACTTTCCATGAATTTTAAATCTTTTTCATCTGGCGTTACTGGTGCTGGAAAATAGATTCCAAATGTACCGATAGTTGCATCTTCCATATTCAAGATTGGAATCGACCAACTTGAAACTAAACCGTATTTCTCCACTAAATGTTGATGATTTCTCCACAAGTAATTTGTAGTCATATCTTCAACTATTACTGGCTGCCCTCGGTAAAATGCTGCTCCACAAGTCCCTATATCTTCCTCTACTTTCAAGCCAATAATCGCTTCTTCAAAGCTTTTGGGCATCGACTGCGTAGCGCCAATTGTGTATATTCGTTCCTCATTATCAATCAACAAAACCGTGCATTTCGCACCATCAATAAAAAACGATTCACATGTATGGCAAATATTTTGCAGAATCGAACTAAGTTTATGACCACTTTCGATTTTTTTATAGGTTTGTTTTTGAAGCTTAATCATCGCCTCTGTACGCTTTCTTTCGGTAATATCGCGTTGAAGCAACAACGTGAACTTAAGGTTTTTTTCAGGAAACGTTAGTGGTTGAATAGATAGTTCATTCCAAAAAGGAGTGCCGTTTTTTCGGTAATTAACGATTTCAAAGATTCCTGTTTCCCCAGAAGCGATGCAAGCGTGTATGTTTTCACTCGCTTTTTGCGATGTTTTTTCTCCATGTAAAAATCGGCCATTACGTCCTAACGTCTCTTCTTCACTGTAGCCAATCATTTTAAAGAAGGCATCATTTGCATAAACGATAGGCTGATCTTCTACTTCGGAGTTGATGACTAAGAACGATGTATGGAATTTAACACCGAGACGGCGTAGCCACTCCATGATTACTTTATTATCATTTATTAGTTCATGCGTGTGCATACGACGCGCCCCCTTTAAAGAATATGTATAGTTTGTTTTAAATATTAGATTTGCCTTCGATTGCTTAAGGATAGTTCTATTATAGTATAAAAATACAGCTGCCAACATATATAATTGGCAGCTGTGTGAACTTATTTATATAACGGGTGCGCAGCAGTTAACTTTGCAACACGTTCTGCAGCTTCTTTTTTGCTATTTTCGTCCTCTGGATTTTTCAGAAGCATCGCCATAACTGCAGCAATTTCTTTCATGTCTTCTTCTTTAAATCCACGAGATGTAACGGCAGCAGTTCCTAGACGGATACCCGAAGTAACAAATGGACTTTCCGGGTCGAAAGGAATGGTATTTTTGTTTGTTGTAATACCCACTTCATCAAGAACATGTTCTGCAACTTTCCCCGTTAAGTTTAACGAGCGAAGGTCAAGCAACAGCAAATGATTGTCTGTGCCGCCAGATACGATATTTACACCTTCTGCAATTAGCGCATTTGCCAATGCATCAGCATTTTTCACGACTTGTTCAATATAGGTTTTGAATTCCGGTTTTTGCGCTTCACCAAATGCAACAGCTTTTGCTGCAATTACGTGCATAAGCGGGCCACCTTGAATTCCAGGGAAAATTGTTTTATCGATTTTTTTCGCAAATTCCTCTTTGCAGAGAATTAATCCACCACGTGGACCACGGAGTGTCTTATGCGTAGTCGATGTTACAAAATGAGCATGTGGAACTGGGTTAGGATGAGCACCAGTAGCAACTAAACCAGCAATATGGGCCATATCAACCATCAAGTATGCTCCGATTTCATCAGCAATTTCACGGAATTTCGCAAAATCCAATTGACGAGAATAAGCGCTCGCTCCGGCAACAATCATTTTTGGCTTATGTTCTAATGCTGCTTGACGAACTGCCTCGTAATCTACCAATTGCTCTTCTTTTGTCACACCGTACTCAACGAAATTATATTGCATACCACTGAAATTCACTTTACTCCCATGTGTTAAATGTCCGCCATGGTTCAAGTTCATCCCAAGAATCGTATCGCCTTTTTCTAGAACTGCTGTATAAACTGCCATGTTGGCTTGAGATCCAGAATGAGGTTGAACGTTCGCGTGTTCCGCACCAAAAATTTCTTTCAGACGGTCGCGAGCGATGTTTTCAACAACGTCTACATGTTCACAGCCACCGTAATAGCGTTTGCCCGGATAGCCTTCTGCATATTTGTTCGTTAACACCGATCCTTGTGCATCCATTACCGCTTGTGAAACAAAGTTTTCCGAAGCGATTAATTCGATATTCGCTTCCTGTCTTTCTTTCTCTGCATTCATCGCTTCATATACTGCTGGGTCTTGCGTCTTAATCAATTCCATCCGTATATCCCTCCCGTGATTGAACAAGCTCACGATTATAGCGCGCACGTTCACCACCAATTAATTTTGGTCGTGTCGTTGCAGATGCCACGATCGCTTCACCTACTAGTTTAACAGAAGTACGCAAGGGAACGGCAACTCTTTTTAAATGCATTCCGATCATTGTTTGTCCAATATCAATTCCCGCATGTGCCTGAACTTCTTCTACCACTACCGGATCGACCATATTGCTGAATGCATATGCACTCAACGAACCGCCCGCTTTTGGAGCTGGTACAACGGTGACAGGCTCCCAACCATATTTTTCAGCTGCCCGACGTTCTACTGTTAAAGCACGATTAATATGCTCACAACCTTGGAATGCTAAAAAAATATGGTGACGAGCTGCGAATTTTTCTAAAGGTTCAAACAAGCTTTCGGCAATATCAAGCCCTCCGCCTGTTCCGATGCGTTTTCCTGCTACTTCTGATGTTGAGCAGCCGACTACAAACACTTGGCCTTTCCTGAACTCGATCTGCTGCTCTAATTCACTTAAAACCTCTTCAAGTTGCAATTGCCATAAAGTTTGCATGTCGACTCCTCCTTATTTTTCGAGGTCCGTGATTTTTTGGATGCGTTTTTCGTGTCTGCCGCCTTCGAATTCTTCAGTCAACCAAGTTTGAGCAATTTCACGTGCAAGTCCTGGGCCAATAACGCGCTCGCCCATTGCTAAAATATTTGAATCATTATGCCCTCTTGTTGCTTTTGCACTGAAAACATCATGAACAAGAGCACAACGGATGCCTTTTACTTTATTCGCAGAGATGGACATGCCAATGCCTGTCCCACAAATCAAAATCCCGCGATCAAATTCTCCGCTTGCTACGCGATCTGCAACCGGTTTTGCATAATCCGGATAATCTACCGAATCGTCTGTATGTGGACCAAAATCCTGATATTCAATTCCGATTTCGTTCATTAAGTTAACGATTTCCTTACGCAAGTTATTGCCGCCGTGATCTGATGAGATTGCCACTTTCATAATAAACCCTCTTTTCTTGAAATCAAATTTATAGATCCGTTAAAGCGTCATTGTCGAATTATGTCCAAAACCTTTTACGCTTTAAATCAATTCTACCATTTTCACGCAAAAAAGACAGACTAGCCTCTCGGATTGTCTGCCTTTTCATTCAAGTCAACTTCACAATTAATTTGTCGATTAATAATTTTAACTCTTGGAATGTTTTTTCATAAAGCGCGAGTGGTCCACCGTAAGGATCGCTAACATCTGCTGTTGAATCAGCTGCAAATTCTTTTAATGTAAAAAGCTTTGTTGCTGTTTCAGGGTAAGCTTGCAATATCGCTGTTTTATGCGAATTGGTCATCGTTAAAACCAGTTCTGCCCATTCCAAGTCTTCTCTATCTAATGGTTTTGAAGTATGACTAAAAGAAATTTGTTGTTGGTTCAATACTAGCTGTGCATTTTCAGAAAGAGGGGCTTCCCCTGCAAATATTCCCGCAGAACGAGCTTCTATTTCTTTCAAATTTTTAGCTGTCACAATTGCTTCAGCCATAGGACTGCGACATGTATTACCCGTACAAACAAAAAGAATCTTCATCATCTATCTCCTTTCACCCGATCAACTAAACCATTTATGGTCTGCTGCTTTTTCAAGTCTGTTCATCAATGCGTCCTGATCTTGGTCACTTGATTTTACTGGCGCTAATATTAAATCTGCATCAGTTAAATCACATTCTCGCAAACTAGCATATAAACTTTCCATTGATAATGGAAAATTGAAATCTGCAAGTGGATAATCCGTTTCACTAATAACAGCTACACGCTTTCCTTTTTCTTGCACATATTGTATCGCTTTTTCAATCAAGCTTTTTTCATCTTCAATCAAATATAAAGGTGCAGTAGGTGCATAATGCATATATTTCATCCCTGGTGATTTCGGCACATTGTCTTTGTTTCCAGACGATGTACGAACTGTGCCAATTACCTGTTCAATCTGCTCTTTTGTTATTTTTCCAGGACGCAAAATAACTGGTGGTTCACAAGTGGTATCTAATACAGTTGACTCTATGCCAATTTCTGTAGCGCCACCATCTAAAATTAACGGAATTCTACCATCCATGTCGTGACGAACATGACTGGCCAACGTTGGACTTGGTTTTCCACTCGTATTTGCACTTGGTGCTGCTAAAGGTAATTTCACTTCTTGTAATAGCTTTAACGCTACAGGGTGGTTTGGCACACGAATTCCTACTGTTTGAAGGTTTGCCGTTACATTATTCGCAAACGTTTCTGGCTTTGCTTGCATGATCAGTGTTAACGCCCCTGGCCAAAAAGCATCCATACATTGCAACGCTTTTGCAGAAACTTCTTGCACATAATTTAATGCAGATTCTTTCTTATCCACGTGGACAATTAAAGGATTATCTGCCGGGCGTCCTTTTGCTTCGAATATTTTGCTAACTGCTTCAAAATTTGTCGCGTCTGCTCCTAATCCGTAAACTGTTTCTGTAGGAAAAGCGACAACTTCACCTGATTTCAAGTTTTCCACAGCTTGTGCATAACTATTTTCTTCATCCACATTTTTATCCACAACAATCATTTCCGTTTTCACACGAACAACTCCTATTTTTAAGGGTTTTTCAATTTTTACCCACAATCCGTGGATAAAAACATGCGTCTTGTGCGTAATCTGTGTATAAGTTACTCAATTACAGCAAAAACCATTCGGTCGTTTTTGTTGATATCTTTTTTACAATAGACGAAAGCATCAGGAAAAGCATCTTTTAACATTTTTTCAACGGCTTTTCCTTGTTGATAACCTATTTCAAAGCCAATTATCCCAGGTTTATTTAGCATTTTTGGAAATTGCTCTGCCATTTTTTCATATAGCGCTAAACCTTCGTTATCTGCAAACAATGCATGATGTGGTTCAAAATCGCGCACACTATCCGATAAGTCTGGTGCCTCAGAATAAGCAATATACGGTGGATTGGATAAAATAACATCCCACTTTTCATTTTCGATTGGTTTTGTTAAGTCTCCTAACCGAAAGTCAATTTCCGCATTTAACGTTTCTGCATTTTGCGCTGCTGTTTCTAGCGCTGACTGTGAGATATCGGTTGCAGTAACATTTGCGTGCGGCAATTCGCATTTCATCGTAATCGCAATAATGCCACTCCCAGTGCCAATGTCTGCAAGCGCTAACTCTTTTTTTACTAAATGACGCTCGATTAATTGCAGCGTTTCTTCTATTAACTCTTCTGTTTCTGGTCTCGGAATTAACACATCTGCATTTACGCGAAATTTCCTGCCGTAAAATTCTTCAGTCCCAGTCAAATGCTGAACAGGAATTCCTTTTGCATGTTGTTCAATAGTTGCCCAGAAGTTCTCCAATTGCGCGTCACTTATTTCATCTCGCATAGAGGCGATTAACCCGGAATATGAGAGACCCAGTTCGTGCTGAAGTAAAATTCGTGCAGCTCCTTCTTCACGGCCGTGTTCCTGTAAAAAAGAAGAAGCCCTCTTCAGGGCCTCATAAACGTACTTAAGCTTGGTCATTATTGAGACTTTCCATACGAGCAGATTGCTCTTCCACGATTAATGCATCGACAATTTCATCCATTTTCCCTTGCAAGATCTGATCCAACTTTTGAATCGTCAAACCGATTCGGTGGTCAGTTACACGGTTTTGAGGGAAATTGTATGTGCGGATTCGTTCAGAACGGTCTCCTGTCCCAACAGCTGATTTACGAACTGCATCGTATTCAGCTTGAGCTTCTTGCTGGAATTTTTCATAAACACGCGCACGCAATACTTTCATTGCACTCGCTTTGTTTTTAATTTGCGATTTCTCATCTTGACACGTTACTACCGTATTCGTTGGAAGATGCGTTAAACGAACAGCAGACATGGTCGTGTTTACGGATTGTCCACCAGCTCCGGAAGATGCATACGTATCGGTACGAATATCATTTTCATGAATATCTACTTCTACTTCTTCGACTTCTGGTAAACAAGCCACTGTAGCAGTTGACGTATGAATACGCCCACCTGATTCTGTTTCAGGAACTCGTTGTACACGGTGTGCGCCGTTTTCATATTTCATTTTTGAATAGGCACCTTTACCGGTAATCATAAAGACAATTTCTTTAAATCCGCCAAGACCAGTTGGGTTCGAATCCATCACTTGGATTTTCCATCCATTGGATTCAGCAAAACGCGTATACATGCGGTATAAGTCTCCAGCGAACAAAGCCGCTTCGTCACCACCCGCTGCTCCACGAATTTCCATGATAACGTTTTTGTCATCGTTTGGATCTTTCGGAATCAATAATTTGTGAAGGCGTTCTTCTACAACAGAAACCTGTTGTTCTAGTTCATTAACTTCTTCTTTGACCATTTCACGCATGTCAGCATCCATTTTCTCGTCAAACATCGCTTTCGCTTCAGTCAATTGAGTTGTTAAATCTTTGTATTCACGGTACGTTTCAACCGTTTCTTGTAAGTCTGACTGTTCTTTTGAATAGTCACGTAGCTTGTTGGTATCACTAACGATATCTGGATCACTTAGCAATTCATTTAAACGGTCATACCGATCTTCTACTGATTGTAATCGATCAAACATAGGTGTCACCTCAAGTTCTAATTTTTGGTTATTTATTCTAATGAAGAAATCGCTCCAGGCGGACGCTTTCCAGGGGGGCCGGCTTCAGCCGCTTCCCTCGCTCCGCTCAGTCCAGGGTCTTCAGCTCGTCCTAATCCCCTAGGAAAGTCATTGAACGAATGCAATTCGGCCAATGGCTTTGCGACGAAGCTAGCGAAGCGATGCAGGAGCATATCTTCGCACTTCGCCGCCTTCCGCTTTTTCTTCTAAATATGTTGTAAAACTTTATAAGTAACTATTAATTATAGCCAAAGTATTTTTTGGATATGGAGCAAATCAGCAGAGTCTCCGCTAGTTTGCTCCATATCTTTGTAAATGTTATTAAAAGTTTATTCGCTAACGGTTACACCTGTTGGGACTTCGTGGTGGTGGCGGCAGCGCGGTTCGTAGGCTTCTGATGCGCCTACTAAAATAGTCGGGTCATCGGATCCTGCTGGTTTTCCGTCGATTAAGCGTTGCGTTCGGCTAGCTGGAGAACCACAAACTGTGCAGACCGCTTGAAGTTTGGTTACTTGCTCAGCGATTGCGAGTAGTGCGGGCATTGGTCCGAACGGACGGCCTCTAAAGTCTTGGTCGAGTCCTGCAACAATTACACGGAAACCGTGATTGGCGAGTTTCTGGACATTTTCGATGATGGCTTCATCAAAAAACTGAGCTTCATCTATCGCGATTACATCAAATTCGTCCGTGATGTAATCCCACATTTCGGAAGAGCGTGAAATCGGTAGTGCAATTACAGTTGCACCATTATGCGAAACAACCGCTTCTTTGCTATAACGGTCGTCGATTTTCGGTTTAAAAACAGCAATTTTTTGTTTTGCGAATTGGGAACGGCGGACACGGCGGATTAGTTCTTCTGATTTCCCGGAAAACATACTCCCGCAAATCAATTCAACCCATCCCGTTTGTTTCATGACATACATAGGTGAGACCCCTTTCAAACACTTTGTAATGTTGCTTTACCATGGTTATTAACGCTAATAAGTGATGCTATCTACAGACTTGTATTCTTGATCAAAAGCTTATTTTTACTAAGTTAGCCCTCTATTTATCATACCAAAATAATGCTGCATTCTGCTGATTTTTTGGGATATGTAAGGTGTTTTTTCAGATTTAAACCGAAAAAAATACCCGCCTGGCGTTTTCGCGCGAGGCAGGTATAATTTTAATTGATACTTGAAAGCAAAAGACTGGATGATGGAAATTCGCAAATTGAAAATTCCCAGTTCCAGTCTGTTGCTGAGCAAATATTACTCGTTGATTTCTTCTTTTAAGCCGTACTTTTTGTTGAAACGATCTACGCGGCCGTCTGCTGCAGCGAACTTCTGACGTCCAGTGTAGAATGGATGACATTCAGAGCAAAGCTCAACGTTGATGTTTTCTTTTACAGAACCAGTTGTGAAAGAGTTCCCACATGAGCAAGTTACTGTAGCTTGTTTGTAATCTGGGTGAATTCCTGTTTTCATAATAATTTTCTCCTCTCGCCCTGAACCATCTGGAACAGAGTTTAATCTATTTTACTATTGCCTTACACGGTTCTTTAGACCGTATATGCAATAGCTTTGATTTAAATCACTAACATTATCTTATCAAATACCCGCATTTTTTGCAAGTACTTAGATCATCTTCTTATTGCTTCGATGTGTTTTCATTTCCGTAGCCAATTGCTCGAAAAATTCTTCGTTGGTATCTGTTTGGCCTAATTTCTTTAAGAAACGTTCGCCGAAATCATGCGAATCTGAGAAAGTTTTTCGAATCGCCCACAGTTTTTCAAGTTGTTTAGGTTCGATAAGCAACTCTTCTTTACGCGTTCCAGAACGGCGAATATCAAGTGCTGGGAAAATACGGCGCTCAGCCAAAGAACGGTCAAGATGCAATTCCATATTGCCTGTTCCTTTAAATTCCTCGTAAATGACTTCGTCCATACGTGACCCTGTTTCTACTAAAGCTGTAGCTAAAATTGTTAAACTGCCACCTTCTTCAATATTACGGGCTGCTCCGAAAAAGCGTTTAGGTCTATGGAAAGCCGCTGGATCAATTCCTCCTGATAGTGTACGACCACTTGGCGGAATAACCAAATTATATGCTCGTGCCAAACGGGTAATCGAGTCCATTAAAATGACCACATCACGTTTATGTTCAACAAGACGCATTGCACGCTCAAGAACAAGTTCTGCCACTTTCACATGGTTTTCAGGTACTTCATCAAAAGTTGATGACACAACATCAGCGTCTACAGATCGTTCGATATCCGTCACTTCTTCTGGACGTTCATCAATTAGTAAAACGATCAATTCTGCTTCTGGGTGATTGGTTGTAATCGAATTAGCGATTTCTTTTAACAACATCGTCTTTCCTGCTTTTGGCGGCGCAACAATCAATCCACGCTGACCAAACCCAACAGGTGAAACTAAATCCATGATGCGTGTAGACAAGTGCGCCGGTGTCGTTTCTAAACGAATATGGCGATCTGGATAAAGCGGAGTAAGTCCTGGGAAATGGACGCGTTCTTTTGCCACTTCTGGATCTTCGCCATTCACTGCTTCTACTTGAAGCAAGCCAAAGTAACGTTCGTTTTCTTTTGGTGGACGCACTTTCCCTGAAACTTTGTCACCATTTCTCAAATCAAATCGACGTATTTGTGAAGCCGAAATGTAAATGTCCTGCGAACTTGGTGAGTAGTTGATTGGTCGCAAGAAACCAAAACCTTCTGATTGAATAATTTCCAATACACCTTCCATAAAGAAAAAACCTTCTAGTTCTGCGCGTGTTTTCAAAATCGCAAAAATAAGTTCTTTTTTAGTTAGCTTACTGTAGTTGGTTAGTTTGTATTCTTTCGCTAAATTATAAAGTTCTTTTAGCGTCATATTCTCCAATGCGGAGATTGTAATCGTTGCCATATATCGGACACCACTCTTATTTGTATTATTTTGTTTGTAGAATTATTGAGGATCAGTAGTGAATGATTGAGAAGATCTTTAAAGAAGAAGTCCGGCAAAATGCCGGACTCATTTTATGAAGTAGGATCGTTAATCGTTCATTACAAGATTCGGCTTTTTCTGCAGGCTGTGACGCCCTTCGATAAAGCGGATTGTTCCTGATTTTGCTCGCATAACCAATGTATGGCTTTCTGCAAATCCACCTTTTAGCTGAACGCCTTTTAACAATTCACCGTCTGTAACACCGGTTGCTGCAAAAATAGCGTCATCGCCTTTTACAAGGTCGTCCATCATTAGGACTTTGCTTACGTCAATGCCCATATCAATGCAACGCTGCGCTTCTTCTTCGTTTTGAGGAAGAAGTTTCCCTTGAATTTCACCACCGAGGCATTTCAAACCAACTGCCGCGATAACGCCTTCAGGGGCACCACCAATACCGAATAAAATATCTACGCCGGTTTGGTCAAACGCTGTATTAATTGCACCAGCTACGTCGCCATCCGAAATTAGTTTAATACGAGCGCCCGCTGCACGGATTTGATCGATGATGTCTTGATGACGTGGTCGATCCATCAATGTAGCGACAACTTCTTCGATGTTTTTATTTTTGGCTTTTGCCACTGCACGAAGGTTATCAATGACAGGTGCATTAATATCGATTTTGCCGACTGATTCCGGTCCAACCGCTATTTTTTCCATATACATATCTGGTGCATTTAAAAGGTTACCGCGGTCAGCGATTGCTAGAACTGCTAACGCATTCCAACCACCCGCTGCTACAATATTTGTACCTTCTAAAGGATCTACGGCAACATCCACTTCTGGACCATTACCCGTCCCTAACTCTTCACCGATATAAAGCATAGGAGCCTCGTCCATTTCTCCTTCACCAATAACGACAACTCCACGCATTGGGATCGTATCAAATACGGTTCTCATTGCTGTTGTTGCTGCGTCATCTGCTTCGTTCTTTAAGCCACGGCCCATCCATTTTGAAGAAGCAATTGCTGCTGCTTCAGTGATGCGCACTAATTCCATCGATAGACTTCGTTCCATACTTTTAGTTCCTCCGTTCGGCATTAACTATATCTATATTATTGTAGCATATATTTTTGCACTAACAGAGAGTCAATTCGTGTCTTGGCTAAGGTCAGACTTCATGCTTGTTACCGGATCAATTGTCTCTCTCCGAATATCAGCACCTAACCCTTGTAATTTTTCGATAATAGATGAATAGCCTCGTTCGATATGATAAATTTCACGAATTTCAGTTTCACCTTCTGCGAGTAAACCAGCAATTACTAAAGCTGCTCCTGCACGTAAATCAGATGCTACTACGGTTGCAGAGGTCAATGGAGTTGGACCAGTTACAATCGCAGCTCTCCCTTCAACACGGCCACTTGCACTCATTCGACGAAGTTCGTCAATATGTTTAAAGCGAGCTGAATAAATCGTATCTGTAATCATAGAAGAACCATGAGCTTGCGTCATTAAGACAGAAAACGGCTGTTGCAAATCAGTTGGGAATCCAGGGTAAACCAATGTCTTCACATCAATCGCATTTAATTGCTCGGACTTTGGAATATAAATCGATTCTTCGCCTTCTTGCACATCAACGCCCATTTCACGTAATTTAGCAGTCAATGCTTCCATATGGAATGGAATAACGTTATCAATTGTTATGCCATCGCCTACAGCTGCTGCCATAATCATAAATGTTCCAGCTTCGATACGGTCAGGAATAATTGTATGGTTTGTTCCATGCAATTCTTCAACTCCGTCGATACGGATAACATCTGTTCCAGCACCTTTGATTTTTGCACCCATATTCGTCAATAATGTTGCAACATCAATAATCTCTGGCTCTTTTGCAGCATTTTCAATCGTTGTTTGCCCTTTTGCCATAACAGCTGCCAACATAATATTGATGGTTGCTCCAACACTCACTACATCTAGGTAAATTTTAGCTCCGCGAAGTTCATCAGCACGCAAATAAATGGCACCGTGTTCATTTGTAACTTTTGCGCCAAGTGCTTCAAAGCCTTTAATATGTTGGTCGATTGGACGAGGTCCTAAGAAACAGCCACCTGGTAGACCAATTGCCGCATGCTTAAAACGCCCTAACATCGCGCCCATCATGTAATAAGATGCTCGCAATTTTTTGACGTTACCATTTGGTAATGGCATATCAATCATTTTCGTTGGATCGATAGTCATCGTTCCATCTTCAAATGTTACTTCTCCACCGATTTCTTCCAAAATACTTTTCAGTGTCCATGCATCAGAAATTCCCGGTAACCCTTCAATCGATACAGGCGAATTTGCCAAAATCGATGCAGGAATCAAAGCAACTGCACTATTTTTAGCACCATTGACTTTAATTGTACCGGAAAGGCGATTGCCGCCTTTTATTTTATAAACATCCATTGAATTTCTCCTTTATCCACTTTTCTGGCTGTTAAGCTAGCCTGAAAAGTTCAATTGGTTCGGCTATAAAAGGATTGCCGATCACAACTTAGGTTTTCTCCGCTTAAGCGGTCAGTGCCCTTCTTACCTTATTGGTAAGAAGGATCCTGATTATTTTTTATCTGACCTTATTTTAAACTGAACGCTTTTCCCAATCTGCAAGGAACGCTTCGATTCCTTGGTCTGTTAATGGGTGTTTGAACATTTGGTGCATAACTTTAATCGGCATTGTTGCAATATGTGCACCGTTTAAAGCAGCTTCTGTAACGTGCTGCGGATGACGGATAGATGCTGCAATAATTTCTGAAGAAATATCATGGATTGCAAACATCTCTGCGATTGTTGCGATCAAGTCCATGCCGTTATGTCCGATATCATCAAGACGTCCAAGGAATGGTGAAACGTAAGCCGCTCCTGCACGTGCTGCAAGCAATGCTTGGTTAGCACTGAAGATCAATGTAACGTTTACTTTTTTGCCTTCTGAAGCAAGAACTGAACAAGCTTTCAAGCCTTCTGGTGTCATTGGCAATTTCACTGTGATGTTTGGTGCAAGATCTGCAAGCTCACGGCCTTCTTTGATCATGCCTTCTGCATCAAGTGCAATAACTTCGCCGCTAATTGAACCATCAACTAATGCAGCGATTTCTTTTAAGCGATCATGGAATGAGACATTTTTTTCTTTTGCTACCAATGATGGATTTGTCGTTACACCTGAAAGAATTCCCCAAGCGTGTGCTTCTTTAATTTCATCAAAGTTTGCTGTATCAATAAAAAACTTCATTGTTTTTTCTCCTCCAGTATCATGGGAAAAAGAGAAGTCGTCTTTTGAACGCTTCTCTCGCCTCTTTTTTGTTTTCTACTTACGCTTTTTGAGAACTTCCAAACTCGCGCATTTTACCCATTACCGTCTTTTTAATGGCTTCGCGAGCTGGTCCCATGTATTTACGTGGATCGTAAACATCCGGATCGTTGTTTAATGCATCGCGAACTGCTTGAGCCGATGTAATTTGGCTTTCCGTGTTCACGTTAATTTTTGATGTACCAAGAGATACTGAACGTTGAATGTCTTTTAACGGAATTCCTGTTCCACCGTGTAAAACAAGAGGCACGTCACATTGCTGTGAGATTTCTTCCATTTCTTTAAATCCTAAATTCGGCTCACCTTTGTAAGGGCCGTGAACAGATCCAAGAGCAGGCGCTAGGCAATCAATACCTGTTTCGTCAACCATTTGTTTGCATTCTTTTGGATCAGCATAAATAACGCCGTCAGCGATGATATCGTCTTCTTGTCCACCAACAGTTCCTAATTCAGCTTCAACTGAAACGTTGTGTTGGCGAGCATATTCTACAACTTGTTTTGTAATTTCAATGTTTTCTTCAAACGGGTGATGAGAAGCATCAATCATAACTGATGTGAATCCTGCATCAATCGCTTCTTTACATTTTTCAAAGCTCGAACCGTGATCTAAATGAATCGCCACGGGAACTGTAATTTTATAGTCATGCATTAATCCTTTGACCATATTAACAACTGTAGTGAATCCGCCCATGTAGCGAGCAGCACCTTCAGAAACCCCACAAATAACTGGAGAGTTTTCTTCTTGTGCGGCTTGAAGAATAGCCTGCGTAAACTCTAAATTATTCAAATTGAATTGACCAATTGCATATCCTTCTTCTTTACCTTTTATCATCATTTCTTTCATAGAAACTAACGGCATTTAAATTTCCTCCTCAGCAATGTTTAAAGCGAATATCTTTTATACTATATCAAAAACCCACTATTTACGCTACTTCTTCGATAAATGCTAATCTAATAATTGCTTAACAGCATCGCGAACTTCAAAAACATCAAAAGGCTTCGTAAAATAATGCTCTGCGCCCCAATTAATGGATTCTCGAATTAGGTCCAGTTCCCCGTATGCCGTCATCATCAAAACATGAATACTTGGGTTGCTTTTTTTCAAGCGTTTCAAGATCTCGATGCCATCCATACCTGGAATTTTCATATCTAATAAGACGAGGTCTGGTGGAATTTCTTGAACTTTTTCAATCGCCTCTAAACCACTTCCAGCTGTTATCGCTTGGTAACCTTCTTTGGTGAAGACTTCTTTTAACAACAACCGGATTCCTGGCTGATCGTCTACTATCAAAACGGTTTTCAAAAAGAGCCTCTCCTTTATCTGCTATACTTTTTTACACGAGGTGATTTTTATGGATTTGTTCACAATTCAATTGACTCGTGTATTCGAGCGTCTTTCAGAAGAACACGAAGCCTTCGACAGCATTGCGGCTGTATTGGCGCAAGCCGCTATTGCAGAAGGCACAATTTTTATCGCTGCGTTCGGTGAGATGAAGGCTGTGACAGCTGCTGCCCTCTATAGCGATGAACCTTTATTCGTTGCAGCTGACTGGTCACCTACAAGCATTGTGACTGATATCGATCGCGTCTTCATTTTAGCACCACATAGCGAAGGTGTGGAACTTGCCGGTCGCCTGTCAGATGCTGGCATTCCTTTTGCACTTGTTGCGCCCTCTTCAACCGACAGTGACTTGGCAGATGCCTTCTTCCCCTTAACTAGTGAAGAACCTTCCTTTTTACAGGACGGTGGCAAAGCTGCGTTAGTTCCGCACACATTTGCTGGTCTTTATATTTATTATGCCGTTAAATTGCGCATTGATAAACTACTAGCTGAATAAAAAACCTTCTATACAAAAGCCTTCCCTTTGTCTTAAGGGAAGGCTTTTGTCGTTTATTTGTTAGCGATAGCTGCTTTAACAAAGTCACGGAACAATGGTTGTGGACGGTTTGGACGCGAGATAAACTCTGGGTGGAATTGACAAGCTACAAACCAAGGGTGGTCAGTCACTTCAATAATTTCCACTAGACGACCATCTGGGCTCGTGCCTGTAAATTTAAATCCAGCGTTTTCGAAAGCTTCACGGTATTCGTTGTTAAACTCATAACGGTGACGGTGTCTTTCGTATACTAACTCTTCGCCATAGGCTTCGTGCGCTCTTGAACCTTTTTCAAGTTTCGCTGGGTACAGTCCAAGACGAAGTGTACCGCCTAAATCTTCGATGTCTTTTTGTTCAGGTAGTAAATCGATAACTGGGTAAGCTGTTTTTGCGTTCAATTCAGAAGAATGTGCGTCTTCTAAATTCATGATGTTGCGAGCAAATTCAACAGATGCTAATTGCATGCCCAAGCAAATACCGAAGAACGGTACGTTGTTTTCGCGTGCATATTGAGTAGCTGCAATTTTCCCTTCAACGCCACGATCGCCAAATCCACCAGGAACTAGGACGCCGTCGCAATCTTTTAGTTTTTCTGCAACATTTTCAGCTGTTACGTGTTCTGCATTAATCCAATCTACTTCGATTTCAGAGTCGAATGCAAAGCCTGCATGTTTTAATGCCTCTACAACAGAAATATAGGCATCTTGCAGCTCAACGTATTTACCTACTAGGCCGATACGCACGCTCTTTTTAAGTGATTGCACTTTCTCAACAAGTGTTTTCCAATCCGTCATGTCTGCTTCTGGAGCTTCGATTCCGAAATGATCTAAAACAATTTGATCCATATGTTGCTCTTGCAAGCGAAGCGGCATTTCGTAAATCACATCAACATCACGTGATTCGATAACTTCTTCTGATTTGATATCGCAGAACAACGCAATTTTATCTTTCATGTCTTGTGGCACTGGGTGTTCTGTGCGCACAACAATTAGATTTGGTTGAATTCCAAGGCTCCGAAGCTCTTTTACGCTGTGCTGAGTTGGTTTTGTTTTCATTTCCTTCGCTGCGCCAAGGTATGGAATTAACGTACAGTGAACATACATTACTTCTTCACGGCCAAGGTCTGATTTCATTTGACGAATCGCTTCTAAGAATGGCAGTGATTCGATATCGCCAACGGTTCCACCAATTTCAGTGATGACCACATCTGCATTTGCAGTTTTTGCAGCACGCAATAAGCGGTCTTTGATTTCATTTGTGATATGTGGAATAACTTGAACTGTTCCGCCCAAGTAATCACCACGACGTTCTTTTTGAATAACAGTCGAATACACTTTCCCTGTTGTTACGTTTGAGTATTTATTTAAATTGATGTCGATAAAGCGCTCGTAATGACCAAGATCCAAATCCGTTTCTGCGCCATCATTCGTCACAAAAACTTCCCCGTGCTGATATGGACTCATAGTTCCTGGATCTATATTGATGTACGGATCGAATTTTTGAATTGTTACATTCAATCCTCTGTTTTTTAATAAACGGCCTAATGATGCTGCTATAATTCCTTTTCCAAGCGATGATACAACACCACCGGTTACAAAAATATACTTTGTCATGCTTAGTTCCTCCTCTTATTGTAAAAATAAAAAGCGCTCCTCCTGCTGCATGCAGGGGGAGCGCGTAAACTGTACGAATCATCTCTCCTATGTATAAGGAGCCCAAATAAAATATTATCCAGTCTGGCCTTATAAGTCAAGGTGAAAAAATGTTCAGATTACTTCAAGTCATCTTCTTCGTCGTCTTCGTCTTCGTCGTCATCCTCGTCATCGATGATATTGCCATCCATATCTTCAACTAATACGTCGTCTTCATCTTTGTCGTCATCCGCATCAAAATCAAGCACTTCGATAGGTGATTTAACCACTTCATCGTCGTCGTCATCATCGTCATCGTCTTCGCCGAAATCTTCGAATTCCAACTCATCTTCTAATGCCAATTCATCTAAATCGTCAAAGCCTTCATCGTCAGCAACTTTCGCTTTCTTTTTACGTGCTTTAACAGTTGGTGCCGATTCTTCTTCAATTTGTTCAACCGGGTACCACTCACGAAGACCCCAACGGTTTTCGCCCAAGATTAAAAAGCGTCCGTCAATATTTAGATCCGTATAGAATTGGACTAACCTTTCTTTCATATCTTCTTTAGACAAGTTCAATAATTTCTCGATTTCTGCAACAAGTTCTGCATATGTTTTTGTTTCATGTGTCTCTTCCAACATTGCATATGTCAAGTCTACAAACGACTCTTCTATTAGTTCTTCTTTAGATAATTCACGAATTTTCATTCCGTGCACGTCCCTTCTTCTTCTTAACTTAATTCATTATATACAAACTAACTAGTCTCCGCTACCGTGTATTCTTTTTTCTCGGATCTATTTGTTTCCATCCGAAATAAAATAAATAAATCGCCAGAACCATAAATGGAATCGATCCCAAAGCTTTATTGTACAGGAAGAAAATCAGTATGACACAGATGGCGATGATTATGTAGTGTACAGCTTTTCGCATGGGATCCATCCTTCTTGATTTCTGTGATGCGTATTCTTTTATTATACAGAAGATGGCGAGGGATATCGACCGCCTACCTCTTTGAATAAAAGAAATTGCCGGATTTGTGGTGAGCGCGCGTATTTTTGTTGGAACGCGCATATTCCTCT
>NZ_AEPB01000065.1 GCF_000189395.1 Planococcus donghaensis MPA1U2 | reverse complement strand
GTTATTTATCGCTTAATGTCACGGCGACTTTTCAATATTACCAACTTCTTTTTGAGAAGTCAATAACTTTTTTCTTTTTTCTTTTTCGCATCTTTTATTATGAAAAACGCGACAAGAAATAGTATAGCACCATTCAAAATTTGATACAAGTGTTTTTTAAAAAAAGACCGATTTAAAGGCTTAAGACCTTTAAATCGGCATCCCTCTTAACTTCTCTATTCTTTCGGACGCATTTGCGGGAACAATAAAACATCTCTAATAGATGAAGAATTTGTTAGCAGCATAATTAACCGATCGATCCCAATTCCTAATCCACCTGTTGGTGGCAATCCATATTCTAGAGCTTCAATGAAATCTTCGTCCATTTCATGAGCTTCATCGTTACCTTCAGCTTTTTCAACCAATTGAGCTTCAAAGCGCTGACGTTGATCAATTGGATCGTTCAACTCTGTAAATGCATTAGCATGTTCACGACGTACTATAAATAATTCAAAGCGATCCGTAAAACGTTCATCTTCTGGGTTCTTCTTAGCTAACGGTGAAATTTCAACTGGATGTCCATAAATAAAAGTTGGTTGAACTAATTGTTCTTCTACTTTTTGCTCAAAGAACTCATTTAAGATATGACCGACTTCCATCGTAGATTTAATTTCAATACCGTGTTCTTTCGCTAAAGCTTGAGCTTCTTCTTTAGTTATATGCTTCCAGAAGTCTACGCCTGTATATTCTTTAACAGCATCAGCCATATGCAGTCGCTTCCAGCCTACAGCCAAGTCAATTTGGTCTTCTCCATATTGTACTGTAGTAGTTCCCAGAACTTCTTGTGCAATATGAGCGACTAAGTTTTCTGTAAGTGCCATGATGTCGTTATAATCTGCGTAAGCTTCATATAATTCTAACATCGTGAATTCAGGGTTATGACGAGTTGAGATTCCTTCGTTACGGAAGACACGCCCAATTTCATATACTTTTTCTAATCCACCTACAATTAATCGTTTTAAATGAAGCTCAATCGCAATACGGATATACAATTCCATATCTAACGCATTGTGGTGTGTAATAAACGGTTTTGCAGCCGCTCCTCCAGCAATTGAATGAAGCATTGGAGTTTCAACTTCCAAGAATCCCTCATTATCTAAGTAACGACGCATAGATTGGATAATGCGACTACGCAGAATAAAGGTCTCTTTGCTTTCTTCACTTGTTAGCAAATCTAAATAACGCTGACGGTAACGTTGCTCTACATCTTTTAAGCCATGGAATTTTTCCGGTAATGGGCGTAATGCTTTTGTAAGGAATTCTACTTCTTTTGCTTTAATCGATAATTCCCCGACATTCGTTTTAAAAACAGTTCCTTTAATCCCTAAAATATCTCCTAGGTCAACTGTGTTGTAAAACTCGTAAGCTTCGTCACCAATAGCGTCTTTACGAACGTAAATTTGAATTTGACCTTTTAAATCTTGAATATGCGCAAAACCGGCTTTCCCTTTTCCACGCTTAGTCATAACTCGTCCAGCAATTACTACTTCATGCGATGCTTCTTCAAGCTCTTCTTTAGAGAACTCTCCATATTGCTCAATTATTTCTTGAGATAAGTGAGTCCGCTCGAAACGGCCCCCAAATGGATCCATTCCGTTATCTCGGAAATTCTGCATTTTTTGACGCCTTACTACTAATTGATCGTTTAATTCTTCTGACATGCCCTACACTCCTTTATCTGTTTAACACTAAATCTCATTCATGTATTTCTCTATTGTACACAATTTCTTACCATACTACATAAAAAAGCTGCCACGAATTTGTGACAGCTTGAAGTTCCACTAATTAGTAAAGATTGAATTTCTCTTATGACCCTAGTTGCTTGTCTTGCAAAAATGTTTCAACACCCTTATATGATTTCCACAAACGAACGCCATCTGCTTCAAAGCTGTTCACTATTTTAAATTCTGCTGTTAGTTCAAGCAATGGCACCATAACGAATGCACGTTCCTCCATGCGTGGATGCGGAACAATAAGCCTATCACTTTCTATGTTATCACGGTTATACAATAAAATATCAAGGTCTATCGTTCTCGGTCCCCATCTAACAAGGCGCTTGCGATTTAAATTTTGTTCAATCTCCTGGCACACATCCAACAACTTGAATGCATCTAATTCCGTTTCGAGCTGAACGACCATATTTAGAAAAGGTTCCTGCTCTGTAAATCCTACAGGATCTGTTTCGTAGAGAGAAGAAATGCGCGTAACGGTAATGGAAGGAGATTTTGAAAGTTGCGATACTGCTTGCCGCAACATCTCAAAACGATCGCCCATATTAGAACCGAGTGATAAATAAATTTGGTTCATGCAAACTTCCCTCGCGTCAATTCAATCGCTACCGATTTATAATGACCAGGAATCGGTGGATCTGGTTTGATTAGCTGGACGCGGACGCCTTTCACTAAAGGAAAGTCGGATAAGATTCGACTAGCTACACTTTCTGCTACAGCTTCCACTAATTTCTTCGGCTCTCCCTCGACAATTGAACGACACGCTTCGTAAACTTCCCCGTAATGTACTGTATGCTCTAGCGCGTCAGTTTCTCCAGCTTGCTGCAAATCTACAGCTAACGAAACCGTCAAACGAAATCGCTGACCCAATTTCGTTTCTTCAGGAAATACCCCATGATAGCCATAAAACTCCATATCATTTACATGAATAAAATCCATTACTTCTCCTCCTTATATGGGTGTTTGCCCGTTAACGCGTCCATCATCCGGACCGTGCGAACTGTTTCCTTCACATCGTGAACGCGCACGATATTGCAACCTTGGTTAATCCCGTAGCAAACCGTCGCGAGCGATCCTTCTAACCGCTCTTCTACAGTAGTATTTAAAATCTTGCCAATGAATGACTTTCTAGAGGTACCAAGGAGCACCGGGTAACCCAACTCTGCTATTCGTCCAATCGACTGGATTGCTTGCAAGTTTTGCTCTACCGATTTAACAAATCCAACTCCAGGATCGAGCCAGATATTTTCTTTTGGCACTCCAGCAGAAAGCGCGATTCCAATACTTTCAGTAAGGTCCTCCAATAAATCCTCTTGAAAATTTGAATAAGCCGTATCGTTGCGATTATGCATCAAGATGATTGGCACGCTCCATTTTGCCGCGACATTCGCAATCTCCGAATCGTATTTAGCTCCCCAAATATCGTTAATAATATGGGCACCTGCTGCAATTGCAGCTTCTGCTACACGTGATTTATAGGTATCCACTGAAATTATTACATCAAAATTTTGACGCAACTCCTTGATTACAGGAATAATTCGTCCGATTTCTTCTTCATCTGAAATTTGCACATGACCTGGTCGCGTCGATTCACCACCTACGTCGATAATGTCCACACCATCCGCGATCATTTGCTTAGCATGCGTTAGCGCTTGCTCCACTCCACTATACTTTCCACCGTCAGAAAAAGAATCTGGCGTAACATTTAATATGCCCATAACAAGCGTTTTATCTTTAACATTGATTTCCACAAAATTCACCGTCCAACATTCGAATATGTATCATTAAGCGCGCCTTCATCTTACCTTATTTGAATGGTTTGTTTCCATAGAAAAAGAGCGAACGCTATGTCCGCTCTTTTCAACCGTTTAGTTCGATTCATCAAATTGGTAAAGCGGTGTGCTTAAGTAGCGTTCCCCATTAGATGGAATGATAGCTAACACTTTTTTACCTTTACCTAAACGTTTCGCAACTTGAAGTGCAGCGTAAATGGCCGCCCCTGAAGATACGCCTCCAAGAATACCTTCTTCGCGAGCTGCTTGTCGCGCCGTATCGTATGATTGATCGTTCGTTACTTGAATAATCTCATCGTATACTTTGGTATCGAGGACAGCCGGAACAAAGCCAGCCCCGATCCCTTGAATTTTGTGAGGTCCTGGCTTACAACCTGATAAGACAGCTGAATCAGCAGGCTCTACTGCAACAATGCGAATTTCTGGATACTTTTCTTTTAATACGTGGCCAGCACCTGTGATCGTTCCACCAGTACCAATTCCTGAAACAAATGCATCTAGTTGATCGCCCATTGTTTCAACGATTTCTGGACCTGTCGTTAATCGGTGAACTTCAGGGTTTGCTTCGTTATTAAATTGTTGCGGCATAAACCAACCGTTTTCAGCTGCATTTTTCTCAGCCGTTTTAATCGCACCATTCGGACCATTCATGCCGTCTGGACCTGGCGTTAAAATCAATTCAGCGCCATAAGCACGCAACAAATTACGACGCTCCATGCTCATTGTTTCGGGCATAACCAAAACAGATTTATAGCCTTTTGCAGCTGCGATCATCGCTAAACCGATTCCTGTATTACCACTTGTTGGTTCGATAATTGTGTCGCCTTCTTTTAAATCTCCGGACTTTTCGGCCGCTTCAATCATTGCAAGCGCAATTCTATCTTTTACACTGCTGCCTGGGTTGAAGTATTCTAATTTCAAGTAAACGTCTGCATCTTCAGGACCTGTTAACCGATTCAACTTTACAATAGGTGTTTGTCCAATCAAATCAGTAATCGAATTTCCTACACGCGCCATTTTCCAACACTCCTAATCCCTAGTAATTTTGTCGACTTTAATGAAGCTAATGTTATCAATATGACAGGTCTTTTGTCAAATTGCATGAATTCATAAAAAATAGACGTTTCGTAATGAAACGTCTAAGAACAGTTATTCTCCGTAAAACCATTCAGCATCAAATTCTTGCCAAAATGCTTCAGGGGTTACCGCTTGTGGCAATTGTTCTAGTGCTAGCTCGCGGTTGATATGCCCTTCTACATCTTCATAAGAAAATGTTTGACCATTCACTTTTTCTGTAACGGAAATAATGGCCGTTTTGCCGGTTTCCAATGGGAGTGGCGAAGACCATCCACCAACTTCTACTTTTGAAACAGCTTTCGCAACATTAGCATCTACGCCAGGTTCGCCATTGGAAATATACCCAATATCTCCGCCAAGGTTACCTGTTGCGCTGTCAATTGATCGTTCACGAGCAGTCGCTTCGAATGAAGAGCCTTTTTCAAGTTCTTTGATCGTCTCTTCTGCTTCGGCTGATGAATTTAATACGATAATGCGCGTACGATACGAATCTTTCACATCATAAAGCGACTCGTTATCGTCATAAAACGCTTTAATCTCTTCTTTTTCAATAACAACGTCTTTCGTTAGCACTTTTTCTAAAATTAATTGGGCTTTTATTTTTTCACGTTGACGTGCATCGTCCACTGTATATAGCGCGGCTTCCGTACCATCTCGCGAAGAACGCACTAGCGCTAACTCCAAATCAATTTCTTTATCACTAACTTCAATGCCATAATCTTGAGCCGCAGTGGCCATTACTTTTTCATTGACTAACTCGAGTAATGCTTCACGACCATGCTGCTCTTCCATAGAAGCTAACCACTCTTCTCGTGTGATTGCTTCCCCACTGACAGAAGCGACTTTTTCCGCTTTGCCCGTATCGTTCGGAATTAACCAAGCAATAAACCACAAAATATTAAACAGCAATAATACCCCGATAACCATTAGCACCGGTTTTGTTTTTAAATGTCGTTTAGGCTTGACCGTACCTGCCGGCGGCACAGGTCGCCGATTATTATAATTGGAGCTCATTGATAAACGTCTCGAGTTCCTCTTTAGAATAATGATACGTTTCCAAGCAGAAATGGCATTGCGCTTCCGCCATTCCATCTTCATCGATCATGTCTTGAATTTCTTTTACTCCAAGTCCAAGAATAGCTGTCGCGAAACGGCCTTTAGAACAATTGCATTCAAAATTCACCGGCATTTTATCAAGAATTTGGACGTTCTCTTCTCCAAGAACTGCTTCGAGAATTTCTTCCGGCGACAATCCACGCTGAATCATATGAGAAACTGGTTCAATGCCTGAAAGACGTTCTTCGATTTTCGTGATGGTTTCATCGTCTGTATTTGGCATCAATTGAATGATAAATCCACCTGCCGCCAATATTGAGTTGTCTGTATCTACCAAGACACCTAGACCAACTGATGAAGGCACTTGTTCTGAAGTAGCAAAATAATAAGTAAAGTCTTCCGCAATTTCACCTGAAACGATCGGCGTTTGACCCGTGAAATTATCGCGCATACCTAAATCTTTCACAACAGACATCATGCCACCAGTACCCACCGCACGGCTAACATCTAATTTACCTTGTTCGTTTAAATCAAAATGAGTTTGTGGGTTCGAAACATAGCCACGAACGCCACCTTTAGCATTGCTATCTACTAGTAATGCACCAATAGGTCCGCCACCTTCAAATTTAATCGTTACTTTATCATCGCCTTTTAACATGGCGCCGAGCATCACACCACCGGTCATTGCTCTTCCTAATGCGGCTGAAGCGGTTGGCCACATCATATGGCGCCGTTGTGCTTCTCCTACTGTTTTCGTGCTATCTACTGCAAATGCACGGACACTCCCATTAAAACCGAGGCCGCGAACTAAATAATCTGACACATCTATCGTTCCTTTCTTTACGCTTGGTTGCGTTTGTAAATTAAATACAATCCTTTTAATGTTAAAAAAGGATCTACATAATCAATAATCGTTGTTTCACCAGCAATCAAAGAAGCCATACCGCCAGTCGCAATAACTGTCGGTTTTTCTTTACTGTCTTTTTTCATGCGCGAAACAATTCCTTCTACTTGGCCAACATAGCCGTACACAATACCCGCTTGCATGGCAGAAATCGTATTTTTGCCCACTACGTGCTCGGGTGTCGCGATTTCAATTCGTGGAAGCTTAGCAGCACGTGCATACAGCGCTTCTGTCGAAATATTAATACCAGGAGCAATAGCGCCTCCCATGTATTGTTGCTTTTCATTAATATAACAGAAAGTATTGGCAGTGCCAAAATCAACAATAATCAACGGTCCCCCGTATTCATAGATTGCCGCGACTGCATTTACGATTCGGTCAGTTCCGACTTCACGCGGATTATCATACTTAATGTTTAATCCCGTTTTAACACCAGGTCCGACAATCAACGGTTTTACTTGAAAATACTTTTGGCACATCCGCTCTAAAGTAGAGATGATAGGCGGGACAACGGACGACATAATAATACCCGTAACCGAAGAAAAACTTAAACCCACATCTTGGAGAAATGCTTTAATCTGCACGCCATATTCATCTTCCGTTTTGTGACGAAGGGTTTCCATACGCCAATAGTGTAATAATTGGTCCTGATCGTATACACCTAGGACAATACTTGTATTTCCCGCATCCATTACTAAAATCATGATTTAGCCTCACTTATCGACGAATTTCCAACACATCATACCACAATTTATAGAAAGCAAAAAGCTGATTGCCTTCCCTATAGAAAGGGAATGGGCAACCAGCTCGTTACTTTTATTATTTGCGTTTTTCGTCAATCGAATCTCCTACAGAGCCCGTTTGTCCGTCTTCTGAAGGCAAGTCTCCCGCTGAAGGATCAGCTGGTGCACCTATCGCTTCTGAAGTATCGCCATCTTTTTTCAAATCCGGTTTGCTTTCGTCTCCGAAATCACCGTTTAATGTTTCGTAATCGCGTTCAGGAAGCGTACCGTGGTCTTTCAAATGCAGAATTTGCGCTGCATCTAATGTTTCCACTTCAAGCAATGTCGTCGCGATTAATTCAAGAAGTTCTTTCTTCTCAGTCAGAATTTCTTTCGTGCGAATATATTGCTCTTTAATAATACGTTGCATTTCCTGATCAATTTCAAAGGCAATGGCATCTGAATAATTTTGTTCAGAATTAAAGTCACGTCCTAAGAATACGTTACCGCCTTGGGCTGTACCGAATTGAACAGGTCCGATTTTGTCACTCATGCCGTATTCCGTTACCATGCTACGAGCAATTGCCGTTGCACGTTGGAAATCGTTATGAGCGCCAGTTGATACTTCGCCGAACATGATATCTTCTGCTACACGTCCGCCTAGCAAACCAGAAATCTTATCAAGCAATTCCGGTTTTGTCATAAAGTAACGATCTTCTTTTGGTAGCATGACTGCATAGCCGCCAGCTTGTCCGCGAGGAACGATGGTTACTTTATGAACTGTTTCAGCATCGTCAAGCGTTAACCCGATAACCGTATGACCTGCTTCGTGGAAAGCCACGATATTGCGTTCTTTTTTCGAGATGACACGGTTTTTCTTAGCAGGACCTGCGATAACGCGGTCAGATGCTTCATCAAGATCAGACATATCGATTTTAAGTTTATTGCGACGAGCCGCAACAAGTGCTGCTTCGTTCAATAAGTTCTCTAAATCAGCACCTGAGAATCCAGGTGTACGCTGAGCGATTGCTTTTAAATCAACATTTTCGTCAAGCGGTTTATTGCGCGCATGAACTTTAAGAACTTCTTCGCGGCCTTTAACATCCGGACGACCTACAGTAATCTGACGGTCAAAGCGCCCTGGACGAAGTAAAGCCGGATCCAGAATATCCGGACGGTTAGTTGCGGCAATAATAATAACGCCTTCGTTAGCACCAAAGCCATCCATTTCAACCAATAGTTGATTTAGTGTTTGCTCACGCTCATCATGTCCACCACCGAGACCAGCGCCACGTTGGCGTCCGACTGCGTCGATTTCATCGATAAAAATGATACAAGGTGCATTTTTCTTCGCGTTTTCAAACAAATCACGAACTCGAGAAGCCCCGACACCAACAAACATCTCTACAAAGTCCGAACCACTAATAGAGAAGAAAGGAACACCTGCTTCTCCAGCAACAGCACGAGCTAGTAAAGTTTTACCAGTACCCGGAGGTCCAACAAGCAAAATACCTTTTGGAATACGGGCGCCAATGTCTGCAAATCTGCGCGGATCTTTCAAGAAATCAACAACTTCAACAAGTTCTTGTTTCTCTTCATCTGCTCCAGCTACATCGTTAAAGCGAACTTTTTGTTTTTGATCATCATATAACTTCGCTTTACTTTTACCGAAGTTCATCACACGGCCGCCTCCGCCGCCTTGTGATTGATTAAGTAAGAAGAAGAAAAGGATGAAAATGATGATAAATGGAATGATACCTGTGAAAAATGAAACCCAACCACTTGTTTGTGGAGCTTTCAAATATTCAATCTCGACACCATCTTGTGCTTTTGCAACTGCATCAATTTCTGCAGTTAATGCTTCGTTCTCTAACGGAATATTTGTTACAAAAGACTGACCTTCGTCATATCCAGTCATTTTCCCTGTAACTTCATAAACCATTGCATCTGGTTGGATTGTAACTTCCTCAATCTCTCCACTTTCCAATGCTGTTAAAAATTCGTTATATCCTATATTTTCAGTTGGCTGGTTACTATTGTTAAAGGTACCCAGAATCCCGATAATAACTAGGAAAATCAGTAAATAAAATATGGTGTATCGAAATATCCGATTCATCCCGCGCCCCCTCATAAAGTTTCCCTAAAACTATACTAAATACTACCATAGGAACATTTCAGCATACAACGAAAAGGCCTTATTCTCGCTGTTTAATCGATAGACTGTGAACGATCGTTGTCTATTCTGCTTCTTCGCTGTAAATGGCAGGCTTCAGAATTCCGATATACGGTAAGTTCCGGTATTTTTCTGCGTAATCCAAGCCATATCCAACAACAAATGCATCCGGTACTTCAAAGCCAACATAATCAGCTTTCAAATCTACTTTGCGCCCTGTTGGTTTATCCAACAAAGTAACAATTTTGATAGAGTTTGCTTTGCGGTATTTGAATAGGTCCACTAAATAGCTAAGTGTCATCCCACTATCAATAATGTCTTCAATGATTAGTAGATCGCGCCCTTCGACACTCGCATTCAAATCTTTGACAATTTTAACTTCTCCAGAAGAAACAGTTGCGTTGCCGTAACTTGAAACATCCATGAAGTCCATTTCGATAAAACCATCAATGCGTTTCATCAGATCGCCCATGAACGGCATTGCGCCTTTTAAAACGCCGATAGCTAGTGGATATTTGCCTTTATAATCCTCTGTTAACGTCGCTCCTAGTTCACGTGCTTTGTCTTGCAATTGTTCTTCACTAATCAATATTTCTTTAATGTCATTCTGTAACATGGTGGACCTCCTAGTATTCCTTGTTTTCATTTTATAAAAGTTGTTCAATTAGTACCCAATTGTCTCCATCGCGCTTTTGACGGCTAACGAGGGCGGATGGTCGTAAGCCTGGCACTAATAAAAGTTCGTTTTTGTCAGTTGTGATGACAGGCCAACTTTCTCTCATAGGCACAGGAATTTTTTCATCAATCATTAAACGCGACAGTTTCTTTGGATGGTTCATCCCTGTAAGTAGAATCCGGTCACCCGGTTTTCTGTTTCGCAAAAAGAAACTGGCGGTTTCCGGTGCTTGAAAATACCAAGTTGTGGAATCCTCAATTTGTTCTTGTGGAACTGTTGGAATCACTTTAAACCGGCGACCATCAAAAATAGGCGTCCAGTCAGCGGTAATGTTGATGGTAGTCAGTTCAGCCACTGCTTCTTGCGATTGGCGACCGAGCAAAACCGTGTCGTATTGGCGAATCGCTATATAATGTTGCGGCAAATGTAAAAAAACAGTGCCCGATGAACTTTGCATCATTTCCTGCATTTGTTCGACCAACTGTCTCGTTAACGGAACTTGCTTCGGATTATATAGATAGTTTAATAGTAGTAGAACCATTCTTTTTTGTAAAGCATGCGCTTCAACTCTGAAACTTTTGGCAGATAAAAAAACTTTTCCACTCTCTATTCTAATCAGTTGCTGCAATTTCTGTTGGGCTAATTCTTGTAAAAACTGTTGATCTTGTTGCATATCTTCAGCAAGTTCTACAAAATTTTGAGAAACCTTGCTATTTTCTTCTTTTAAAAGCGGCAAAACGTTTTGCCGCAAACGATTTCGTGTATAGGCCGCTTCAGCGTTGCTCGAATCTTCTCGATATGGAATGTTTAGCGATTTCGCATATGCGCTAATTTGCTCTTTTACCACTGCCAACAGCGGACGGATCAACTGACCGTTTCCAAACGGACGGCTTGCTAACATGCCAAATGAGCCATCCTGTAAACTGCCTCTGACTCCTGACATCAAGATGGTTTCAAGTTGATCGTCCGCGTGATGGGCGGTCGCAAACTTAGTAGCACCGGTTTGTTTCATAACTTCGAGAAAATAATTATAGCGTTCAGTACGGCATACTTGTTGCTTGTTGCCGCCCCTTTTTTCTAAAATCGCTGGAATAGGAATTGCTCGACTAAAGCATTCAATGCCCCATTGTTTCGCTATTTTTTCAGTAAACAAGCGATCTTTATCGGATTCTTCTCCTCTTAACATATGATCTACATGAACAGCCGCAACCGAAATGCCTAGGTCTGCCTTTATTGAATTCAAAAAATAAAGTAAGACCATCGAGTCAATTCCGCCTGAACACCCGACAAGTACTTTATCTCCAGTTTGTAGCAATTGATGCTTGTTCATGTGTTGCATGAGTACCGCTTGAAAACCCTTCACTATCTTCACCTCACCCGCTTATCTCTGCCTTTGAAATTTATCTAAAAAAATATTTTAAAATTGTAATTGACAGGTGCATCTATCAATAGTATGCTATTAAATGTTCGTTTAAACAAGGCGGCGTAGCTCAGCTGGCTAGAGCGTACGGTTCATACCCGTGAGGTCGGGGGTTCGATCCCCTCTGCCGCCATCATAGTTCCAAAAAGCAGTGTCCTTCTAGGGCGCTGCTTTTTTTATTTCAAAAATAATATCAAAAAAAAAAACGCTTCTCAAACTGAGAAGCGTTTTCGCATAAATTTCAAGCTGTATTGAAGCATTTCCCTATACTATTAAAACAGCTAGCAAGTTAGCCTCTTTTTGCCCCTCTGCCGCCACGTTTTGATTCAGTCGCGCGCTTTAAGGTCGTCATATTTTCTTCGCTGTCTTTCAAGAACTTCGCCATTTTTGTTTCAAAGTTCTCTTTTGGAGCGCGGTCAAATGAACGATTGTTACTCGGGCGTGGTCGTTGTGGTCGTTCTGTGCCGCCAGCTGGTTGTGGCTTCGCTTTACGAATCGAAAGCCCAATCTTTCCGTCTGCTTCTACATTCATGACTTTCACTTCTACCATTTCGCCAACTTTAAGATGATCGTT
The DNA here is from genome assembly GCF_000189395.1 of Planococcus donghaensis MPA1U2. Lineage (GTDB taxonomy): Bacteria > Bacillota > Bacilli > Bacillales_A > Planococcaceae > Planococcus > Planococcus donghaensis_B. The sequence goes on along the minus strand of NZ_AEPB01000065.1, from coordinate 39,586 downwards.
AATATCTTTTACATAGTTGTCGGCTACTTCACTTATATGCACGAGGCCTGTTGCACCAGTTGGAAGCTGAACAAATGCTCCAAAGTTTGTAATACCTGTGACTTTACCTTCTAACTTGCTGCCTACTTCAATCGACATAAAAAAAATGCTCCTCCTTAAAATTTAAGATGACTCCAAAGCAATATTGGGTCATGCTGTCATTTTGCGGGACTTGTCCCACTTTTTATTATAACCATCAAAAAAAGAGTGTCAACTGACTACTCTTTTTCTGATAGCTTTTCTTCATCTTTTTTTTCGTCATGTGGGGTAGTAAAAATGATTTCTCCTTCTTCTGATAAGAAATAATCTTTACGTGCTAATTTAGCCAAATATTCTTCGTCATTCAATAGCAAGATTTGTTCTTCTAGCTGATTTTGCTGCTTTTCAACTTGTTCAAGTTCTAGCAATGCATCTTCACGAAGTTGCGCTTTTTCAGAAATGGTTTGTGTTTGTGCATAAATCGTTGACCCAATCCAAATAGTCGCCATTAAAACCACAAACCCAAATACTGCCAATCTTCTCATTAATCGAACTTTATGAGCAGATTTGCGTTTTTCTTCGATTTCAACCGAACGGACATAGTCATTGCGAATTGAGGTGACTTCGCGCTTCTCAGCTTTGTTATCTCTCTTCAAACTCATGACCCGCTCTCCCTTCATACTAACTTTGTCATTATTATACATGAAAAGCTTTAAAAACATAAGCGTTTTCAATAATTTTCCCTTTTATCACTTCTTTCTTCGATAAGGACTTACGCCTAATTTTTATTTTATCATAAAAATACAGTTGACTTAATTTTTATACAGACATATAATACTTATCATTATCTTTTCACTCAAAATTCAAAGGTTTTTCAACAATAAACGAAAAACGAATTTTATAAATATGCATTAACAATGAATAAAATAGGGGTGACAGAATGTCAGGTACAGTAACACTATCAAATGGCAAAGCATTTAATGGCAATTGGCATGGTAAAGCTTCTGCAATTCAAGGAGAAATTGTCTTTTTCACAGGCATGACTGGCTATGAAGAAGTTTTAACAGATCCATCGTATAAAGGACAAATCATTGTTTTTTCTTATCCTCTTATTGGACAATACGGCATCCAGTCGCTTTATGCACAGTCTGATCTGATTCAAGCGGCTGGTATTATTGTCGCAAACTTATATGAGGGACCGCTTGGTAATGGAGCAATTACACTCGCTGAGTTTGCTGCCAATCACAGCATTCCGATTTTAAGTGGTGTTGATACGCGTTCTGTGATCCAAAACATTCGTGATTCCGGCACAATGCAATCACAATTAATCCACACTTCTTTTCCAGAACTAGCTTGGGAGCCAGTGCAAACGCATTTTTTTCCTGCTACTCAAACAACACAAGAGCTTCAAACAATCGGAAACGGTACGACACATATTGGGTTAATCGATTTTCATTATAAATCCTCTATTTTAAAACAATTGCTGCAGCTGGATTGTAAAGTTACGATTGTTCCTTATGCGACGCCAACAGAACAGCTGGATCGTCTCGGGCTTGATGGCCTGTTATTTTCAAATGGTCCCGGAGACCCTGCCTCTCTTCAACAGCTATTTCCGACATACCGCGACTGGGCAGAGCGCTATCCGAGTTTCGGCATTTGCCTTGGCCACCAAGTACTGGCTTCCGCATTTGGTGCGAAAACAACGAAGCTTGCCTATGGTCACCGTGGAGCCAATCACCCTGTGATGAACGTACAAACAAAGCGCGTCAGCATGAGTTCGCAAAATCATAGCTATGTTGTTGAAAGCGACAGCCTTATACTTACACCTTTTTCGGTTCTTTATAAAAATGTCAACGACGGCAGTATCGAAGGACTTGTTCACGACTCATTACCCGTGACTACGGTCCAATTCCACCCCGAAGCAGCACCGGGTCCAACTGACCACCTTGACTTATTCAAACAATTTCTAAATGTCGCCAAGCAACCAGAAGGAGTGAAAGTCCATGCCTAAGCACGAACACATAAAAAAAGTATTGGTCATTGGCTCTGGCGCCATTGTCATTGGTCAAGCCGCTGAATTCGATTATTCGGGCACCCAAGCTTGTGTCGCATTAAAAGAAGAAGGCGTGGAAGTCATCTTAATCAACAATAATCCTGCAACGATTATGACCGATCAGTCTATTTCCGATAAAGTCTACTTCGAGCCGCTAACGTTAGATAGTGTCACTGCTATTATCGAAAAAGAACGACCGGATGGCTTGCTTGCAACAGTTGGTGGACAAACTGCCTTAAACTTAGCAATGGCTTTATCTGATTCGAGTATTTTAACGAAATATGGTGTTACGTTACTGGGTACCGACATGAAAGCCATTAAACAAGCGGAAGACCGCGAACAATTCCGCTCTTTGATGAACCAACTAGGTGAGCCGGTTCCGGATAGTGACATTATTTATTCGATTGAAGGAGCTTTGGAATTTGCAGATTCTGCGGGCTATCCACTCATCGTGCGTCCAGCTTATACGCTTGGTGGCTTTGGCGGCGGGATTGCTCAAGATGAAAAGACTTATATCGACTTAGTAAAACAAGGATTGAGTGCCAGTCCTATCAAGCAATGTTTAGTCGAAATTAGTATTGCTGGCTATAAAGAAATCGAATATGAAGTTATGCGTGACGCAGACGGAACGTGTATCACGATTTGCAATATGGAAAACTTTGATCCCGTCGGAGTGCATACAGGCGACTCGATTGTCGTAGCCCCTAGTCAAACATTAAACGATAAAGATTTCCATATGTTGCGTAGTTCTTCGATTCATATTATTAAAGCGCTTGGCATTATTGGCGCATGCAATGTACAGTTTGCGCTGCATCCTGAAACTTCCGCTTATTATTTAATCGAAGTTAACCCGCGTGTCAGTCGTTCCTCCGCTCTGGCTTCAAAAGCAACCGGGTATCCGATTGCTAAAATTGCAGCGAAGTTGGCACTGGGTTACCAATTAGCTGAATTAAAAAACCCAGTGACAGGGACAACATTTGCTAGTTTTGAACCGGCACTCGATTATGTAGCGGTAAAAATTCCGCGATGGCCGTTTGATCAATTCCCACAAATCGACCGAAAGCTCGGCACACAAATGAAAGCTACTGGTGAAGTGATGGCAATTGAACGCAGCATGGAAGCAGCATTGCAAAAAGCCATTCGTTCATTGGAGTTACCAATTGACGGCTTTCTCTCACCTGCTCTTAGCAAGTTTTCAATAGAACACTTATGCGAGTTGGCTATCGAGGCTGATGATCGTCGCCTGTTTGTCCTTTTTGAATTATTAGTTCGTGGCAAAACGATTGATTTTTTACATGGCCTCACAGGCATTACCCCTTACTTCTTATGGGTGATGAACAACATCGTTGACGAATGGCAGAAGCTTCAACAAACCAATTGGAACGATATGACACACGCTCGCTTGCTACAAGCCAAGACTTTAGGTTTTAGCGATCAACAACTAGCTGATTTATGGAACGTTTCGTGTTCTGAAGTTTGGGGACAACGCAGACTTTGGCAAGTAACTCCTGCTTATCGCATGATCGATACGTGCGCTGCTGAGTTTTCGTCAAATACCAATTATTTTTATTCGAGCTGGCATGGCGCTTCAGATGTTAGCCGTCCTCATCATAAGAAGAAAGTTGCAGTGATTGGATCAGGTCCCATTCGCATTGGTCAAGGCATTGAGTTTGACTATTGCTGCGTGCACAGTGTAATGGCTGCTCAAAAACTCGGGTACGAAGCGATTATGATCAATAACAATCCAGAAACTGTGAGCACAGATTACGAAGTAGCAGATGCATTGTATTTTGAGCCGATTACACCTGAAGATATTTTGAACGTACTGGACTTTGAAGGCATCAATCAAGTGATTCTCCAATTTGGCGGGCAAACTTCACTGAATGTAGCGGCAGCTTTAGAAAGCGCAGGGATTACCGTTCTCGGCTCGACAGTGGATTTACTAGACCAAATGGAAGACCGAGATCGTTTTTATGCATTTTTGGAATCGATCGGCTTACCGACCATACCGGGTAAAACAGCGCAGAATGCTGCTGAGGTTATCCCGGCAGCTCGCTCACTCAGATTCCCGGTGTTATTACGCCCCTCTTACGTTATTGGTGGGCGCGGCATGATTGTGTTAGCAAATGAGCAAGAATTAACGGACTGGTTGCAACAAACAACTATGACATTCCCTGTATTGGTCGATCATTTTGTTACTGGAAAAGAAGTTGAAGCGGATATTTTAACCGACGGCGACAATGTTTGGGTATCAGCGATTTTTGAACACGTCGAAGGAACCGGTGTTCATTCTGGGGACAGCATCTCCGTTACACCACCGGTTTCATTGTCAGCGGACGCTTTGCAAGAACTGACAGAAACCGCGAAACACATCGCCACAAACATGGACTATACTGGCTTATTTAATATCCAGTTTGTGTATGAAAACAACCAATTATTCGTGATGGAGATTAACCCACGAGCATCACGTACTGCTCCTATCAGCTCAAAAATAACGGATGTGCCACTAGTTCAACATGCTACTGCTTTGTTGCTAGGCATACCGTTCGAAGAACTGGGTATTGAAGAGAGTTTCAACGGACAACCTGAATATACGGTGAAAGCACCTGTTTTCTCACATATTAAACTGCCTGGCTTGTCTCCTGTTCTATCACCCGAAATGATGTCTACAGGTGAAGTGATTGGATCTAGTTCAGATTTCGATATAGCGTTAGCGAAAGCGCTCAGCGGTGCTTCTGTTCAACTGGCTAACTTGGCTGAAGACGGCACGTTATTTGTCGCAACGTCCTCGATCGATCAAGTCGACAGCGCGTTATGGAAAACACTTGGACAAGAGGTCCTTACAGAAAGCTCTTTGTCTTTTGATGATTGGTTACAAACTGAAAATAAAAAAGCGTATATCGATTTTTCTCCTGACCCGGACAGTACCCATGCTAAACAGGCCGCCATCCACCGTCTTCATGTGTGGACACGCCCTGAAACAATGGCTGCGTTTAACGGCAGCTTAACATCTACCCTATTCCTGAAAGGAGTGCTTGCAAAATGACAATGGCGATCCCATTTGCCCCATCAATTGTTCAAGAAGATTTTTTATCGCTAAAAGATTACAGCACGACAGAACTGATGGATTTGCTAAATCTGGCTATTGAATTAAAAAAACCAGAAAACAAGAATTTACCACTGTTAAAAGGAAAAGTACTCGGTATGATTTTCGAAAAATCCTCTACCCGTACGCGCGTTTCATTTGAAGCTGGGATGCTTCAGCTTGGAGGCCACGCCATGTTCTTAAGCTCGCAAGATACGCAACTTGGGCGCGGTGAAACCATTGCTGATACAGGGCGCGTTTTATCCGGTTATTTGGACGGGTTGATGATTCGTACATATCACCAATCGACCGTTCAAGAACTAGCGGACTTCAGTTCCATTCCGGTAATCAATGGCTTAACCGACGATTATCACCCATGCCAAGTCATGGCTGATTTAATGACGATGCTTGAGCACTTCGGCACCTTAAAAGGTAAGAAAATGGCCTATATCGGAGACGGCAATAATATGGCCAACTCGTTAATGATTGGCGCCGCAAAAGTTGGGATGGATATTAGCATTGCTTCCCCTGCTGCTTATGCACCTACACCAGCAATGGTTGCTTTAGCAAAAGAGATCGCACATTATACCGGCTCAACAATCGAAATTACAGATAGCCCAGAAAAAGCGGTTACAGGTAGTGACGCTGTTTATACAGATGTTTGGGCGAGCATGGGACAAGAACAAGAAACCATTGAACGCTTAGAACATTTCCAAGGGTTTCAAGTAAACGAAGAACTCATTAAGTATGCCAATCCTGACTTTATCTTTATGCATTGTCTGCCTGCTCATCGCGAGGAAGAAGTGACTACCGCTATTTTAGAAGGACCACAATCGGTTATTTTCCAGCAATCGGAAAATCGTTTACATGCTCAAAAAGCAGTACTTGTTGCATTGATGGGTGATAAATAAACACCAAAAAGCCTTAGGAATTTTTGATTCCTAAGGCTTTTGCTGTTTATTTGCCAGTAACATTCACGTATTCTTCTAAAGTCTTGCCGCTGTTTTTCACTTTCGGGGCCAATTCAGATCCTATATAACGGTAATGCCAAGGTTCATACATATATCCGGTAATTTTTTCTTTGCCTTTAGGGTACCGTAGAATAAATCCGTACTGATGAGCGTTCGCCGCAAGCCATTTCCCTTCTTTTGTGGCAGCAAACGATTCTTTCAGCCACTGTGATTGATTGCTACCACCCAAGTCGAACGCTAAGCCCGTTTGATGTTCACTATAACCCGGTTTTGCGCTAAAGCGATTGGCTTCTGCTGTGCCATGCTTGCGGACGTAATTATTATAAAGTTCTTTTTGACGATTATACGACCGAAACGTACTAAAAGCCGTCAACTGAACGCCTTGCTTTTTCGCCGCAACAACCATCGCATCTACTGCTTTTTGCGCCAGTTTGTTAACACCTGGGTTATAGCTAGATGGCAGGCCGTATTTTTTGTTGACGATTAACACGCCCGATGCATAAGTTCCCGGCGTCTTTGTAGACGGTGCTGGATAAGCAATTTGGGGGCTAGCTGCTTGATCGCTTAAGTAAGCTGAATTGACCCACCCCGTCTTGCTGCCATATTTCACTTTATACCAAGTGCCTTCTTTGCTAATGTATTCAACTTTTCCCCCTTTAGGGATAGAGCCCACAAGAGAACTACTCGCATTTGGTTTTAAACGCATGTTTAATTGATCAGTCGTTACGTAAGTCACAGGTGACTCCGCTTTTTTTGCCGCAAGCGGGAATTTTTCAGGAGCTAAAAGACGCGCCATAAATGCTGCGAAATGCTGACGTTGCAAAGATTCATTGGGTTTGAATGTTCCACCAGGATATCCATTTGTCACACCTGCTGTTGCCAAACGACTAATATAAGCATTAGCCCAAAAAGAAGAACTAACATCGGTAAAAGCGATATTTTGATCGACTTTTAATTGATAAGCTAACGTTAAAATCTTAGCCATTTCTGCACGTGTTAGTTGACCTTTGGGATCAAAATATTTTACGCCTTCTTTTGTTTCTTTTCCTGCAATAAAACCAAGTTTCACCGCTTTGGCTACTTCATCATATCCCGGTGTATCAGGGGTTAAGTCTGTAAACCCAGGATCTGTGCCCACAGTATCTTTATCATCTAATTCACGCAAAATCATACGCACAGCGTCTAGCCGGGTAATCGCAGCTGCTGGCTTAAAACTACCATCCGGAAACCCTTTGATAATCCCTAATCCTGATAGAAAATCGACTTCTTCTTTAAAGCTAGTTACGTCTTTAAAAGAATTTGCAGCGTGACCGGGCTCCGGCACTAGCGTTAAAGCCAATAACATTGTCGCAAATGCTAATCCAATCTTCTTGTTTAACGACTTTTTCGGCAATCTCATCAATTCCTCTCAGTAAACCCCTTTATCAGATCTTACTTATTGCCATTATAATCTAAAAAAACCTGCACACGGCAGGTTTTTTATATTCTAGAAAAAGTATTTTATAACCACATTTTCCGAAGCTTATCGCTCGCTTTCCGTGGGGTGGGCATCGAGCCTCCTCGCTCGCTGACGCTCTCTGCGGGGTCTCTCAAACCCACTATTCCCACAGGAGTCGAGCGAACGCTTCTCCAAATGCGTAGATGATTCACTTTTTTTAATCGTAAAAGTATCAGACTTTCACGAAACATAGAAGAGTATCAATTTATTTTACACACTGAAAAAACTTACATAAGGCAGGTTTTTACGCTTCGTCATCAATAAATTCAGGTTCTACTTTTTCTAGCTTTTCTTCGTTCAAAATTGTGTACATGTTCACTGTATCTTCTTTTTTCGCGACTTCTTTTAGCATATCAACGCGGACCGTAACGATTTTTTGCCCGAAACGAATTTGCAGCTCATCATTTTCTTTAATAACCGAGCTTGCTTTTGCTTTGTTGCCATTTACCGTAATACGTCCTTGGTCTGCTACTTGCTTCGCTAATGTACGACGCTTGATCAAGCGGGATACTTTTAAAAACTTATCTAATCTCATGTTAGTCTTCCTTTCTTGCCAATAATTTGGCTTGGTTCCAAAATGCATCGAGCTGCTCTAGTGAATAATCACTAAAATTACCGCTTCCTTTTTTTACTTGCTTTTCGACATAACGGAAACGACTTTGAAATTTACGGTTCGCTTGCATCATCGCTTCTTCAGGCGACAAATCAAAGAATCGGGCAAGGTTCACTAACGTAAACAGCAAATCGCCCAATTCGTCTAATTGGCGAGCTTTGGAACCATTCGCTATTTCTTGTTGGAACTCCTGCAGTTCTTCATGGAATTTATCCCAAGCAGATGCAGCATCCGGCCATGTAAAGCCTACTTTTGCTGCTTTTTTTTGATAATTAAACGATGTCGTCAATGAAGAACTAAAACGCTCTTGTCCTTCTAATAACGAATCTTGTGCCGGTTTTTCCTGCGCTTTAATTTCCTGCCAATTGGCGATCACTTGCTCGGAATCTTCAGCCGACCCGTTACCAAAAACGTGAGGATGGCGACGAATCATTTTCGCACTGATGGCTTCCAGTACATCTTCTATTTGGAAATAGCCATTGTCTTGTCCAATTTGAGCATGCAAAAACACTTGCAACAACACATCGCCGAGTTCATCGACAATTGCTTCATCGTCTTCTTCTTGAATTGCTTGCAACAACTCGTGTGCTTCTTCAATCAAATGTGGACTCAATGATTCATGCGTCTGCTCACGATCCCACGGGCAACCTTCAGGGCTTCTTAGCTTCGCAATAATGCTTCGGAATGTTTGCCATTCTTTTAAACGTTCGGTTTGTTCTGCTGCTGGTGGTACGTAAACCGTTGTTAAGTTATTCACTTCTGTCGAACGGTCTAATTCATGAAGAGGTACGGTACGTAATACTTCGTCTGCTGATCCCGCTGCCGTTACGATTGTCACCGGATAGTCGTCTGGGTATTTTTCCATAAGCGTTAACTTGACTTCAGACGCGCTAAAGCTATCGTATACTTGCGCAATTAATAAATGCTGCGTCATGTTTACTTGATCACTGGTCATTTCCGTGCCGTCCATTAATTGAAAGCCTTCAATCGGATCGATGCGAAGTGCTCCGAACAAAGAATCCAAAAAGCTATGCCCGCCTTCGATCGATAACTGGCAGCGTCCTTGTTTTTCGGCCTCGATCAAGTTTTGCACCGTTTGTTCTGCTACTAACGGGTGACCCGGAACTGCGTAAATAACCGATTGTTTATCGGATAGCCCTATTAAAGTTTCGGCAATTTCTGCATATACCGGGCTAAAGCTATCGTGCTTTTCGTACACCTCGTCAAAACTTGTAAACACTACGCCTTCTTCTGCTAGTTCTGTTAATACTGGATGGTCCTCAGTCCGCACATATAAATTTGTTGCGGCTTTTAGTTTTTTATACACGCCAAGTGGCAATTGATCTAAATCTCCGGCTCCAAGTCCGATTATGTGAATCGTATTCATTGCTTTTCACCTTTTTTCTTTGAGTTTATTGCTAATTGTAACTTAGCCAACTTACGACCAAGTGGAATGATGTACCATTCTTTTTCCGTAATGATTCGACTTTTACCAACAATGGCCATAAAGACGAAAGCACCCAGTGGAATGGCCGTCATCGTAGTAAGTGCTGCGCTAACACGGCTTGATAAACCGGCAAATAAAAAGCTATCCGCCAAAAGTGACCACCCTAACACTACGGCAGACATGGCCATCCCAGCTCCGACAAGCCAGCTATAATAAGAAACAGGTGCAAATTGCAATGGCCACACTTTTTTAAAATACAAAAGTAAACAAAAAACAATTAACGCTAAGCCGATATTTCCAGCTACAGCCGCTCCCGCTATTCCCCAAGCAGGTACTAACAGTAAGTTGCAAATGACTTTCACTACTAAGCCTGATATTAATAATACAGCCGGTACCCTTACCTTCCCAAGTCCGTGAAGCATCGCTGTCATGATGAGTAATAAAGACATCCAAACAATTTGCCAGCTAAAAATGATTAAGGTCCATGACTGTTCGCGCGTTTGAAATAAGGTTTCATTGACATAAGGCATAACGAAAGTGAGTCCAACTGCAGCAGCGAACGCAAACAAAAACGATACTCGAAAAGCTAAACGAGCATACATGTCGGCTGATCGCCCGCTCGTGTTCCGAGAAGTTCGCGCGACTAACGGCACAATCGCCAAGGTGAGTGAAGTAGCGATTAAAATACCGAACTGTACCAATGGCTGACCGCGATCGTATACTCCTTTTAGTTCCATCGCTGTCAATCGAGCTAGACCACTTTCTTCTAACAATCGAAATACCGTAAACGAATCTACTAATTGAAAAAGCACCAAAATTAATGAACTCATGCTGACACTTAAACTGATGGCGGTCATTTCTTTAAGCACAGGCCAAGTTCGGACTGTAGAGTGCTGGTTTAAAAAACCAAAATGACGACGGAAATACAGCAATAATAAAAAAACGGCTCCAAAACCACCTGCAACAGCACCAAGCATCGCCATTTGACCTGCGACATACAAAGAAAATCCTTGCGAAATCACAATCCATGTACCAATTAATATAACCGCGACACGTAAACCTTGTTCGATAACTTGCGCATAGGCAACGGGTGCCATATTATTGCTCGATTGAAAATAGCCTTTTAACATGGCGAGTGGTGCCATTAATAAAACGGCAAACGCACCTACTTTGAGCAAACTATCTAATTTCGCATCACCCATCCAGCCGGCAAGCAGTTCTGCGCCAAAAAACAATAACGTAAATACGGCAATGGAAATGGTAGCTACATAACTAAATGCAATGCGTAAAATGGCTCGGTGCGCCGACTGATGGTTATCTGCTAATAGTTTAGAGATTGCCACGGCAAAGCCGTAAGAAGTCCATATGCCGAAAATGGCGACAAACGGATACACTTGCTGGTAAATATAAAAGCCTTGGTCTCCGACAAGGTTTTGAAAAGGCACTCGGTAAATGGCACTGAGCAATTTCACGATAAACCCTGCGATAGTAAGCAAGACCGCCCCTTTCATAAATGATTTCATTGTGCCTTCACTGTTCAAAGGTTTCACTCTTCTCTTTCTGACATTAACGTTATGTTGCTTTTCTATAAATCGCTTCGGGCGCTTTGGGCATGGCTCTCGCAATAAGCCGGGAAAAGCACCCGTCCTATCGCTTCGCCTAGCCCTTGTACGCGCCGGCGCTGAGTGATTTCTTTACTACTATTACTACTATTCAGCTAGAAGAGCGGTGCTAATTTATAGAATAACTCCATCAAAATCTACTCTCTCCATTTATAAAACCGCTTTTTCTTCACGTAGCGATTCCGGCAATAGTTTCATCATGCCTTCAAGAACATCAAATGGGTGTTGTTTTTTGGTTTTATTTTCATCAATGGTCATAACCAATTGCTGGCCAGACATACTAAATCCAACTGCGCGACCGTATGTGGCAGATTCTTCGACGACTTTTCCTCCATTGATGCTAGAAGTACCTTTTTCACTTAAACGAACTGAAACAATTTTGCCATTTTGCTTAATCGATTCTACCCCGACTTCGCGCGCCCACACTTTCATACGTGCAATGCGCAATAAGCTATCCGTTTCAGTTGGCATATCCCCGAAACGATCGATCAATTCGTCTTGCAACTCACGCATTTCTTCTTCTGTTTCGATGCCTTTGACCCGTTTGTACATTTGAATCTTTTGATAGCCGTCACTTATATAAGTATCTGGAATATAAGCATCTACATCGAGTGAAATTTCAATTTCCGGCACTACTTCTTTTTTAACGCCTGTTTGACGCTCATCAATTGCTTCTTGCAGCATTTGCGAATACAAATCAAAACCAACTGAATCAATAAAGCCGTGTTGTTGTGAACCGAGCAAATTCCCTGCTCCGCGAATCGTTAAATCACGCATAGCGATTTTAAACCCTGAACCAAGCTCCGTAAATTCTTTAATGGCCATCAACCGTTTTTCTGCAACATCGGTTAACACTTTATCACGCTGATACATAAAGTATGCATACGCCACCCGACTCGAACGTCCAACGCGCCCACGCAATTGATAGAGCTGCGATAAGCCCATTCGATCGGCATTGTACACAATCAATGTATTAACATTTGGAATATCAATGCCGGTTTCGATAATTGTCGTTGTCACTAAAACATCGTAATCACCATCTAGAAAACTCAAAATGACCGATTCGAGTTCTGTTTCACTCATTTGTCCGTGCGCATACCCAACGCGTGCTTCCGGTACCAATTGTTGAATTTCTTCTACTTTCCGTGTCATATCATCTACACGGTTATACAAATAAAACACTTGGCCACCACGTGCCATTTCGCGTTCAATTGCTTCGCGCACGAGTGCCCCATTATGTTCCATCACATAACTTTGCACAGGAAAGCGGTTGGCTGGTGGTGTTTCAATTACTGACAAATCGCGTACACCAATCATCGACATATGGAGCGTTCGCGGAATTGGCGTTGCGGTAAGCGTTAAAACATCGACATTGGTTTTCATTTGTTTAATTTTTTCTTTATGCGTCACACCAAAACGTTGCTCTTCATCAATGATTAATAAGCCTAAGTCTTTATAGTGCATGTCTTTTGATAGGATGCGATGTGTTCCCACCACAATATCCACTGATCCATTTTTCAAACCTTTAACAGTTTCTGTTTGCTGTTTTTTCGAACGGAAGCGACTCATTAATCCAACTGTAATCGGATACTCTTTAAACCGTTCGCTCATCGTTTCAAAATGTTGCTGTGCCAAAATTGTGGTTGGCACAAGAAACGCTACTTGCTTGCCATCGAGCACTGCTTTAAATGCTGCACGAATGGCCACTTCTGTTTTCCCATAGCCCACATCTCCACAGATGAGACGGTCCATCGGTCGTTCATTTTCCATGTCACGTTTTACTTCATTGATAGAACGCAATTGATCGGTTGTTTCTTCGTACGGAAACTCAGCTTCAAATTGACGTTGCATGTCTTGCTCTTCGGAAAAAGCAAAGCCTCTCAACGCTTCACGTTCTGCATACAGCTTGATCAAGTCATCAGCAATATCTTGAACGGCAGCCGACACTTTTGTGCGCGTTTTCTTCCACTCTGCGCCACCCATTTTATGCAGTTTTGGTTCTTTTTCTTCAGAAGCGATGTATTTTTGAATTAAATCGATTTTATCGACTGGCACAAATAATTTATCATCAGCTTTGTAAACGATGTGCAAGTAATCTTTATGCACGCCTCCACTTTCAAGCGTTTCGATCCCTACAAAGCGACCAATTCCGTGGTGGATGTGAACAATGTAATCACCTGGCTTAATCTCCGAGTAGCTTTTGATGCGCTCTGCATTCGTTAGTTTTTGTGCGCGTGTTTTCTTTTTCGGTTGCTGCTTAAACAATTCGGAGTCTGTAATAACAGTCAGTCGTTGCAACGGCATTTCAAAACCCGTTGACAATTCCCCATCAACCAAATAAATTTGACCGCCTTGAATTTCAGTAGCAGAGGTAGCAATTACAGCTTCCATATCGTAGTCCGCTAATACGGAACGTACTTTTTCTAAGCGTTCTTCTCCCCCTGCGACGATGAAGATTTGCGACTTTCCTAATGTCCATCGCTCCATCTCTGCTTTTAGCAAATGCATTTGTCCATGGAACGACTGCATTGGCTTGCATGAAAAAGCCAATGATTTTTTGATGGATACCATCGGGAACGTCCGAACAAATAAAGATAAAAAGGTTACTTTTTGTTCTAGTTTCGACATCATTTCCCGGAACGTATACGTTAACGAAACATCGTGAACAAACTTTCCTTCTTCAAGTAGCGAAACAATCCAATCGCCTTCCTCACGTTCTAATGTATCTGTCATTTCTTGAATCCGTCCGAGCTCATCAAAAAAGACCAATCCATTCCCCGGGAAATAATCACCTAAAAATGCGGATTGCGTATCGATTAAAGAAGCATATTTCGCCAATTGCTCTGGAGTTTCTCCTTGTTTCAATAAGTCAATGTCATGTTGGATGTGTTGCATCATTAACGCTTTCGTATCGTCAGCTTTTATTTTTTTCAAACTAGAAGCAAGTTGTGCTTCCAGCTTTTCTGCTAGCAGAATGCGTTGATCGGCTGATAATACCAATTCATTGGCTGGTAAAATACAAAGCGACTGGACTTTTTCAAGCGAACGTTGATCTTCTGCTGAAAATAGACGCAGGGAATCTACTTCTGTATCGAACAACTCAATGCGTACTGGGTGTTCAAAATTCAGTGGATAAATATCCAAAATGCCCCCACGAAGCGCAAATTCTCCCGGCGTAGTTACCATTGGTGTACGAGAGTACCCCATTGCCACCAATTTTAATAGCCATTCGTCTGTATCGAGTTCTTCACCTTCCGCAATTCGTAAAGTAGCATAATCCCATTGTTCTTTTGTCGGTAATAACTTACGCATTCCTGCAACAGGTGTGATGTAGATGCCTTTCCCAACACTTTTCATATGATCTAACGTATCAATGCGGTGAGCCCTCAATTCAGGACCAGAAAAAGACACTTCGGCTGCGATTAATTCTTCTGCGGGATAAAGATGGACTTGTTTTTCTCCCATCAAACGCACCAAGTCATCATATATACGTTGAGCGTGCAATAAGTTAGGTGTCACAATTAATAAAGGCTCTTCTAGTTCCGACCAGATGGTTTGATAAAAAATTGGGCGTGCGCTGCCAGATAAACCAGAGATCAATTGGTGATCATTTCCTTGTTTTAAGTCCTCTATAAATCGTTGTGTCTGTGTATCCTCCGAAAATATCTGTAAAATGTGGTTCATCCAACTTCCTCCTCTCAACAAAATACACAAAACAGAAAAAAGCTCTGAACGCCAAATGCGTCAAAGCGGTTAAATTCCATTAAATTCATTCATAACTTCTATATAAGGTTTAGACAGCCAGGTTTCACAAGCAGCCGCACTTTTTTTAATCGCTGCGGTCATTTCTGGAATTTCTTCTGTCGAAAATCGCTGCAATACGTAATCCGGTACTTTCATACCTGCTGGCGGACGACTAATCCCTATGCGTAAACGGTTGAATTCCTGATTCCCTAAATGCTGAATTAACGACTTAATGCCATTATGACCACCCGCACTGCCTTTTTGGCGTAATCTTAACTGCCCTGTTGGTAAATCCAAGTCATCGTAAATAACGATTATATCTTTTAACTCAATATTATAGTAATCCATTAAGGCCGCAACGCTTTCACCAGATAAATTCATGTATGTTAATGGCTTTAACAGTATCACTTTGCCTTCTGGCCGGTGACTTACGGAATACATGCCTTTAAATTTAGATTGCGTTAATGGCGCATCCCATTGACTTGCCAAGTAGTCAATTACTTTAAAGCCAATATTATGCCGCGTATCTTCATATGTCTTGCCCGGATTGCCCAGACCGATAATCAGTTTCATGTCCATCTTCCTTTGCTTTATCGCTGTTTTTTATTTTATCATAATTAGTTTATAAAAAAAGCATATGCGGCTCTTCGTAGAACGTAAAAATAGAGACTGTCTCTCGACAGTCCCTATTTTCCATTTGTATTTATGCTTCTTTATCTTCTTCAGAATCTTCGCTGCCAACCACTTCTGGTTCTGCATTTTCATCTGTGCCTGCATCAAGTTCGTCCATTTCATCTTGTGTACGAGGAGCAGTTGCAGAAACAAGGATAAAGTCGTCTTCGTCAAGAATTTCATAAGAAACCGTTCCACGAATATCGCCAACCGTAATCGTTTCGCCAATCGCTAGGTCCGTGATGTCTACTTCTAGTGCATCCGGAATATCAGATGGCTTCACGCGGATATTTACTTCACGGTTTGGCTGAGTGATAAAGCCACCCTCTTTTTCGCCTGCTGATTCACCAGTTAAGTGAACAGCTGCAGATACTTCTAGCTCATCAGACATATTGATAGCTAAAAAGTCGACGTGCTTAAAGCTGCCTTTTAACGCATCCATTTGATAATCGCTCAATACAACATTTTTAGTCGTACCGTCAATTTCTAATTTGATGACGCCATTACGTCCAGATTCACGTAACGTTTTGATCAAATCGATCTCAGTTACCGTTACTGGTGTTGTTTCTGTTTTAAAGCCATAAACTACGCCTGGCACATTGCCTTGTGAACGAAGTTCCGTTAATGCAGAATTCTTATTGCTGCTTTCTCTTTTTTGCGCGGTCATTTTTACCATTGATTTCAGCCTCCAGTTATATTAAAGTACATGTTCACGATAAGTACATACTTGGTACATACCCGTGTCGCATCTTAATGAAACATAGAGCATCGAAAGGTCTTACAAATGATCAATCAAACAGAGTGCTGACAGATTTTTGCTCGTGAACACGAACAATTGTCTCTGCCAATAAACGAGCTACAGATAACTGCTTAATCTTAGGAGATTTCTTTTCTTCAGGCAATGCAATTGAATTGGTGATGATCAATTCCTTGATAACCGAATCATTGATACGTTGTACAGCTGGACCCGATAGAACTGGGTGAGTACAGCATGCAAAGACTTCTTTCGCACCGCTTTCGATTAATGCACTCGCAGCAATCGAAATCGTTCCTGCTGTATCAATAATGTCATCAATAATAATCGCCGTTTTGCCTTCTACGTTACCAACAATGTTCATAACTTCAGCAACGTTTGGTTTTGGACGACGTTTATCAATAATGGCGATTGGTGCTTTCAAACGATCCGCCATCTTACGTGCGCGAGTAACTCCGCCGTGGTCAGGTGAAACGATGATCACATTTTCAAGGTCAACGCCACTTTCATTCAGGAAATAATCAGAAAGCAATGGTACAGCTACCAAGTGGTCAATCAAAATATCGAAGAACCCTTGAATTTGAGGAGCATGCAAATCAAGTACGATGACACGAGTTGCTCCTGCAGTTTCCAATAAGTTCGCTACTAATTTCGCTGTAATCGGTTCACGTGAACGGGCTTTACGGTCTTGTCGTGCATAACCATAGTAAGGCATTACGACGTTGACTGTACGAGCAGAAGCACGTTTAACAGCGTCAATCATAATTAATAGTTCCATCAAGTTTTCGTTAACCGGCTGAGAAGTCGATTGCACGATAAATACATCGTAGCCACGAATACTTTCTTCAATATTAATTTGGATTTCACCATCGCTGAAATGTGTTACTGAACTTTTTCCAAGTGGAATACCTGCATGTTCAGAAATTTCTTCCGCTAGCTCCTGGTTCGAATTCAATGAAAAGATTTTCAATTTCGAGTTTGCATTTTGATAGCCCATTAGGTGTGAACCCTCCTATTTTTTCCTGTTTAATTTACTTGCATAGCCTTCTTTATTTTCCTGGCGCGAACGAGCAATCGCCAATGAATCCTCAGGTACATTTTTGGAAATCGTAGATCCTGCAGCAACATATGATCCTTTGCCTACAGTAACCGGTGCAATCAGATTTGAATTACAACCGATGAACGTATCATCTTCAATAACGGTTTGGAATTTATTTTTGCCATCATAATTTACAGTAATGGTCCCGCACCCAATATTAACACCTGTGCCAACTGTTGCATCGCCAATATAGCTTAAATGAGAAATTTTGCTATCGTTTCCGATTTCGGCTTTTTTCACTTCAACAAAGTTACCGATTTTTACATCGTTGCCTAAAGCTGATTCCGGACGAACGTGTGCAAATGGTCCAACAGCTGTGTCCGTACCAATGCTGCTGTCGTAAACTTCTGAACTGCGAATTGTTGTACGGTCACCAATCACACTATTCACAATTTGGCTGTTTGACGAAATAACACAATCTTCCCCAATTTTTGTATCGCCTGCAATCGTTACGTTCGGATGAATGATGGTATCTGCTCCGATTTCAGCTTGCGCACTAATATAAGCAGTTGCCGGATCAATAATTGATACGCCCGCTCTCATATGTTTTTCCGCAATTCGTTTGCGCATAATGTTCTCAGCTTGGCTTAATGCTACACGGTCATTAACTCCTAATGTTTCATCAAAGCTGTCTGTTGCATAAGCGGCTACGATCTCACCTTGCTTTTGTAGAATCTCAATAACATCTGGTAAGTAATACTCACCTTGAACATTATCATTAGAAACTAATTTTAACGCTTCAAACAACGCTTCGTTGTCAAAGCAATAAGTTCCTGTATTAATTTCTTTTACTTGTTGTTCTTCTGACGAAGCATCTTTTTGCTCAACAATTTTTTCAACAATGCCTTCGCTATTGCGAAGAATTCGGCCGTAACCTGTTGGGTTGTCAGCAATTGCTGTTAAAATTGTTGCTTTTGCTCCTGTTTCAGTATGTTGGTCAAGTAAAGCTTGCATCGTTTCTGGACGGATTAATGGCGTATCACCACAAACCACTAATGTTGTACCTGCTAAACCTTCGATCAAGGAAGCTGTTTGCTGTACCGCATGAGCTGTTCCAAGCTGTTCTGCTTGCAAAGCATACTCACTTTTTGCTCCCAATTGCTGCTGAACTTTTTCTGCGCCGTGGCCAACGACGGTCACGATTTTTTCAACACCAAGTTGCTCAACATTGCTTGTGACATGTTCAACCATTGGCATGCCGCAGACTGGGTGAAGTACTTTGTACAATTTCGACTTCATGCGCGTTCCTTGGCCGGCCGCTAAAATTACTGCATATGTATTTGCCATCTGTTATCCCTCCACTCCTCTTTTGATCAGAACCCTTTTTACCAGGTCTATCCTTATATTTATTCTATCAATTGATCGGTTCAGTGTTAACCTCGCCATGTCAACCAAAAATTCGCTTTTCCTTATTGACTATAGCGGAAAAACCTTGATTTTTCAAGGTTCCAAGGCATGACAATCCCATGACAAAAAAGGCAAATAAAAAAAGAGCCTATTTTTACAATAGAAGGCTCCTTGTTTCAGCTCCATTAAACGCCGGCATTTTCCAAAACCGCTTCGTTTTCACTTTGCTCATATGCAGTTAAGACCGCTTCCTGTAGCTTCGTGCGTGCGCTTGAGTTAATCGGATGAGCAATATCTCTAAATTCCCCATCTGGTGTTCTTTTGCTCGGCATCGCTACAAACAAGCCATCGTTTCCATCAATTACCCGAATATCGTGAATCACAAATTCGTCATCCAGCGTGATGGAGGCGATTGCTCTCATTCGACCGTCGGTTTGTACACGTCTTAGTCTCACATCTGTTACTTCCATTCTCTTGTTCCCCCTCCTCTCAGCTGCTGTTTTAAACCCTAATTATGGTTATTCGCTATAAAGGACCATTCTCCTTCACAAATCACAAAACTTATTTGAAAATTTACTCAATAAAGAAAATAAGAGGAATAAGAGATGAAAAAAGCAGGCCAACTCATAAAATGATGAGTTGGCCTGCTTTTTAACTTAGTTTAACTAATTTCACTTGTTCGCTTTCGCAATAACTTCGATTTCTACTTTTACATCTTTTGGTAACCGTGCCACTTCAACTGTCGAGCGCGCTGGTTTATGGTCTCCAAAGTAACTAGCATAAATCTCGTTTAAAGCAGCAAAGTCATTCATGTCTTTAATAAAAACAGTAGTTTTGATGACATCATTTAAAGATGAGCCTGCTTCTGCAAGTACTGCTTTTAAGTTTGAAAATACTTGATGCGTTTGATCGCCAATAGAACCGTCAACCAATTCACCGGTTGCTGTTAATGGAATTTGACCCGAGCTATACAAAAGCCCTCCTGAAACTACACCTTGTGAATATGGGCCAATTGCAGCTGCTGCTTTGTCTGTCGCTACGTAATTCATTTAAATTCCCCCGTTTTCAAAGTAATTTCCTTCTTCTAAAGCGATGGTTCGTTCTTTTTCACTGACTTCATGCAATTTGACGAGAGACAAATACTTCTCAACAAGACGCTCATCCGAATGCTCGGCTTCGACGAGAACAGCGACACCCGCTAATGTGCACTCAAACTCTTCAAGTAAGTT
Source organism: Planococcus donghaensis MPA1U2 (assembly GCF_000189395.1). Classification (GTDB taxonomy): domain Bacteria; phylum Bacillota; class Bacilli; order Bacillales_A; family Planococcaceae; genus Planococcus; species Planococcus donghaensis_B. Next base: position 19,434 of record NZ_AEPB01000065.1, on the reverse strand, counting down.
CTTCATGCCATTCATCGTTCCGCCGACTTTCATAAAGTCATCTGTAATCAAAACGCGCTGTCCACTCTTCATGCTACGTTTTGACAACACCATTGTCTGGATTCGTCTTGATGACCCTGATACATAGTTGATGCTGACGGTAGAGCCTTCAGTAACTTTGCTATCACGACGAACAATAACGACCGGTACATTCAAGTGATGCGCAATAGCATGTGCAATTGGGATACCTTTTGTTGCTACTGTCATAATGACATCAATTTTCTCGTTAGCAAATGCTGTCGCAAATACTTTACCAACCCGGTTCATCATTTCGGGATTGCCAAGCACATCAGTCATATACAAATAACCACCTGGCAACAATCGATCCGAATGACTTAACTCTTCCATTAAATCCGCTATTACGGTTTTAATTTCACCAGCTTGAAGTTTTGGAACATATTTAACACCACCAGCTGCTCCTGGTACTGTCATTAACAAACCGATTCCTTTTTCTTCAAACGTTTCTTTCACAATTCCTAAATCTTCACTAATTGATGACTTAGCTGATTGATACAACTCCGAAAAATAAGTCAGCGGAATCAATTTATGTGGATGGTCTAATAAAAAATGTGTCATATCAACAAGCCGTTCACTGCGCTTCCACTTCAAAACTACCCTCTCCTAAACACGAATGATTTATAGAAAACTTACCATAAATGTCCGTATTTAAGCAAGGGGCTCTCGTTCGCCAATCAACCGTACTGCATAAACTTCCGAACAAAAGCCACGCAAGCCATTATATATACGTGGAATACGTGCTTCTTGGTAAACCAACCCGAAAACTGTTGGCCCACTTCCGCTCATTAATACAGCGTCCGCACCAAATTTCTTCATCTGATCTTTAATATGCGCAACTTCTGGATACAATTTTAAGGTAACACTTTCAAGAGCATTGCCAAGGTTGGCGCACATCGCATCGTAATCGCCATCTTCGAGTGCTTGAATCATTTCTTGTGTGTTTGGATGTTGAGCTGTGGTTACATCGAACGCACCGTAAACATCAGCTGTAGAGACGCCAATAGTTGGTTTTGCTAAGATGACCCAGCAATTCGGTGGAGTCGGCAATTGTTGAATAATTTCTCCACGCCCTTTTGCAAGAGCTGTGCCCCCGTAAACGCAAAAAGAAACATCCGAGCCGATTTTAGCCCCTAGCTCAGCTAGTTCATCAAGTGACAAGTTTAATTGCCAAAGTTTATTTAATCCTTTTAATGTAGCAGCAGCATCGCTACTCCCTCCGGCTAAACCTGCGGCAACCGGAATTTTTTTATCTAGCGAAATGATAACGCCGGTCTTAATGTTAAAAGTGTCTTTAATCAATTGTGCGGCTTGATAAGCAAGGTTGCGGGAATCATTTGGCACGAAGCGATCTGCAGACTGAATATGTATGCCTTTTGCTGTCCCCATCAATCCTATGCGATCCGACAAATCCACCGTGGTCATAATCATTTCGATTTCATGATAGTTATCTGGACGTTTATGCAAAACATCTAATGTTAAGTTAATCTTGGCAGGCGCTTTCACGTAGAGCATCCCACTGCCTCCTTTTATATTCTGATGAAGACTATTTTAACATACCGCGGGCTAATGGAAAGCAAAGTGGTGATAGAAACAAAAAAACTCGCATTCCGCTTAAATCAGCAGGAGCAAGTTTTGGAGTATCTTATAAATGTAGTTCGATTATTTCACAACAAGTGCGTCTTCGGTTCCTTCGTACACAGTAATTTCTACTGCTTCAGTTAAGATGTCTGCGTAGCTGTAAGACACGCGTTCAAATGCATGCTCTTCTTGATCTAACTCAATCACGAACACGGAGTGATATGTTTCGCGCAGGATTCCGGCACGTTCGACCGTTTTCTTGCGACCTCCGTTTGCCTTCAAAAGCAATCGCTTTCCTAAATGTAGGTCTAACGACTTTTTAATATCCGCCAAAGTTTTGGGCATTTTGTCTACACCTCACTATGGATAAAATTCTACCATAATTTGATGGAATAGTCAAGCAAATTTATAATTTTATCAGCGACACTCTGTTGCTGTCAATATTTATTTATTCGAAATTTCTTTAACTCGAAACAAGTTGTGCCGATTTTGTAACAGAATGCCGTTATTACTGGAAATATGCGTATAACTTATCCGATAATAAACCGAATTCTTTAATGGTTAAAGTTTCACCACGTCTTGTCGGATCAATTTCTGCTTCTTCTAACGCTTTTAAAATGAATTCTTTTTTCTCTTTTCCTGAAGGCATTGCAACTTGAAGGTTGTTTAATATAGTTTTTCTCCGTTGAACAAACGAACCTCTTGTAACACTAAAGAAAAAGTCTTCGTTAATGACTTCGACTTCTGGCACTTCTCGTTTGGTCATGCGAATAACGGCAGAATCCACGTTTGGTTGAGGTAAAAATACGGACTTCGGAACTGTTAACGCCATTTCAGCCTGTGTATAGTACTGTATGGCAATTGATAGCGACCCGTAAGCTTTTGTTCCAGGTTTTGCTGTAATGCGCTCAGCTACCTCTTTTTGCAACATAACGACCATGCCACGAATCGGCAGCTTTTCTAGTAATAACTTTAAGATAATTGGAGTCGTTACGTAATAAGGTAAGTTGGCCACGACCACAATATCATCGTATCCTGCTAATTCGCTATCAATGGCTGCTTGGACATCGGCTTTTAAAATATCGGAATGAACAATGGAAATATTGTCATATGGTGACAATGTGTCAGCTAATACTGGCAATAAACGTTGATCGATTTCAAAAGCTAACACTTTTCCAGCTTCTCTTGCCAAATGCTCAGTTAGCGCACCAATTCCAGGGCCAATTTCGATTGCCGCAGATTTTTTTGTTAAGTTGGCTTGTCCGACAATTTTGCGCAAAATATTAGGGTCGATTAAAAAGTTTTGTCCTAAGCTTTTCTTCACTTTCAAATTGTATTTCGTCATGATTTGTTGAGTGCGGATGGGTGTTGCAATATCTTTAGTCATTAATTTTCCTCCTGAGTTAACGCTTGTACCGCTTTAATAAACTGGTCTTTGGAAATACCAAACATGTAGAGTCGCTTCTGAAGTTGTTTCCCATTTGTGTAACCGATTTGCAAATCGTTGCCGATTGCAATACGGCGCTGTTTCGCTTGTGGGTGAGCAACAAGGCCAGCATCGATTAAATCTTCCATTGTAATCTCAATTGCACGATCTTGCTGTAACGGCGTATAAACCGCTTCTAGCGCTTCACGAATGTCTTCATCACGGGCATGTTCAATTCCTAAGCCTTTGCCGTTTTTAGCGATTGTTTTTTCTTTTGCTAAAAATGCATGTTTTGCCTGGGGCACATGTTCTTCAATAATAGCACGGATACGGCGTCCAGGATAATCCGGATCAGTAAAAACAATGACTCCTCGTTTTTCCTGGGCGTGAGCAATTCGTGCAAGCGTTTCTGCAGTAATAGCTGATCCATTTGTTTCAATGGTATCCGCATTGACTGCACGTTTAATGGCTACTGTATCGTCTTTTCCTTCAACCACAATAATTTCAGTTATTTTCATTTATCAAATTCCTCATTTCAAGCTTCTTGTTTATTTTACCTGTTTATCGATTAACATGTAAAAAGCTTTCCCGGGAAATATCCCAGGAAAGCTTGCAGTTGGATTAAAATAGATTAGTTTAAAATTCTAACTTTCACTTGTTTCCGTCCAAATGACAAAGCATCTGATCTGTTTGCCATGAATAAATCAATTTTATTTCCTTTGATTGCTCCGCCTGTATCGCCTGCAATCGCATTTCCGTATCCCTCTACCCATACTTTAGAACCTAATGGAATAACATTTGGATCTACCGCAATTACTTTAAGGCCAGGGTTTGCTTTTAAGTTAATGCCCGTAGCTGTAATTCCTGAACATCCTGTGCAGCTTGCTGTATACGCTGTTGCCGATACATAAAATTCTTTTCCACCAGTTGGTTCTGCTGCAGGTGTCTCTTTAACTGTTGTAGTTTTGACTGGTGTTGCTTTAGGAGTCGTTGTTGCTTTAACTGTAGTCGCTGTAGCTGTTGGTGCTTTTTCAGGTGAAGCTGTTTTAACAGTTTCTTTTTGAGCTCCACGCGAAACGCTAGCGACAACTGTTTTTGTGCCAACTGCCGTTACTTGTTTTGTTGGTTCTTTAACAACTTTTTCGTTTTTAAGATCACGTTTTACTTCTTTACCATTTTCTTTTACAATTTCATATGTTTTTTCAACTAAGCCATTTTGACCTTTTTGAACAACTTTTTCGCTACCTTTAAGAAGCGTGTCGTCTTTTTTAGTTTCGACTGCGTATTTTACAGAATCCTCAACTACATCTGTAACTTTTTCAACGCGAACTACTTTGACTTCTGAATTTGGTAAAACCAATGCGTCCATTTCGCTTTCAACGCGATCTAGTTTACCTAATGTGATTTTGTTTTCTTTTAAGAAATTAGCGACTGTTGTCGAAGTAGACCATACTTTCTTTTCTTCCACGCCGTCTTGAATTGTAACTTCGTATGCTTTTTCAACTGAGATTTTTGTGTCTTCGTCTACTTGTGCGTCTAATGCTGGGGTTACTTTATCGTATTTTGTTAACTCAATATTCGCTGTTGCTAAAATGTCTGACACTGTGTTTTTTGTGGTCCAAGCTGAAGTCGCTTTCCCATCAACGGTTACAGCATATTGTTCTGCTGCATCCCATTCCAATGTCATATCTTCATTAATCGGTGTATCTGCAGAATGGCTTACAAAATCATGCTCTCCAGTTTCGATGTCTTGTTCTTCTAAAAAGGCACCTACTGTTTCTGCATGCGTTCTTACTTGTTCCTGTTCTCCATTTGCTGTTACTGTTATTGTATTTTTTGTTCCTTCATATATAGCGAAAGTTAAAACCGCTGCGAACAATAAGACAGTCGCGATTGTTACCGCCAACGATTTACCTTTAAATGACTTTGTCGAATTGGTACTATTTGCTTGATTTGTCAAAAATAATTCCTCCTCTTTCACTTGAGTGATTATATGGGCCTGTGTTTTTCATGTCAACGAATACGAATTTCTTAATTTCACTTTTTTTGAGAAAATTTATAAAACTTTTCGGCGTTCTCAGTAGTTGCTTTTGCGACAGTCTCTATTGAAATGTCTTTTAACCGCGCAATTTCTTGCGCTACTAAAGGAACATAAGATGGTTCATTTCGTTTGCCGCGATAGGGATGCGGTGCTAAATATGGAGCATCTGTTTCAATCATTAAATGATCGAGTGAGATCGCTTCGGCCACTTCTTTTGGCTTTTTGGCATTTTTAAATGTTACTGGTCCACCAAGTGAAATCATGAAGTTCATTGCGATACTTTGGTGGGCTGTCTCTACACTGCCACTAAAGCAATGCATCACGCCGCCTACTTCTTGTGCGTTTTCTTCTTTAAGAATTTCTAATACGTCTGCTGTTGCTTCCCGGTTATGAATGATAATTGGCAGTTTCACTTTTTTAGCCAACCGAATTTGCTTACGGAAGATTTCTTGTTGTACCTCTTTTGGCGATTTGTCCCAATGATAATCCAAACCGGTTTCTCCGATTCCAACTACTTTAGGATGAGCAGCTAGCTCTTCAATCCACGCCAGGTCTTCTTCAGTACAGTCGATGGCATCTACTGGATGCCAACCAACTACTGCGAAGATAAATTCGTAGGTTTCGGCCAACTCTATGGCTCGTTCGATCGTTTTTCGGTCGAAGCCGATGACTACCATTTTTTCCACATGGTTTTCTCGTGCGCGCTCAATGACTTCTACTAAGTCCTCATCGTATTGATCTGCATTTAAATGTACATGGGTATCGATAAACATCAATCATTCTCCTCACATTAAGCTTTATTCTAATGGTTCTACCTGTATCTTTCTTCACAGCAACATTACAATTAGGTAACAAAACATGTTAATTCCGCGTCATTTCGTCCTATTTCATTGTAATATTGGGCAATTTAAACTAGAAAAACAAAAAAAGACCCACTAATGAAAGTGGGTCAAAACAGTTCTTTTCCAGTATATTTTATTTTATTTTCGAGCCATTTGGAAGCTGTTCTGCGACCGATGCTAATGTTAAATAGCCATCTTTTTCACCAGCTAAAATCATTCCCTCAGATAACTCTCCACGCAATTTCACTGGTTTTAAGTTTGCAACAACGACCACTTTTTTACCAACTAAGTCAGCCGGTTTGTAATGTTCAGCAATCCCCGAAACCACTTGACGCTTTTCATAACCCATGTCTAACTGAAGTTTTAATAGCTTTGATGTTTTTGGTACAGCTTCACAATCTATAACTGTAGCTACACGCAAATCCACTTTTGCAAAATCTTCAATTTCAATTTCCGGTACATCTGGAACTTCCATCACTTCTGGCTCTTCTGCGACTGGCGCTACAGATCCACGCATTTGATCACGAATATATGCCACTTCCGGCTCTACTTCAAGGCGAGGGAAAATTGGCGTACCTTTCGACACAACTTGCGTGCCAGCTGGAATTTTAGCGAAGTCTTGTAAGGTAGCCCACGCTAAAAATTCTTCTGTTAAACCAAGTTGTTCAATAATTTGTTTAGGTGCATTCGGCAAGAACGGCTGTAACATAACGGCTGTCATTCGCAAACTTTCTGCTAAATGAGCCATAACAGAATTCAATTGTTCTTTTGCATTTTCATCTTTTGCTAATACCCACGGTTGCGTTTCATCAATGTATTTATTTGTTCGAGAAATCAATGTCCAAATTTCGCTTAATACAATACTAAACTGCATTTTTTCCATGTACTGTTCATGCGCTTTTACCGTTTGTGCGGCTACTTGCTGCAGTGGTGCATCAAACTCTGTTTGCAAGTCATTAATTTGTGGCACGACACCACCACAGTATTTATTGATCATAGACACTGTACGGTTTAATAAATTCCCAAGATCGTTTGCTAAATCAAAGTTTGTTCGCTCAATAAATGATTCCGGTGAAAAAACACCGTCTGAACCAAATGGTAATTCACGTAATAAGAAATAACGAGTTGCATCTAGACCGTAACGCTCAACCAGCATTTCTGGATAAACGACATTGCCTTTAGATTTCGACATTTTACCGTCTTTCATCATAATAAAACCATGAGCGAAGACTTTTTTCGGTAATGGTAAATCCAAAGCCATCAAGAAAATCGGCCAATAGATTGTATGGAAGCGGACGATGTCTTTACCAACTACATGAACATCCGCTGGCCAGTACTTATCAAACAAACTATCGTCTTCTGAGCCGTAACCTAGAGACGTGATGTAATTCGACAAAGCATCCACCCACACATAGATAACGTGCTTCGGATCTCCAGGAACTGGAATGCCCCAGTCAAAAGAAGTTCGTGAAACCGACAAATCTTCTAATCCAGGTTTAATGAAATTATTAATCATTTCGTTTTTACGTGATTCTGGTTCAATAAATTCGACATTATTTTCATAGTATTCCAAAAGACGTGATGCGTATTTTTTCATATTGAAGAAATACGATTCTTCTTTGACTTTTTGAACCGGGCGCCCACAGTCTGGACAATTGCCATTTTCTAATTGGTTTTCGGTGAAAAATGATTCACAAGGAGTACAGTACCAACCTTCGTATTCCCCTTTATAAATATCACCATTGTCGAGGAAAGTTTTAAAAATCCGCTCGACTCCTTCTTTATGACGTTCTTCTGTAGTCCGGATAAAATCATCATACGTAATGTCCATAACCGACCATACTTGTTTGGCAGCTGCAGCCATTTCATCCACAAACTCTTGTGGCGCTTTGCCCGCCTCGTTTGCTTTTTCCTCTATTTTCTGGCCATGCTCGTCCATTCCAGTTAAAAACCGGACATCAAATCCACGTAGGCGCTTATAGCGGGCCATTGCATCAGAAGCGACTGTTGTATATGCCGTTCCAATATGGAATTTTCCGCTTGGGTAATAAATTGGTGTAGTTATATAAAATGTCTTGTTGTTAGCAGTCACGAAAAATTCCTCCAGTTTTTTTGTATAGTCCTTATTTTAACCAAGTCCCCAATTTTGTACAATCTTTCAATTCCAACCAATCACTTAAATAGGTATTATAGCTTGCTACTTATAGCTATCCCGTTACAATTCCATTCGACATTTTGTCGAATTTATGACATCTTGTACAGTAAATCTGGCGAAATTAACACTAAATCTTAAATTTTATTATATTTTCGATAGTTTTTTATTGACCTAATTGACAGTAGTTGGTATGATTTATTACAGGAAGTGGAAAATGTCGAATTTTGACGAATAAATTTGATAAACTTAGAGGAGGACTATAATTATGAAATCAACAGGTATTGTTCGTAAAGTAGATGAGTTAGGACGAGTGGTAATTCCAATCGAATTGCGCCGTACTTTAGGAATCGCTGAGAAAGACGCATTGGAAATTTATGTGGATGACGATAAAATTATCTTGAAGAAATACTTACCAAACATGACATGTGCAGTGACAGGCGAAGTATCAGACGAAAACATGCAATTAGTTGGCGGTAAATTGATCTTAAGCTCTGAAGGCGCAGAAATGTTAGTAAAAGAAATTCAAAACAACTTAAACAAATAAGTTAAAAAAACCGGGTGCCCACGCATCCGGTTTTTTTATGCTTACTTATCTTTTATCCATTGAATCTATACGGCTACTTACGCTTTTCTTACGTATGATAAGCTTGATACACTTCTCTTTTCGGCAATTGTCGTTCAATCGCTGCTTCTTTAATCGCTTCTTTCGATGTTAAGTTTTTGGTTTCTATCAATTGATCGACATGCTCTTCAATGGATAGCGTTTCCCACCACTTTACGTTTTCTACCGGTTCAGGGTCCGCATTTCCTTCTAACACTATGCAAAATTCTCCACGAATTTCGTTTTCATCGGCCCATTCGACAGCTTCCCCCACTGTTCCTCTTATAAATTCTTCGAATTTCTTTGTTACTTCGCGTGCTAATACAATTTCCCGATCATCGCCTACCGCTTTTTGTATGCTTTTTAAGCTTTCCTTTAATCGGTGAGGCGCTTCATAAAAAATCAGTGTTTCTTGTTTCTGGCCCAATATTTCGAGTTCGGCTAACCGTTCCTTTTTATTACGCGATAAAAAGCCATAAAATAAAAAAGGTTGTGGTGAAATTCCAGATGCAATTAGCGCACTAAGTGCTGCGTTAGCTCCCGGAATAGGGACAACAGGAAAGCCTTCTGCTACAGCTCGCTTTACAATATCTTCACCAGGATCCGAAATACACGGCATGCCAGCGTCACTCACTAATGCGACTGACTTGCCTTGTTCCAAATACGACAAAATTTTAAACCCGCCGCTTTCTTGGTTGTGTTCATGATAGCTAACTAATTTAGTTTGTATATCAAAATAATTGCAAAGGTTTTTAGTGTTGCGTGTATCTTCGGCTGCAATCAAATCGACTTCTTTTAAAATGCGTAGCGCGCGTATGGTCATATCTTCTAAATTGCCAATAGGTGTTGCTACTAAATACAAAGTTGCTTCTTTGTGCTGAAAACTTTTTTGAGATTTCATTTGCCGCTCTCCTTTTCTTCAGCAATATAACGAATTTTTTGTGGCTTGGTTAATTGCTTAAAAGCGTATTCCGCTTTCATGGCTTCTTGCTTTGTCTCAAAGCATTCATGGTAAATTAGTTTCGACGGGCCTCTAGCGCGAGTGTATTTTGCACCTTTGCCTGCATTATGTGCAGCTAGCCGCTTTTCAAGGTCGTTAGTGTATCCTGCATAATAAGACCGGTCGGCGCATTCCAATACATAAAAATAATGATTAGTTATCTCCATATAGTAACTCGCGTACTTCTTCTGTATATTCCCCATCTTCTCCGTAAACAACCAGCGGGGGCAATATTCTCAAATCCGGCTTGCCGTCTTTAATGCCTTCGATCAATAAAGTATTCGCTTCTTTTCCGGCTTTTGGATAAACGAGACGAATCCGTTTAGGTTCTAAGCGGTTTGCACGCATTGCCGCCATCAAATCAATCAATCGACCTGCACGATGGACAAATGCCGCTTTGCCTCCTTGTTTGAGCAATTGACTTGCTGCTTGTACGGCTTCGTCTAATGTTAAATGCAATTCATGTCTTGCAATCGCCATATGTTCACTAATGTTTTTGTCGCTCATCTCATGTGCTGGGAAGTAAGGAGGGTTACACGTTACAACATCGTATTTTTCAAACCCTAATTGTTTTGGCATGTCTTTAACATCGCCTTCGATAATTTCAATTTGTTTTTCGAGTTCATTGTAAGCTATGCTGCGTCGTGCCATGTGGGCGAGTCTTTCTTGCAGCTCTACGCCAATAATGCGAGATTCTGTTCGTGCACTTAGAAATAACGGAATTGCTCCATTGCCTGTACATAAATCTACAATCGTCCCCCTTTTTAAAGGGACATATGCAAAACGTGCTAGCAATACTGCATCTAAAGAAAACGAAAACACCGATGGACTTTGAATAATCCGCAAATCTTCCGCTAATAAATAATCTAATCTTTCGTCATCCACTAACATTTGTTCAACTCCTAGCATAACAAAAGGCTGCCGCCACACGAAGTGTCGGAAGCCTTTCTCTTTATCAAACTTCATCTTTACTTTTTAGTTTTGTTTATTCAGGAATGACAAACAAAACAGACAATCATCGCCTTTTCGAGAACTGCCGAAATGGACGTTGCAGACATGATAACCTTCATGATATAAGCGCGCTAAGTTATCGTAGCCTTCACCAATATCCATAACAGCTTTTTTTAATTTTACTGGATCTACTGCTGCCACTTCTGGCACCGCTTTATGAAATTCATCTAATCGTGAACGTAAATGATGATTTTCCAGCTGCAACGCATGATGTTCCTCCATCGTCCGAGCCACAACCGCTTTTAACTCGCTGAATTGCTCTTGCATCGATTGGAGTTGCTGTTCAAATTCCATGACTGTATCTAAAAAGTTTTTTTCCTTCACTTAAACCACCTCACGCTCTCGTTCCTTGGCCCATTATTTCATCTAATGTATATTCAAGTGTTTGTTCTTGCTCAGATAAACGAATTTTTAACACTCGCTCCAAAATGTTCATGCCAACAACACGACCATCGCCATCTGGCGTCGTTACCCGTGTGCCAACATCAGGCATTTCTTTTTTCGCTGTTTCATATTCATCGTTCTCATATTTTAAGCAGCACATTAATCGACCACATAAGCCTGAGATCTTTGAAGGATTTAACGATAAATTTTGATCTTTCGCCATTTTAATGGATACGGGTTCAAAATCACCTAAAAACGTTGAACAGCACAACATACGACCACAAGGTCCTATGCCACCGAGCATTTTTGCTTCATCGCGAACACCGATTTGGCGAAGTTCGATGCGTGTACGGAAAATGGAAGCCAAGTCTTTGACCAAGTTCCGAAAATCCACACGACCTTCTGCTGTAAAGTAAAAAATCACTTTGTTGCGATCAAACGTGTATTCAACATCAACTAGCTTCATATCCAATTGATGTTCTTCAATTTTTTCAGTGCCCATTTCAAAAGCACGACTTGCTTCTAATCGGTTTTCCTCTACTTGTTGGCGATCGCGTTCAGTTGCTATACGCACCACTTGTTTTAAAGGCAAAACAACATCGTTTTCTCCAACTGTTTTTGTTGGCACGACTACTTTCCCATACTCTACGCCTCTTGCTGTTTCCACAATGACGTAATCGTCTTTTTCGATTCCTAATTCAGCTGGATCGAAATAATATATTTTACCCGCTTTTTTAAAGCGGACACCTATCACATTATACAATTGCTACCCCTCCTGCAGATTCAGCATTAACTGCTCCATCAACAGCGTCCGGTTCATATTGCGCGGCAATTGTTGTTTGGCTTGTAATATAGCCTGCAACTGCTTGGACAATACCGTAAAGGAGCGTTGGAGAGCCATCTGCTTCCATGTTTCTTCCATGTCTGGATATGTTCGTGCAGTCTCAAGACCTGCTTTTACCGAAGCGATGTCCCGATATGCAAATAATAACATGTCTAGGCCTCTTTCGGCATCTTCTTTTTCTTTAAATAACGGTAACCATTCGGCTTGAAGCATTAAAAGCGCTTCATGAACATTGCTACTAGCCACTTCCACTAGTTTTAAAACAGTTTTTCTTGCTTGTGAAAATTGTTCATCCTGACTTAATGCAACGGCTTCTTCTTCACTTTGTGTCAACATACTCACGGTTGCTGCCATGGATTCGGTCATGCCATTCGCTATTAACTTTTCCATTAACTTTGGACGGGATAAAGGGCGAAATGACACCAGTTGGCAACGAGAACGGATTGTGCTCATTATCGCATTTAGACGTTCTGTTAACAAGATAGCCGTTACATTAAACTCTGGCTCTTCTAAAAATTTCAACAACGCATTAGCAGAAGAGTTATTCATCCGGTCTGCCTGCTCGATTACGTATATTTTACGGCCTGTATTCAAGCCCGTTTTATTCAACTTGAAAATCAACTCACGGATTTGGTCGATTTTAATGTTTTGACCATCCGGTTCGATGAATATAACATTCGTATGATTACCAGAATTATACAATTGACAGTTCCGACATGTTTCACATGGAACATTTTCAATAGGTGATTCGCATAGAAGAAGCTTTACAAAAAAATGAGTAATCTCTTTTTTTCCAGATCCTGCAGGACCTTCAAATAGGTAAGCATGCGCTAGACGCTCTTTTCCATAAGCTCCTTGCAGACGCTTCATCACTACCGGTTGCATCTCCAAAAATTCATCGGTTGTTTTTTGCATCAACTTCACCTTCAGACTTTGTAAAAAATCCCGTGTTCCGATTGGAGCACGGGTATTGTTTATGTTACTCGAGACATTGCCCCTCATCACAGGAAACTTACTTGTCCCTATTGATTAAAAGTGATGGAATTGTTCAATTGGCAAGACAAAAATTGTTGCTCCGCCTACTTCAACTTCCACTGGATAAGGAATATATGAGTCTGCGTTGCCACCCATTGGTGAAACTGGCGCGACCATTTGTTCACGAGAACGGCAATTTTCACGAATCAAGTCCATCAGTTTCGGGATGAGATCATTTTCAACACCGATTAAGAAGGTAGTGTTCCCTGAGCGTAAAAACCCTCCTGTACTGGCAAGCTTTGTAGCCCGGAAATCATTTTTTGTTAACGCATTGGATAATCGGTTACTGTCTTGGTCCTGTACAACTGCTACTACGAGTTTCATCAGCACCCACTCCTTTTTATCTTTCTTCTATATAAGTATAACATGAACAAAGGTAAGCACTGCATATCTTTCCAGTCATTTAATCAAAAAACAGGGACTCCGAAAAGACTTACGTGGGATCTACTGCCGATTGTCGCTCTTCTATAAAACGTACAGCTGTTTCCAATGCATCTGTAAAAACAATTGGAAGTTCGTTTTCTGCATTTACTAAACGAATTCGCTCCGGATTTTTACTTAATAACAAAAGATACCCTTCTCTTACTTTATAGTGAAATTTCATCGATTCTACATCTAACCGGTTTACTTCGCGACCTGCATCTTTTTCAATCCGTGCTAAGCCGACTTTAGGATTAACATCAAAATACAAAGTTAAGTCTGGCATGTATTCATCGATAGCGAATTTATTGATGGCGAAAATCTCTTCCATCCCAAGTCCTCTTGCATACCCTTGATACGCAAGACTCGAATCAATATAGCGATCACATAAAACAATACTGCCCGTTTCAAGTGCAGGAATAATCTTCTCTACTAAATGCTGCCTTCTTGCAGCCGCATATAACAACGCTTCTGTTCGTGCATCCATTGCTGTATTTTCCCGGTTTAAAATGACTTCACGAATTTGTTCGGCAATGTCGATGCCACCCGGTTCTCTCGTACAAACAACCGAAAACCCTTTTTCTGTTAATGCCTCTGCCAGCATTTTCAGAACCGTCGATTTACCGGATCCTTCTCCACCTTCAAGATTGATTAAATACCCCATTTTACTGATCACCTTATTTCATGAAATTAATCTGTTTCAAACTCTTTATACTATACACGAAACGGTGTTCGTTTTACAGTGCCTTCCAAACCTGCAGCGCTATCATTACTCTTCATCTTCTGCCACTCGGTAAGCTCGACGAAACAATTCCATTTGACTGTCTAAAGCAGGCTCTTCATCTTTACGGAGGACATAATCATAAACTCCAGCTGCATCTTGTTCTCTAGCTTTAACATTATCCATAAGTCCTAACTCCAAAATAGTTTGGACTTGGTCTTTTATTTTTTCATCAATAATTGGAAATAAAATTTCAATCCGATTGTTTAAATTCCGGGTCATCATATCTGCGGATGATAAAAACACTTTTTCTTTGCCGTTCTGATTGAAAAAATAGACGCGGCTATGCTCTAAGAGACTACCAACAATGCTTCGCACTCGAATGTTTTCACTTACTCCTGGTATGCCCGGCCGTAAACAACAAATCCCTCTAACGATTAATTCTACTTTTACCCCTGCATTAGAAGCTTCGTACAATTTCATTATTATGACCTTATCGGTTAAAGAGTTCATTTTTGCAACAATCCGGCCATTGCCGTTTTTTTTCTGATAACGGATTTCGGTATCGATCAATTCAATAATGTCGATCCGAAGCATAAATGGCGCGACCGATAAGTAATGGAATTCAGGCTTTTCCGTATAACCACTCAAGTAATTAAAAAAATTAGTGGCATCGATTCCAAATTGCCGTTTTGATGTAAATAAACTCATATCGGTATAAATTTTCGCGGTTTGATCATTGTAATTACCGGTGCCTAAATGAACAAATCGTTCGATTTTATCTTCTTTTTTACGGACAACAAGCGTAATTTTACTATGAGTTTTCAAATGCGTCATACCATAAATAACATGGCAGCCTGCTTTCTCTAACTCTTTTGCCCAGTGAACATTGTTTTCTTCATCAAAGCGAGCTTTTAACTCCACGAGTACCGTTACTTGCTTACCGTTTTCTGCTGCTCTTTTCAATGCTTTAATAACGGGAGAATCTCCACTCACGCGGTATAAGGTTTGCTTTATCGCGAGTACATCGCGATCATCTGCAGCTTCTGATATAAATTGGACAACAGGCTCGAACGATTCATATGGATGATGCAAAAAGACATCTTGCTCACTGACTTTTTGAAAGATTTGCTTGCCTGTCTCCATACCTGCAGGTAATTGAGACACCTTTCCTTCAAACACTAAGTGTTCCCATACAGGTGCCATTTTTTTATAAAAATTGAAAAATGCCGTTAAATCCAAAAACCCCTCAATTACATAAACATCTTTTTTATGAACTTCCAGTTCGTCCGTCAAATAATCCAAAATATCCAAATCAAATCCGGGCTGTTGAATTTCCAAACGGACTGCAGCTCCCCATTTTCGTTTGCGAAGCTCTTCTTCAATTTCTTTTAGCAAATCGCGGGCGCCTTCTTCGTGAATGGTCATGTCAGCATTGCGTGTAATGCGGAATACAGAAACCGAAGTAACTTGAAAACCATGAAATAGCTTATGAATAAAGAAGCCAATAACATCTTCTAATAACACCAGTTTATGATTATTTTTCTCTGGCTCAATTCGGACAAATCGTTCCAACACAGCAGGTACTTGAACAATAGCGATTTTCTGCACTTCTTCGTCTTGTTTTTTTTCCGCTTCCAATTTCACGGCTAAGTTGATACTTTTATTGAGCAACATTGGAAAAGTTCGATATGCATCAATAGCCATAGGCGTCAGTACCGGAAAAATATAGTCTTCAAAATACTCTTCCAGTACTTTTATCTGTTTATCATCCAAATCTTTCATTTTCACAAATTCTACATGTTCTTTTTGGATTTTTGGCAACAACGTATTTCGCAATGTTTCGTACTGTATATCCACCAGCTGATGGGTTTTCATCGCGATTTCATTTAATTGTTGCTTTGGGGTCATTCCTGCTTTGTTTTCAGGTTTAGTAAATCCAACTTTTACTTGATCCTGGAGCCCAGCTACACGTACCATAAAAAATTCGTCTAAATTCGAACTGAAAATCGCCAAGAACTTTAATCGTTCCAGTAAAGGGTTTTTTTTATCAAGTGCTTCTTGCAAAACACGTTCATTAAAAGCGAGCCAGCTCAATTCGCGGTTATTATAATAAGCCGGATTTCTGAGTTCCACGTTCTTCTTTTTCCCTGAGTCCACTGCCCACACCACCTTTTACTCTGTCGTTAGCGATTGATTATTTATAAAACCGAAACTCTACCGTTTGTTTCAGTTGTTTTTCCAAATGTTTTTTCTGTTTTTCCACTTGGTATTGCTCAGGCTTCCAGTCTTCGCGGCATTGAACAGAGAAAACCAACACCTCTTCATGTTGCTCGAGCTCAATCTTTTCGACTATATCTCGCTTTGTTGCATTTAAACTATAAGCCATTTTTATGATTGCTCCGAGCAAGGTGTATTTTGCTAGCTCATCTTTCGTAAACCACTTTTCATAAAGTGCAACATTACGTTTAAAGACTCCTTTGTTTTTAAACGAACCCATCAATGCAATAATGACACGTTCTTTATGCAGCAACCCATCTATCGTTCGGTTGCTCAATAAATAAAACGTATGTTGATGACTAGACTCCGAATCGATGTAACTCCCTAAATTATAAAGAGCGCTACTCAGCTTTAAACGTTTATAATCTTGTTCTTCTAAAGATAACAAATCAACGGCTTCTAAAGCTTTTGAAATGAGCAACGCACTATTTGTAACATGAAATGCATGAGTTAAATTAATATCATAATCAATCGCTAACTCATGAAAACTTTCTTCTATAACATTAGGAAACACAGTCAAATCAAAGCTTTTTGTCATCTCTTCATAAAAAACTCCGTCTCGTAAACCTTTTCGACTGAGCGCAAATTGCTTTGTATCAATCAGTTCCATTAAATAACGAAACACTTCAACTGCGGGGATAATGATATCCGCTCGGTCTTTTGATAAACCTTCTAATCGTTGAAGCTCTGAAAAATCTTGAGAATTCAACAAATCGTAAACTTCTTCTACATCATCTTTATTCATCATATATTGATGCACACCGGAAAAAGGATAGTCAATATGCTCTTGATGAACTTGAGCCATATTTCGCGCACTACCTCCGATACCAATTAACGGCAAGCGTTTATCCCCTAACCATTCTAGCTGATCAAATTGTTCTTTTAAGAAGCTCCGTAATTCACGGATTTCTCCTTTTTTTGGCGTCTCCTCTTGGATAAACTGTTCTTTTAAAGACAACACCCCAAATGGAAAACTATAAAAGTAAAGGAGCTGGCGATCTTTAAAATACGTAATTTCAGTACTCCCTCCCCCTATATCCACGGTGATACCGCTGGTAAACGGGGTTGAATTGACTACTGCTAGATATCCATAATGCGCTTCTTCATATTCGGATAAAATACGGATAGAAAAATCGGTTTCATTCTCTACAGTTGATAAAATAGCTGCTTGATTTTCTGCTTGGCGTACTGCAGCAGTAGCAACACATTTAATTGATTTTAATTGATGATGGCGAGTCACTTCCTGAAAGCTTTTCAAGGTCTTCACTAATATATCGACACCTTCTTGTTCTAGAACATTTTCTTCATTTAAATAACTTCGAAGTCGAGCCACTGCTTTTACGTTCTCGCTTTCAGTAAAGCGCCCACTTTTGTCCCGTGTATAAATAACAAGTCGAATGGTATTCGAACCAATATCAATGATTGCATACTTTTCTTGCTCCATGAAAACCCTCCTCATCCTAGTTGATGCTTTAGTATACCCTTTTATCCTTGGCTTACTACTTGAACGTCTTGCATAAGAACGGGCAATTGCTTAGAAGCTAAACGATGTTCACCTTGAATTTGTGCATCTGAAGCAAGATAATTCATCAATTCTTCTACTTTAAACGTGGTCCATTTTTCACCCGCCACAATTAATGGAATACCCGGTGGATAAGGTGTCAACATCCCCGCAGCAATGCGACCGATAATTTGTGTGTAAGACACCCATTCTTGGTCGGATAAATCAATTTCTTCAAAAGATAACTCTGGCACTGTCACATCATCTATCTTTTTAACTTTTAATGTTGTTTCTTTCCTATCTTCTCTTTCAAGCATAGCTACCGCTTCTTTTAAACGACTACGAATTTCCGCAAATGGATACGCATGCCGCTGTTTTAATAAAGGCAAAATCAGCAATACTTGAAAAGAATCTGCTAATTCTACTTCAACACCAACTTGCTCTAGTTTTTCTTTTAGCTGGTAACCACTATGGTGAGCAACGCGTAACATAATTTTTAACGGATCATCTGATTCAACTACGAGTAACTGCGGAATCATCCGTAAACTACTTAGAAAACGCTCACGCTTTTCATTAAATGACCGAATATCCGGTGGCGAATAACTTTGAAGATAAGCCCGTGCATCATCTAAAGAAGCTAAAATCAAATACGATGGACTGCTCGATTGAAACATTCGCAAATACTTTTGAATCCTTTTCCCACTTACACGATTGCTGCCTCTATGTAAAAATGACCCCATAGTCATAGCTGGCAAGGTTTTATGGGCTGATTGCACAACAACGTCTGCCCCCAACTCGAGTGCTGAAATTGGAAACGGAGCACCCGCTTGAAAATGAGCACCGTGTGCTTCATCTACCAAAACCGCAATATTTTTTTCGTGGCATAAGGAAATAATTTCAGAAAGTTCATCTGAAACAACCCCATAATAATTCGGGTAGGTGAGCACGACCGCCTTTGCCTCAGGATATGTATCAATTGCCTCTTTAATTGCTTTTAAAGACACTGCAGCAGCTGTCATGGAGTATTCGTCCCACTCGGGCGCGACATATACAGGACGTACGTGGGCAAGCTCTAATGCATGAAAAATCGACTTATGAGAATTGCGTTGAACAATCACCACATCGCCTTCTTTACATGCTGCATGAATCATCGCCAAATTCCCTACAGTTGAACCATTGACTAGTAAAAAACTCTCTTTGGCCCCATAAGCCTCTGCTAATAAAAGCTGGGCTTCTTGAATCGCACCTTCTGGATAATGAAGGTCATCTAGTCCTGTTAATTCCGTTAAATCATATGACAGAGCAGGGTGTATCTCTTTTGGTAACCCCGACAAAATTCCATGCTTATGTCCGGGTACATGAAAAGAAATCGGCTGTTTTTTTTGAAATTGAATTAAAGCATCTACAATCGGACGGCGTTGCGTCATAAACTTTCATCCTCACATTGATTAATTGACTCTATTATAACAATTCCGTGTAGCAATCGTGGTTTCGAAACCACCAGTCTGCATTGTTCTTTTTTATTAATTTCCTCAAAC